>NZ_JAICYI010000015.1 GCF_025934275.1 Phenylobacterium sp.
GGCCGCCGCCAAAATCGAACGCGTAGGTGGCGTCGCCCCGGCGCTGAACCTTCATCGCATCGGGGAGCCGGCTCCGCGCCGGGTCGAGTTTCCATGTGCCGATGAACGGCGCTTCCGCGGCCTGCGCCACGCCGGCGGACAAACATGCCGCCAGCACGAGTCCGAGGATTGGCTTCAACACAAATCTTCTCATGGCTCTGCGCGAACGCCTCGGGCCTACGGCGCCGCGCCGTCCTTCGCCTCGAACCCCGTGGCGATCCGCGCCGGGTCGACGCCTTCCTTGATCCGCCGCAGCTCGACGTAGAGGACCGCCGCGCCGGTCGCGCCGACCAGGCCGGTGATCACCGCCACGATCGGCTGCACCACCACCGCGCGGAAGGCGAACGGTGCGAAGACGGTCACCGCGCCGACCACCGCGCTCAGGACCGCGGAGGCCAGCGCGAAGATCACGAACAGGGCGAAGATGCGCCAGCGATTGCCCTCGGTGAGCCGGACGCTGCGGCCGAAGCTTTCCATCACCGGCATGCGCTCGGCGACGAAGGCCGGAACGGCCACGCACCACATCACCGCCAGGATCACGCCGGGCACGATCAGGAACATTAGGCCGATGCAGATCGCGATGCCGGCCAGGAGTCCGATGCCGAACAGCGGCAGGAAGTCGTTGAGGCCGACCGAGAGGCATTGGCTCACCGAGGCGCGACGGCCGTTGAGGTCGGTGACGGCGCCGTAGATCAGCGCCGCCTGCAGGATCAGCGAAGCGACCAGACGGATCAGCCCGGCGAAGGCGAAGCTCGGCAAATGCGACCAGCCGCCGGCGCCGAGATACATGGTCTGGGCGAGGCCGGTGAGCACCGAGGGTATGCCCACCAGGATCGCCGCCAGCAGCAGGAACGGCGTCAAATTGCGCCGCAGCACGCCGATGATGTCGCGGATCACGCCGCCGATGTCTAGCTCGGCCGGCTGCGCCATGGCTGTCATAGCCCGTTCCCTGTGGCCTAGTCTGTTTCACGCAAAGCTTCTCACGAGCCCGCCCGCTTGTCGACGCGCGCGCGGCGGCGTCTAAGCTCTCGCAAGGCCCCGGAGCGATCCATGTCCGCCGAGCACGAGACCATCCTCGTCGACCATCCGGGCGCAGGCGTCGCCCGCATCACGCTGAACCGGCCGCAGGCGATGAACGCCTACACCTGGCGCATGACCCAGGAGCTGCAGCACGCGATCGCCGCCTTCCGCGACGACGACGGCATGGGCGCGCTGATGATCACCGGCGCGGGTGAGCGGGCCTTCTGCACGGGCGGCGACATCTCGGGGACCGGCGGCGATCCGGCGCACGGCCGCTGGGTGCGCGAGGCGCCGATGGGCCACGGGCGCGAGATGCGCGAGGGCATGCAGGCCGTCGTCGCGATGCTGCGACGGCTGGACAAGCCGTCCGTCGCGGTGATCCGCGGCTATGCGGTGGCCGGCGGGCTGGCGCTGGCGCTGGGCTGCGACATCCGGCTCGCGGCCGCCTCCGCCAGGCTCGGCGACACTTCGAACAAGGTCGGCCTGCTGCCGGACGAGGGCGGCGCCTGGCTGTTCCCGCGCTTCATGGGCCTGGATCGCGCGCTGAAGATGAGCCTGCTCCACGAGATCTACGACGCGCCGAGGGCGGAGCGTCTGGGGCTGGTGACGGAGGTGGTCGCCGACGCCGAGCTGGAGGCGCGGGCGCTTGCGATGTGCGAGGCGCTCGCCGCCAAGGCGCCGCTCGCCGTCCGCCTGACCAAGATGATGATGGCCAAGGCCATGGAGACCGGCTTCGAGTCGTCGCTCGCCGACGCCCAGATGGCGGTGATGATCTCCAACCCTTCCGAAGACGTCCGCGAGGGCGTCGCCGCCTTCCGCGAGAAGCGCGCCCCGAAGTTCAAAGGCCGCTAGGTCACCGCCTTGCGCGCGCGGTGCTCGGGCCGGTCATAGGCGCGGGTGGCCAGGATGTCGCGCAACGCCTCCACCGCGTCCCAGACCTCGGTGAAGCGGGTGAACAAGGGCGAGACGCCAAAGCGCAGCACGTCGGGGGCGCGGAAATCGCCGATCACGCCGCGCGCGGCCAGCGCCTGGACGATGGCGTAGCCGTCCTTATGAGTGAGCGAGACGTGCAGGCCGCGCTCCGCCGCGCGCCGGGGCGAGGCGAGCCCGAGTTCGGGGCAGCCCGCCTCGACGAGGGCGATGAACAGGTCCGAGAGCGCCGCGCCCTTGGCCTCGGCCTGGGCGCGGTCGACCGACAGGTGCAGGTCGATCCCGGCCTCCAGCGCCGCCAGGCTGAGGATCGGCGGCGTGCCGGTGGTGAGCGCGCGGACGTCGGGCGCCGGGCGGTGCAGGTCCTCGAAGGCGAAGGGCTCCGCGTGACCGAGCCAGCCGGTCAGCGGCTGGCGGATCGTTCCGAGGTGCCGCTCGGCCACGAACAGGAAGGCCGGCGCGCCCGGACCGCCGTTGAGGTGCTTGTAGCCGCAGCCCACCGCGAGGTCGGCCCGGGCCGCGTTCAGGTCGACGCCGATCGCGCCGGCGCTATGGCTCACGTCCCAGAGCGCGAGCGCGCCCTTGGCGTGGGCGGCAGCGGTCACGGCGGCCATGTCCCAGCGCCTGGAGGTCCGATAGTGCACGTGGGTCAGCACGAGGGCGGCGGTGTCCTCGTCGATGGCGGCGATGAGCTCGCCCTCGGGAACGATCCTCAGCCGCGCGCGCTCGCCGAGCAGCGCGGCCAGGCCCTGCAGGATGTGCAGATCGGTCGGGAACTCGCCGGTCTGAGCCAAGAGCGTGGTGCGGCCCGGCCGAAGGCTGAGGGCGCCGGCCGCCAACTTGAACAGGTTCACCGAGGTGGAATCGGCCACCGCCACCTCGTGCGGCTCTGCGCCGACCAGGCGGGCGATCTTGCCGCCGATGCGCAGCGGCGCCTCCATCCAGCCGTTGAGATTCCAGCTCAGGATCAGATCGCGGCCCCACTCGGCCGCGGCGGTCCGCGACAGCCTGGCGAGCGCCGTCCTCGGCGGCGGGCCCAGCGAGTTGCCGTCCAGGTAGATCACCCCGTCCGGCAGATCGAATTCCTGGCGGAGGCCGGCCAGCGGATCGGCCGCGTCCAGCGCTTCGGCCTCGCCGCGGCTCAGGCTCATCCGGCGAGCTCGCGCAGCACCGCGCGCACCGGCGCGGCGTCGAGGCCGCTGAGCGGCAGCGGCAGGGCGATCAGCTCGTAGTCGCCGAACGGCGCGTGATCGAGGACCAGGCCCTCGAGCACCGACAGCCCAAGCCGCCGCACCGCCTGGTGCGCCGGCAAGGCCTTCGAAGCCTCCGGATCGAGCGAAGGCGCATCGGTGCCGATCAGCGCCACGCCGAGACCCGCCAGGACCTCGATCAGCTCGGCCGAAACCGCGGTGAAGTCCGAGACCCAGCGGTCGTGCGGGAAGGCCTCATAGGTCCGCAGCAGCACCCGCGGGGGCGGATCTCGCAGGGCGGAGGCCACGTCGGCCGGCCGCACGGCCCCCCTGGCGCCGCGCGCGTCCGCCACCCGGCACGGGCCCACATAGCGCGCGAGGTCAAGCGCCTCGGCGGTCGCGCCGGTCGGATCGTAGTGCCGGGGCGCGTCGGCATGCGCGCCGGAGTGCGTCGAGAGGATCACCCTCGAGACCTGCACTGGCGAGCGCGCGCCGTGGCTCCAGGTGGCCGCCGCCTGGAAGGGCGTATCGCCCGGCCACACCGGCAGCTCGGGCCGAAGCGGTTGCGAGATGTCCCAAAGCCTTGGCATCAAGGCTTTCTTTAGGGCGCGAGGGAGAGCGAGGCCATGGCGATCCGCGAACGGACCTTTCGCTTCACCGGGGCCGAGGGCGCCTCGATCGCAGGCTTCCGCTGGGCCGACGATGCGGTGACCCCGCGGGCTGTCCTGCAGGTCGCCCACGGCATGGGCGAGCACGCCCGCCGCTACAAGGCGCCGCTCGAGCCCTTGATGACCGGCGGGTGGGTGATCTACGCCGACGACCACCGGGCGCACGGCCTCACCGTCGAGGGCCCCGAACAGCTGGGCGACTTCGGCGAGCACGGCGCCGAGCTCATCGTCGAGGACCTGCACGAGCTCACCTCGCTCGCCCGCGCCGAGCATCCGGACCTGCCGATCATCCTGCTGGGCCACAGCCTGGGGTCGTTCTTCGCCCAGGCCTACGTCTTCGATCATTCGAAGGCGATCGACGGGCTGGTGCTCTCCGGCACGGCGGCCTTCGGGGATCGCCGCGGGCCTGCCAAGCGACTGGACGAGATCCGGATGGACGGCGAGGCGCCGCGCACGCCCTACGACTGGCTGTCGCGCGACCCGGCCGAGGTCGACGCCTACATCGCCGACCCGCTCTGCGGCTTCTCCCGCAAGCCGGGCTCGGAGCAGAGCTTCGCCCGCGTCTCCGCGCGGCTGCGCGATCCGGCCGAGATCGCCAGAATCCGCAAGGACCTGCCCATCTATGTGTTCGTCGGCGACATGGACCCGATCAACGACGACCTCAGGCTGCTGCAGCCGCTCATCGATCGCTACCAGGCCGCGGGCCTGCGGGACCTCACGGTCAAGATCTATCCCGGCGGCCGCCACGAGATGCTGAACGAGACCAACCGCGCCGAAGTCGTCGCCGACCTTGCGGCCTGGCTGGAGCGCGTCGCGGCCAAGGCCCGCTGACGCGGGCGGAAAGCTGTGGTTGGATGGATGCCGTGGCTCGGGCCGCGTGATTTGAGCCAGCTATTTCGCGGGCGCACGACCCGCTCGGGGGAACTGACCAGGATGATCGCAGTGACGCGTCTGGCCGCAACGACGGCCGTTGTTCTTGTCTTGGCTGCGGGCGCCGCGCCCGCCCCCTCGCAGTCCGCCGCACGACCCGCGGCCGCGGCGAAACCGGCGGCCGAGTCTCGCTGGCCGGGCCTGCCGCCCGGCGCTGTCGAGGAATACGCGGTCATGCGCGACGGGACGAAGCTGGCCGGCAACGTCTTCAAGCCGGCCGGGAAGGGGCCCTGGCCGGTGATCATGACCCGCACGCCGTACCTCAAGGACGGCCGTATCGATCCGGAGAAGGACCCTAAGGGCGCGAAGGCCAAGGCGGCGCTCGCCAAGCAGGCCAAGCACTACACCGACGCAGGCTACGTCTTCGTGCTGCAGGACGTGCGCGGCAAGGGGCGTTCGCAGGGCTTCTACGCCGCGTTCGAGAACGATGTGGAAGACGGCTACGACAGCGTCGAATGGGCGGCCAGGCAGCCGTGGAGCAACGGCAAGGTCGGCCTGACCGGCGGCTCGGCGATGGGCATCACCTCCAACGAGGCTGCGATGGCCGCCCCGCCGCACCTGGTCGCCGCTTACGTCGTCGTCGCGCCGCAGGACCTCGTGAAGAACTCCTATCCGGGCGGGGTCCTGAAGGAGAAGGACGTCCTCGGCTGGGAGCGCGGCCAGGGCATCGCCGAGGATGTGCTCGATCAGGGACGCCGGCGGGTGGTCAACGACACGTTCTGGCAACGGCTCGCGATGAGCGCCAACGCCAAGTTCATCCGCATCCCGATCTACAACGTCGGCGGCTGGTACGACATCTTCAACCGCGGCAACATCGCCAACTTCGAGTACCTGCAGAACGAGGGCGCCCAGGGCGCGCGCGGCAACCAGAAGCTCTACATGGGCCCGTTCGGCCATGGGCCGCTGTCAGGCGGTCTGGAATATCCCGGCCTCGACCGGCTGGCGCTGGGCGGCGATCAGGAGATCCGCTGGTTCGACTACTGGCTGAAGGGGATCGACAACGGCATCATGGCCGAACCGCCGGTCACCTACGTCATGATGGCCTCCGCCGAGAAGGGCGCCTATTCCTCGAAGAACCGGATCCTGCGCTCCGCCAACTGGCCGCCGGCCTACCGCGAGGTGCGCTACTACCTGGAGCCGGACAAGAGCCTCTCCGAGACGCCGCCGACGACGGCGGAGGCGAAGATCTCCTATCGCGACGATCCGGCCAATCCGGTCCCGACCGTGGGCGGCGCCAACCTCACCTTCGAGCGCGGCCCCATGGACCAGCGCGCGATCCCAGCTCGGCAGGACTACCTGCGCTTCCAGACGCCGGTGCTGGACCACGATGTCGTCGTTTCGGGTCCGGTGAAGGTCGAGCTCTACGGCGCGACCGACGGCCGCGACACCGACTTCATGGCCAAGCTGGTCGACGTCTACCCGGATGGCTACGAGGCCCTGGTGCTGGACGCGCCGATCCGCGCCCGTTACCGGAACGGCCGCATGCCGGACGACGTCAGGATGATGACGCCGAACGCTCTGGAGGAGCTGGTGATCGACCTCTGGAACACGGCCATCACCTTCGAGAAGGGCCACCGCATCGCCCTGCACGTGACCTCGAGCAACAGCCCGCGGTTCGAGGTGAATCCCAATACCGGCGAGGCGCCGGGCGAGCACAAGCTGCCGCCGCGGGTGGCGGTCAACAGCGTCTACATGGACGTCGCCCACCCCTCCGCGCTGGTGCTGCCGGTGGTCTATCCGGATGAAGCGAAGCGCTGAGGCGGCCGGCCGGGCCTCGCCGCCCTCTCAGCGGTTCTCCTCGCCCTTCGCCTCGTCGGGGGCGTGCTCGTCCTGGCGCTGGCGGGCCTCCTCGCTGACGCGTGCGATGCGATCCTCGGGCGCGCCGCGGCCATCCCAGCCGCTGGCTGCGGCTTGCACCTGCGGGGGTTCGCGCCCGAATTCCGATCCTGAGCCGCCGCCGGCGTCGGGGACGCCGCCTGCCGGGATCTTCTGTGAACGCCACTCCTGGAAGGTGCGGCCGAAGTGGTCGCGGCGATGGTCGCGGAACCGCCGATAGTCGTCGTCATACAGTTGCTGCTGGGCGCGCCGCCATTCCTGGTAGTCGCGGTCGTGGCTGCGCAACTGCTCGTTACGCCAGCTCAGGTACTCCGGGTCCAACTCGTGGCCTTCGTGGGGGTGATAGGCGTAGTCATGCGGCGCGCCATACTCCTCCACGCTGCGGTTGCGGGCGTTGAGCTCGAGGTCGCCGTACGGCGCCCCCTCGGCCGGTCGCCAGGTCTCGCGCTCGTTGCGTCCGGCCGCGCCGCGCTCGGGCTCGCGCCCTCGCCACGCCTCGCGGCCGGCTTCGATGCCGTACTCCTGGCCGCCATAACCGCCGAACCGCTGTTCGCGCCCTGCGCTTCGGTAGCCCGTACGGTCCTGGTCGTAGCGGGATTCCCAGCGACCCTCGGCGCGCCGGGGCTCGGCGCCTTCCCAGCGACGCCCACGTGACCCCGGGCCGTAGCGGTCCTCGTCGGAGTTGAAGCGCCCCGCTTGGTCGAAGGAGCGGCGCTCCCCCTCGCGGGTTCGTTCGGCCCGGCGCCGATCGTCCTCGTCCTGCGGGCGGCCCTCGTCGCGGCGTCCGCTGAATCCCCAGTCTCGGTCGCCGTCAGCCATCTTCATCCTCCAGAGCTGTGCGGGGTCAGGCCCGGGTTCAACCCGGCGCCCGGACGCGCTGTTCCGTGGTCGGCGCGCGCAACGTCGAGCGCGGCGGCGCGCAGGCCAACTTGCCGCAGGCGGAGCCTGCAAATCCAATGGCCGCCTGCGCCGCGGCGGGCTACCTATCGCGGCGGGATGGCGAGCGAGCGCGCGAAAAAGGCGGCGCTGACCGAGGCGCTGCAGAGCATGTTCCGGCGTCTCAAGGCGCGGCCTGCGCCGGAGCGCCTGCTGTCCGTCGTCGATCAGCTCGACGCGCCCGCGAGGCCGCCGCCCGAGACCGCGGAAGGCTAGCGCGGACCGAGCATCAGGCGCGGCCCATCGCGCCGAGAGTCTCGAAGGCCATCACGTCGGTGGCGTCGTCGGCTTCCATGATCTTGAGCAGGCGCGCCCGCGCGCGGTTCACCCGGCTCTTGATGGTGCCGAGCGCGCAGCCGCAGATCTCCGCCGCCTCCTCGTAGGAAAGGCCCGCCGCGCCGACCAGGATGAGGGCCTCCCGGTGTTCGTCCGGCAGCTGCTGCAGGGCGGTCTGAAGCGCGTGCATGGCCACGCTCCAGTCCTGCGTGGGCGCGGCTTTCAGCGTGCCGGCGTACTCGCCGCTCTCGTCGCGCACCTCGCGGCGGCGACGCAGAACGTTGGTGTAGTAGGTGTTGCGAAGGATCGTGAACAGCCACGCGCGCAGGTTCGTCCCGGGCTCGAACTTGTCCCGGTTGGTCCAGGCCTTGATCAGCGTGTCCTGCACCAGGTCGTCGGCGTCGGATCCATTGTGACTCAACGACCAGGCGAACGCTCGCAACGCTGGAATCAATCCGACGACATCGTCCCGCCAATTGGACGTCGCGTCCATTGTGCCCTCATTCCGCCCGACCCCGGGCATCTGCCTCAAGCCCTCCGGCGAGCGATGAACGCATCCCCGAGTCATCTGTTCCGGCTTGGAACAACGCGCAAAACCGGCAAAAGGCCCGGAACCTGGGTCGTCGGATTCGCGTTGCGCGGCGTTCTCGGGAAACGGGGCGCTCGATCTTGAAACGCGCCGGGAGCGACCACACGTCGTTCGCTTGAACGGGGGAGCGCATGAGCCAGCCGGACGAGCCCACCAGGATCGCCGCCCCGCAGGCCGAGGCGCCGCGGACGCTTGTCGCCCGCTACCGCGCCGTCCGCCGCGCGAGCGAGGCGCTGGCCCGCGCCCTCACGCCGGAGGACCAGCAGGCCCAGTCGATGCCGGACGCCAGCCCCACCAAGTGGCACCTGGCGCACACCAGCTGGTTCTTCGAGACCTTCCTCCTGGAGCCGAGGCTCGCCGGCTACAGACCTTTCGACCCGCGGTTCGCCTACCTCTTCAACTCCTATTACGAGGCCCTGGGCCCGCGCCAGCCGCGCCCCGAGCGCGGTCTGCTGACGCGTCCCTCGGTCGCCGACGTGATCGCCTATCGCCGCCATGTGGACGAGGCCATGGCGCGGCTCCTCGCGACGGAATCCGAGGACGCTCTGCGGCCGCTCGTCGAGCTCGGTCTGGCCCACGAGGAGCAGCATCAGGAGCTGATCCTGATGGACATCCTGCACCTCTTCGCGGCCTCGCCGCTGCATCCCGCCTATGCGCCGCCCCGGCGCACCGCGACCGTCGAGGTCACCCCGCTCGGCTTCGTGGCCTTCCAGGGCGGACTCACCGAGATCGGCCATGCCGGCGAAGGCTTCGCGTTCGACAACGAGACGCCTCGGCACCGGGTCTGGCTCGAGCCCTTCGAGCTCGCCGACCGGCTGGTCACCAACGGCGAATGGCTCGCCTTCATGCGCGACGGCGGCTACCGCCGCCCCGGGCTGTGGCTCTCCGAGGGCTGGGCCCGGGTGCAAGCCGAGGGCTGGGAGGCTCCGCTCTACTGGCGGCAGGCCGAGGAGGGCTGGCTGGAAATGGGCCTGCACGGGCTCAGGGCGCTGGATCACGCGGCGCCGGTCAGCCACGTCTCGCTCTACGAGGCCGAGGCCTACGCGGCCTGGGCCGGCGCGCGCCTGCCCACCGAAGCCGAGTGGGAGCATGCCGCCCGCGAGGTGCGCTCCGGTGGTGGCGAGTTTCTGGGATCCGGCTGGCTGCATGCCGCGCCCGCCACCCCGGGTCCCGGGCTTCGCCAGATGTTCGGCGACCTCTGGGAGTGGACCCGCAGCGCCTATTCCCCCTATCCGGGGTTCCGGCCCGCGGCCGGCGCGGTCGGCGAGTACAACGGCAAGTTCATGGCCGGCCAGTTCGTGCTGCGCGGCGGCGCCTGCGTGACGCCAGCCGGCCATGTGCGGCCGAGCTATCGCAATTTCTTCTACCCGCACCAACGCTGGATGTTCTCCGGCGTGCGGCTCGCGCGGGACACAGCGCCGGGTCGCGAGCCGGCGCAGCCGGACGCCGAGTTCGAGCGAGACGTGCTGCTGGGCCTTGCGAAGCCGCAGAAGTCGGTTCCGCCCAAGTACTTCTACGACGCCGAGGGCTCGCGGCTGTTCGAGGCGATCTGCGAGCTTCCCGAATACTACCCGACCCGCACGGAGATCGGCCTGCTTCGCCGCATCGCCCCCGAGATCGCCGCCGAGATCCCCGGGAACGCCGCGCTGGTGGAGTTCGGCAGCGGTGCGAGCCTCAAGACCCGCGTGGTGCTGGAGGCGGCCCCCCAGGTCGCCGTCTACGCGCCGATCGACATCAGCCCGCAGGCGCTGTCGGCCGCCGCCAAGGCCATCGGCCGCGACTATCCCGGGCTGGCGCTCGCGCCGCTGGCGGAGGACTTCACCCGCGCGCTCGAGCTGCCGCCGCAAGCGCGCGGCCGCCCCGTCGTCGGATTCTTCCCGGGTTCGACCATCGGCAACTTCACGCCGGAGGAGGCGAGGGCGTTCCTGGAGCGCGCGCGCCGCCTGCTGGGCGACGGCGCGGGCTTCCTGGTCGGGCTCGATCTGATCAAGCCCGAGCCGCAGCTGATCGCAGCCTATGACGATGCGCTGGGCGTCACCGCCGCCTTCAACAAGAACCTGCTGGGCCGGATGAACCGCGAGCTCGGGGCCGACTTCGATCTCGAGGCCTTCGATCACCGAGCGGTGTGGAGCGCCGCCGAGAGCCGGATCGAGATGCACCTGAAGAGCCGGCGCCATCAGGACGTCGTCGTGGCGGGCCGGCGGTTCCATTTCGTGGTCGGGGAAACCCTGCACACGGAGAACTCGTACAAGTTCACCGTCGAGGGCTTCGCGCGGCTGGCGGCGGAAGCGGGCTGGACGCTCCAGCGGGCATGGACCGAGGCCCAGCCCGCCTTCGCGGTCGTGCTCCTGAAGGCTTAGCCGGAGCGGCTGCGCGAGCGGCCGCCGCCGCGGGAGGCTTCGCCGCCCTTGCGCCCGGCCGAAGCGGCCAGGTCGCGGTCTTTGGCGAAGCTGCGCTTCTCGCCGGGCACCGAGGCGCCGCCCTTGCGGGTGATTTCGCGACGACGTTCGGGGTTCATCGCGGCGAAACCTCGGCGCGCGCGCGGCTTATTGGATTCAACGCTGGGCATCAGAACGGCTCTCCTAATCGGGTGTGGTCAGGGCGAGCGAGGCGCGAGCTGGCGGGGCCGTTGCTCAGGCGGCCGCCCCGGCCCGAGACGCGCATCACCACGCGTCCCGGCCCGACCGGAAAATTCGGCTGTAAGGGGATTTCCGGCTCGGACATGGCGCCTCGCAGGGGGTTGCGGTCAGGCTAACCATCGAGACGCAGCCAAGGTTGCGTTCGCCGCCACACGAGTTTTTCGCAAGCCCGTGAAGCCGTTGCGGGTCGCGCCACGAAGCTTCGCGCCAGCGGCTATTTCGTGCGGCCTGTATCGGACCGATCGGGATGCGGAAGCTGGCGGCGCTTCTTCTGGCGAAAATCGGCGTCGTGCGGCAGGTTATACTTAGACGGGCTGCGCTCTAGAGCGGCAGTTGCACCCGCGCGGTGAGGCCGCCGCCGGCGCGGTTGACGAGGGCGACGTCGCCGCCATGGCCGCGGGCGATGGAGCGCACGATGGCCAGGCCCAGGCCCGCGCCGCCGGTCTGGCGGTTGCGCGACGGCTCGCGCCGATAGAAGGGCTCGAACACCCGTTCGCGATCGGTGGGCGGGATCCCCGGGCCGTCGTCGTCGATCTCGACCACCGCGGTCGCGCCCTGGCGCGTGACCCGCGCGCTGGCCCGGCCGCCGAACTTCACGGCGTTGTCGAGCAGGTTGGCGAACAGCCGCCTGAGCGCCATGGGATCGCCTTCCAGCACCACCTTCTCGCCGGTCTCGATCTCGGTCCTCGCGCCGGTCTCGGCCATTTCGTCGCAGAGGCTCTCGAGCAGGGAGGAGAGCTCCAATGGCGTGCGCTGGCCGGGCTGGCCGGCGTCGCGCACAAAGGTCAGCGCCGCCGAGATCATCGCCTCCATCTGGTCGATGTCGGCGCTGATCTTGGCCCGCTGGTCCTCCGGCAGGGACTCGATGCGGAAGCGAAGGCGGGTTAGGGGGGTGCGCAGATCGTGCGCGATGGCGCCCACCATGGCCGTGCGGTCCTCCACGTAGCGCCGCAGCCGCTCCTGCATGTCGTTGAAGGCGCGCACCGCGACGCCGATCTCCGCCGAGCCCCGGAGCGCCAGCGCAGGGGCGCGGGGATCGCGGCCGAGCCGCTCGGCCGCGCCGGCGAACAGACGGATCGGCGCCGACAGCCGTCGCGCGAAGATGTAGGCCACCGGCGCCATGGCCAGCGCCGAAAGCACGAACCAGAGCGCGATCCGCTGCTGCCAGGGATTGAGCCCGAAGGCGGGCTGCGGGCGCACCTCGTCATAGCGCCCGTCGGGACGCTTCACGGCCACCTCGAAGGGGGCCACGAGGAAGTGCTCCTCATTGACGCCTTCGCGCACGATCTTGTCGCGCAATGTCCGGAGCACCCGCCGGTCGGAGAAGGGATTGCGGTCGACGGCGATGACCACCCGGTTCGGGGCGACGGCCAGGTTCCTGGCGATTTCCGCGCGCAGCGTCGGAGCCAGGCGGGTGTCGAGCGGCACGCCCGCCGGCGCGCTGACGGTGCGCAGCTCCAGCGGCCGCCGCTCCGTGAACAGGGCCTTTCCGCCCCGGAAGGTCTGGACGATCTCGCTCAGCCGATAGAAGTCGGGCGTCGGGGGCGGCAGGTTGAAGATCAGCACCAGGCTGATCACCTCGGCCGCGACCAGGGTCAGCATGGCCAGCGCCAGCAGCTGGACGAACAGCGACGCCGTCGGCCGCCCCCGCGAGGCCAGTCTCATGCCCGCCTCACCTTGGCCGTGAACATATAGCCTTCGTTGCGAATGGTGCGGATCAGGTCCTGCCCGCCGCCGCCGTCGTCAAGCTTGCGGCGCAGACGGCTGATCTGCACGTCGATCGCCCGGTCGAAGGCGTCGGAATCGGGACCGCGCGCCAGTTCGAGCAGCTGGTCGCGGGTCAGCACCCGCTGCGGCCGCTCGACGAACACTCGCAGCAGCGAGAACTCCCCGGACGACAGGTTCACCACCACGCCCTGCGGGGAGCGCAGTTCGCGACGGACGAGATCGAGCGCCCAGCCGGCGAATTCGCACGAGGCGCCTACCGTGCTGCTCGCGCCGCGCGACTCGGCGCGTCGCAGCACCGCGCGGATCCGCGCCAGGAGCTCGCGCGGATTGCACGGCTTGGCGAGGTAGTCGTCGGCGCCGAGCTCCAGGCCCACGATGCGGTCGGTGTCCTCGCCCATGGCCGAGAGCATGATGATCGGCGGCCCGCCGTCGCGGGAGGCGCCGCGCCGGCAGACCGCCAGCCCGTCCTCCCCCGGCAGCATGACGTCGAGCACGATCAAGTCGACGGGCCCGCGCTCAAGCGCCCGCTCCATCTCGCGCGCGTCGGCGGCGGTCGACACCGTGTAGCCGTGGCGGCCCAGGAATTCGGAGACCACGTCGCGGATGCCCGGATCGTCGTCCACCATCAGGATGCGAGCCCCCTGGGCGGTCATGTCTTGCGCGGTCTCCATGCGCCGGATGCTGGAAGGTGAGGGTAACACCCGGATTTCGTGCTTGAAATCAGCTTTGGAGCGGACCTTCGGCGAGGATCTCGTCGGCCACGAAGGGATTCGTCCGCCGCTCCTGGCCGAAGGTCGACATCGGGCCGTGGCCAGGCACGAAGCTCACGTCGTCGCCGAGCGGCCAGAGCTTCTCGGTGATCGAGCGGATCAGCGTCTGGTAGTCGCCACGCGGGAAGTCGGTGCGCCCGATGGAGCCCTGGAACAGCACGTCGCCCACCTGGGCGAAGCGCGCGCCCGGATGGAAGAAGATGACATGCCCCGGCGTGTGGCCGGGACAGTGGCGGACCTCGAAGCGGGTTTCTCCCAGCGTCACGGTGTCGCCCTCCTCGAGCCAGCGGTCCGGGGTGAATCCCTTGGCGTCGGGCATGCCCCAGCGGGCGGCGGAGGCCTCGATCTGGTCGATCCAGAAGGCATCCTCGCGATGCGGCCCCTCGATCGGCGCGCCGGTCGCCGCCTTCAGCGCCGCGGTCCCGCCGGCGTGGTCGAGATGGCCGTGGGTGACCCAGATCTTCTCCAGATCGAGCTCGTACTGCTGCAGCGCCGCCAGCAGGCGAGGGACCTCGCCGCCGGGATCGATCACCGCCGCTTTCTTGGTCTTGGCGCACCAGACGATCGTGCAGTTCTGCTGCAGCGGGGTGACCGGCGCGATCAGCGCATGAATGGGCAGGTCGGGGCGGGCGGGGGCGTTCAAGATCGAATCCTATGGCTCCGCGGCGCGGCGCGGTTCGCCCTAAGAATAGGAAGACCGCGCGAAACCACAACAAACCCCGGCGCTTGCGCCGCAGCCTGCAAGCCCCGATTGCCGGGGGCGGGCGGCGCGGCTAGCGTGCCCTCAAACACCCGCTCGGGGGAGTCGGGGATTCGAGGAAGCCCTAATGGCCAACGCGTCAGGCATCTCGCGCATCTTCCTGCGCAAATCCGTCGGCCAGATCCAGGCCGAGCACGAGCACGGGGAGCTCAAGCGCACGCTGGGCGCGCTGAACCTGGTGCTGCTGGGCATCGGCTGCATCATCGGCACCGGCATCTTCGTGCTCACCGGCCGGGCGGCGGCTCAGTACTCCGGCCCGGCGATCATGGTCTCCTTCGTCATCACCGGCGTGCTCTGCGCGCTGGTCGCCCTCTGCTACGCCGAGCTGGCGTCGGCCTTGCCGGTTTCAGGCTCGGCCTATTCCTACACCTACGCGTCCATGGGCGAAGGAGCGGCCTGGGTCATGGGCCTGCTGCTGCTGCTCGAATACGGCCTGGCCGCCTCCACCGTCAGCGTCGGCTGGTCGGGCTATTTCGTCAGCCTGATGAAGGACCTGGGCTGGATCATCCCGCCGGAGCTCACCGCCGCGCCAGGGGTGGCCATCAAGGACGTCGCCGGTCACGTGGTCGGCACGGGCGTCGTCAACCTGCCCTCGATCATCGTCATCGCCCTGGTCACCCTGCTGCTGGTGCGCGGGGTCTCGGAAAGCGCCACGGTCAACAACATCATCGTGGCCATCAAGCTGACCGTGGTCATCGCCTTCATCGCCATCGGCTCGCGCTACGTGAACGCCGCGCACTGGAGCCCGCTCGTGCCGCCGCAGATCCCGGCGCCGCCGGCCGGCACGCCGATGGACATGTGGCACCAGATCGGCCGCGCGCTGGTCGCCGTCATCACCGGCGACAACTCCACCAAGTACGGCGTCGGCGGCGTCATCCACGGGGCGGCGATCATCTTCTTCGCCTATCTCGGGTTCGAAGCGGTCTCCACCGCCGGGGCCGAGAGCCGCAATCCGGCCAAGGACATGCCGATCGGCATCCTGGGCGCCCTGATCATCTGCACGGCGCTCTATATCGCCACCTCAGCGGTGCTGGTCGGCATCGTGCCCTACAGCCAGCTCGACGTGCCCGCCCCGATCGCGCTCGCCACCGACATGATGGGGCTGAAGTGGTTCTCCGCCCTGGTGAAGATCGGCGCCATCGCGGGCCTCTCCTCGGTGATGCTGGTGCTGCTCTACGGCCAGACCCGGATCTTCTACACCATGAGCCGCGACGGCCTCCTGCCGCGCTCGCTGGCGACCGTCCACCCGAGGTTCCGGACGCCCTGGATCAACACCATCATCGTGGGCGTGGTCGCCATGGGCGCAGCGGGCTTCCTGTCGCTGGACGCGCTTTCGGACCTCTCGAACGTCGGCTCGCTCGCGGCCTTCGCCCTGGTCTGCATCACGGTGATCTACCTGCGCGTCAGCGAGCCCAACCTGACGCGGCCGTTCCGCACGCCGCTGTTCCCGGTGGTGCCGATCCTCGGCGCGATCATGTGTCTGATCCTGCTGCTCAGCCTGATGTCGACGCCCGCGACCCGGAAGTTCTTCCTGATCTACCTGGTGGCGGGGATCGTCATCTACTTCCTCTACGGCATCCGCATGTCGGCGCTCGGCCGCGGCATCATCGTCCGCGGCCACGAGGCCGAGCCCATGGAGCTGCCGAGCACCGACGAGTAGGGCTTCCGTCCCGAGCCGATGCGCCCTGCCGCACGCGCGGCGGAGGCGTGTTATGTGCGGCCCATGCTCCCGATCCACGAGGCCTTGCCGGCGCTGCAGGCCGAGCTCGCCCGGCGCAATGCGGTCGTGCTGGTCGCCCCGCCGGGCGCCGGCAAGACCACGGTGGCTCCCCTTGAGCTCCTCGGCGCGCCGTGGATCAGCGGCGGCAGGATCATCGTGCTCGAGCCCCGGCGGCTCGCCGCGCGCGCCGCCGCCGAGCGCATGGCCCGGACGCTGGGCGAGAGCGTCGGCGAGACCGTTGGCATCCGCGTCCGTCTGCAGTCCCGCGTGTCTGCGAAGACGCGCATCGAGGTGGTCACCGAAGGCGTCTTCACCCGCATGATCCTGGCCGACCCGGGGCTCGCCGGCGTCGCCTGCGTGATCTTCGACGAATTCCACGAACGCAGCCTCGACGCCGATCTCGGCCTGGCGCTGGCCCGCGACGCCCAGCGGCTGATCCGCGAGGACCTAAGGCTGCTGGTGATGTCCGCCACAATCGACGGCGCGGCGGTCGCCCGCCTCCTGGACGCGGCTCCGGTGATCGAGAGCCATGGTCGGACGTTCCCGGTCGCCACGCGCTATCTCGGCCGTGACCCCGCCCTCCGCATCGAGGACCAGACCGTCCGGGCGATCGAGCGCGGCCTCGCCGAAGAGACCGGCTCGATGCTGGTCTTCCTGCCTGGCCAGAGGGAGATCGTGCGCACCGCCGAGCGGCTGGCGGAGCGTCTGCAAGGCCGTCGTGACGTCGAGATCGCGCCGCTCTACGGCGCGCTGGACCCCACCGCCCAGGACCGCGCCATCGCCGCGGCGCCGCGGGGAGGCCGCAAGGTGGTGCTGGCCAGCGCCATCGCCGAGACCAGCCTGACGATCGAGGGCGTCCGGTTGGTGATCGACGCTGGCCTCTCCCGCGTCCCGCGTTATGACCCGGCGAGCGGGCTGACCCGCCTGGCGACCATCCGCGTCTCGCGCGCCGCCGCCGACCAGCGCCGCGGCCGCGCCGGCCGCACGGAGCCCGGCGTCTGCTACCGGCTGTGGGACGAGCCCGAGACCCGGGCGCTTGCGGCCTACGCCGAGCCGGAGATGCTGCAGGCCGATCTCGCGGGCCTGGCGCTCGACCTCGCCCGCTGGGGCGCGAGGGATCCGGCCGACCTCGCCTTCCTGGATCCGCCGCCCGCCGCCGCCTACGCCGAGGCGCGCGCGCTCCTCACGCGCCTGGAAGCGCTCACGCCCGAGGGCGTGCTCACCGCGCACGGCCGGGCGCTTTCCGAGTTCCCTCTGGCGCCGCGCCTCGCGCACATGGTGTTGAAGGCCGCTGACACCGGCCAGGCGCCCCGCGCCTCGCGCATCGCGGCCCTCGTCAGCGAGCACAATCTCGGCGGCCGCGACGTCGACCTGCGCCACCGGCTCGCCGCGATTGATCGCGACCGGTCGCCCCACGCCCGCGACGCCAAGGCGCTCGCCGAGCGCTGGGCGAGGCTTACCCGCCAGGCCGGCGGGGGAGAGCCGCTCTCCGATGGCCTGATCCTCGCCTTCGCCTACCCTGAGCGGATCGCCCGCGCCCGGGGGCCGCTCGGGGAGTTCCAGCTCACGTCCGGCCGAGGCGCCTTCCTGGAGCCCACGGACGCGCTCGCCCGCGAGACCTGGCTGGCGGTCGCCGAACTCGGCGGCGGCCCGCGGCGCGACCGCATCCTGCTCGCCGCCCCGCTCACCGAGCCGGAAATCGTCGCCGCCTTCCAGGGCCAGCTTGCGGAGGAGGACCGCCTGGAGGAGAGCGGCGGCGGACGTCTGCGCGCCAAGCGCATCCTTCGCCTCGGCCGCCTCGCCGTCCGCGAGAGCGTCGATGACAATCCGGATCCAGCGCTGATCTCCCGCGCATTGGCCGATCGCGTGCGGGCCGAAGGGCTCGCCAACGTTCCGTTCGGTCCGGCCGCCCGCACGTTGCGGCAGCGCATCGCCTTCCTCCGCCGGCTGGACGAGGCCTGGCCCGACCTCTCGGACGAGGCGCTCATCGCCCGAGCGGACGAGTGGCTCGCCCCGCTGCTCCCCGGCGTCCGCTCGCTCGCCGCGCTCAAGCCGGCCGCCCTGGACGATGCGCTCCGCGCGCTCATCCCCTGGGACCGGCAGCGCCGGCTCGAAGCCGAGGCGCCCGCCCGCTGGGCCGCGCCCAGCGGCAATTCCTTCGAGATCGACTACGCCGCCGAAGGGGGCCCGCGCGTCGAGGTCCGCGTGCAGGAGGTCTACGGCCTCTCTGAGCACCCGCAGGTGGCGGGTGTCCCGCTCACGCTATCGCTGCTCTCGCCAGCCCACCGACCGATCCAGACGACCAAGGACCTGCCGGGCTTCTGGAAAGGCTCCTGGAAGGAGGTCCGCACCGAAATGAAGGGCCGCTATCCCAAGCACGTCTGGCCGGAGGATCCTGTTTCCGCCGCCCCCACCACCCGCGCGAAGCCGAGGGGCGCGTGATCGATCGGGCCTATTCCGCCGCCTCGACTCGAGCCCTCGCCGGCTTGTCGTTCGGATGTTCGGAACGCAGGCCGATGGCGAGGCGGTTCCAGCTGTTGATCGTCGCCACCAACAGCGAGAGGTCGCCGATCTCCTTGTCGCTGAACTGCGCCTTGAGCGCCGCGAAGTCCTCGTCCGGCGCATGGGTCTCGGAAATGTTGGTCAGGGCCTCGGTCCAGGCCAGCGCCGCCCGCTCCCGCGGCGTGTACAGCTTCGACTCCCGCCAGGCGTCGAGGAGGAACAGGCGCTTCGCATCCTCGCCCTCCTTCAGCGCCTCGGCCGAGTGCATGTGCAGGCAATAGGCGCAGCCGTTGATCTGCGAGGCGCGCATCTTCACCAGGTGCATGAGGGCGTGCTCGAGCCCGCAGTCCTTCAGATAGGCTTCGATGGCGAGCATCGGCTCGATGGACTTCTGGTTCATGGCGTAGAGGTTGAGGCGCTGGGTCACGGGGAGGCTCCTTCTGCTTTCGCGCTCAAGGACGCGCGGGCCCACCGGTCTGTGACGTCCGTATCGCGCGATCATCCCCGTCCTCGGCGCCGCGTTCAAGCGGCGCCTGGCGCTTGCCAACCGGCCGCGGGCGCCGCTCACTGGCCGCCATGGAGGGGCCATGACCATCACACGCCGCGGGGTCCTGGCCTCGTCCGCCGCCTTCGCACTCGCAGCCGGCGGCACCAACGCAGCCGCGCAGCCCTTCTTCCGGAGCCACCGCTTGCCGATCGGCCTGCAGCTCTATTCGGTCGGCGCCGAGCTGCGCCGTGATCTCGTAGGCACGCTGAAGGCGGTCGCCGAGATCGGCTACAAGACCGTCGAGACGGCGGGCTACGCTGGCCAGAGCCCGCGGGCGCTGCGCGCCGCCTTCGACCAATTCGGCCTTGCCTGCACGAGCGCCCACGTCCCGACGCGCGGAAACGGGCCGGAGCCAACCCTCTCCGGCGATCTCGCCCGGCTCGCCGCCGACATGCACGTGCTGGGCGCCCGCCAGGTGGTGGCGCCCAGCTTCCTTGTTCCCGAGGGCAGGTCGCTGAGATCAGAGCTGACGCTCGATGACTGGCGTGCGACCGCGGCCTTCCTGAACCGCACCGGCGCGGCGCTGAAGCGCGACGGCCTGGAGCTCGGCTACCACAACCACAATCCGGAGTTCGCGCCGCTGGCGGGCGGAACAGCGCTCGATCTGCTGCTGAAGGAGACCGACCCCACGCTCGTGCACTTCGAGATGGACGCCGGCTGGGTGGTCGCCGGGGGTCACGATCCTGCCGCCCTGCTCGAGGCGCATCGCGGTCGCTTCACCCAGATGCACGTCAAGGACGTCGCCAAGGGCGTCGAGCCGAACTACGCCTTCCACGTCCGGACGACCTCGGTGGGGGAGGGGGTCATCGACTGGCCGCGCCTGTTGCGCGCCGCCTATGCCGAGGGCGTGCGCGAGTTCTTCGTCGAGCACGAGCCGCCGTTCGAGAGGCCGGTGCTGGAGATGCTGGCGCTCAGCTACCGCAACCTTGCCGCCATGCCGGCCTAAGGCGTCGCGGCGTAGATCATGATCCCGGTCGCCACCGCCAGGTTCAACGAGTCCGCCCGGCCACGCATGGGGATCTTCACGTTGACGTCGCACAGGCTGGCCATCTCCGGCGGCAGGCCCTGCTGCTCGTTGCCCATCAGGATCAGCGCGGGCTTGACGTAGTCCGCGGCGCGATAGCCGAGGTTGGCCGCGAGCAGCGTCCCCACGACCGAGCCCGGCCAGCGATCGCGCCAGGCGGCGAACTCCGCCTCCGAGGCCCGCGTCAGCGGAACCGCGAAGATCGAGCCCATGGTCGCGCGCACCGCCTCGACGGAATAGGGATCGCAGCATTCGCCGACCAGGATCACCCCGCCGCAACCCGCCGCGTCGGCCGTGCGGACGATGGTTCCGAGGTTGCCCGGGTCGCGCACCCGGTGCAGCGCCACCCAGCAGCGCGCCGCTTGCGGCTCGATCTGGTCGAGCGAGCGGTACGCCTGGCGGAAGACCCCCACCACCGCCTGCGGGTTGTCGCGCCGCGAGACCTTGGCGAGGATCGCCTCGGTCACCTCCGAGGCCTCGCCGCCGGCCTGTCGCGTCGCAGTGATCGCGGCCCTGGCCAGCGGATGCTCGGCGGCCTCGGGACCGTAGAGCAGCAGCTGCGGCGCGTGGCCGGTCTCGATGCCTTCGGTGACGGTCTTCAGGCCTTCGGCGACGAACAGGCCGCTCTCGTCACGCGCCTTCTTGAGGTGCAGGCCGCGCACCGCCTTCACCGTGGGGTTCTGCAGCGAGGTGATCCGGCTCATGCGGCCCACCGGGCGTAGAAGCTCATGCCGATCTGGCGCTCCGCGCCGGCCTGAGCCAGCGCGAGCTCGCCCCATTCGATGCGCCCGCCACGACCCGCGAGGGTCTCGGCGAGCAGGCCCGAGAGCGCCGCGCCGGAGATCCGCTCGGCATAGGCGTTGAGCACCAGGAACGAGGCATTGTCCGAAAGAAGCTCGCCACATAGCCCCATAAGGTCCGGCAAGTCCTCGAACAGCCGCCAGACCTCGCCGGCAGGCCCCCGGCCATATTTCGGCGGATCGAGGATGATGCCGTCGTAGCGCGAGCCGCGGCGCGCCTCGCGGGCCGCGTATTTGCGCGCATCCTCGACGATCCAGCGGACCGGCCGTTCGGTGAGACCCGAAAGCTGGGCGTTCTCGCGCGCCCAGCCCACCGCCCGCCGCGAGGCGTCGACGTGGGTCACCGCCGCGCCCGCCGCGGCCATCACCAGGCTTGCGACCCCGGTGTAGCCGAACAGGTTCAGCACCTTCGGCTGGTCGGCGAGGCCGCGGATCCGCTGATCGAGCCAGGCCCAGTTGGCCGCCTGCTCCGGGAAGAAGGCCAGGTGCCGGAAGCTGGTGAAGCGCCCCAGGAAGCGCACCTCGCCCCAGCCGAGCGGCCAGGCCTCCGTGGGCGTCTCCCGGAAGCGCCACCGGCCGGCGTCCTCCTCGTCGGCGGGGTCGAACACCGCATCGGCCGCCGCCCACGCGTCCGGGGGCAGCGCCGGCCGCCAAAGGCATTGCGGTTCGGGCCGAACGACCGTGTAGCGGCCATAGCGCTCGAGCTTCCGGCCGGCGCCGGAATCCAGCAGCGCATAGTCCGACCAGCCGGTCGTGCGCATCAGGCCGGGCGCGTCGGCCACCACCGGTCCGGAACGACTCATGGCGCGCCCTTACGAGCTTCCGGCGCCGCCCGTCCAGTGCGCGCGGGCTTCCGCCGGGACAGCTTGGCGCCGCAGGCGTGCGTTACGGGCTTGTCACGTCGAAGGAATTGGGGTCCGCTGCCCTGGGGGTAGGGGAGGATCGGAATCCAGTGACGGTTGCAGCGACCACGACCCGTCGGTCCTCGCGCAAGGCGAAGGGCGACGGCCATCTGCGACGAGCCGAGATCCTGGAGGCGGCGGAGCGGATCTTCGTGGCCGAGGGCTATGAGGGCGCGACCATACGCCGGATCGCCGACGAGGTGGGGGTCTCCTCGACCGCCCTCTACATGCACTTCGCCGACAAGAGCGCGATTCTCCTGGAGATCTGCGAGCAGACCATCAAGGTGCTGCTCGAGCGCAACCGGGAGATCGCGGTTAAGCCGATCGACGCCGTCGTGCGCCTGAAGATGATCCTGGAAGCCTACATGCGTTGGGGCATGGATCACCCCAACCCCTACCAGCTCGTCTATTCCGTGCCGCGGCCCGAAGCGGCCATGGCGGGCTCGGAGGCCGCCGACCTGGGAGCCGAGTGCTACGAGGTCTTCTCCGGCGTGGTGCGCGAGATCGCCGCCGCCGGGCGTTTGCGCAACGGCTCGGCCGATTGCGCCGCCCAGGCCATGTGGATGTCGTGCCACGGCGTCGTGGCGCTGCTCGCCGCCAGGCCCAATTTCGCCTGGGCGGACCGCGAGGCGCTGATCGAGGTCACCCTCGACGGCCTGATCGACGGTCTCGTCATCGACTAGGGCCGCGCCCGGGCGAGCATCAGGGGCGGGCGCATGACATTCGCGAAATGGGCGTTCCGGGTCGCCGGGATCTACGGCGTGCTGACGCTCGCCCCGATGTACTTCGCCGAGGGCGCGATCTCGACGATGACGCCGCCGGCGATCACCCACCCGGAGTACTTCTACGGCTGGATCTCCGCGGCCCTGGTCTTCCAGTTCCTGTTCCTGCTGATCAGCGCCGATCCTCGGCGCTATCGGCCGGTGATGATCGTCGCCGTCCTCGAGAAGGTCACCTGGCTGGCCGGGCTGTGGCCGTTGGCGATGATGGGTCGCGTGCGCGGATCGCCGCTTGTCATCGGCAGCGTCGACGCCCTCTGGGCGGTGCTGTTCGCGGTGAGCTGGCTCAGAACGGCGCCGCCCCGCGACGGCGGCGCAGGCTAGCGCGCCGCACTGATCGGGGTGAGCGGCGCGGCTTGCGCGGCGGCGAAGCCGTAGCTGCCGCGGCGCAGGTCGGCGTGCAGCGTGATGGGCGCGGTGCCGCCGTTCATCTTGGCCCGGTAGACCTGCACGTTCTCCATCACCCGCATCACGTAATTGCGCGTCTCGGAGAAGGGGATGCACTCGATGAAGTCGACCGGGTCCGTGGCCCCGCGCGGATCGCCGCAGAACGAGACCCACTGGGCGGGGCGGCCGGGACCGGCGTTGTAGGCCGCGGCGGCCATGACGTAGGAGCCGGAGAACTGGTCCACGAGATGGCCCAGGAAGCTGGAGCCGAGCTGCATGTTGTAGTCGGCCTCGTCCAGGCGGCCCGGCGAATAGCTGACGCCCATCCGGCGGGCGACAACGGCGGCCGTGGCCGGCATCAGCTGCATCATGCCGCGCGCGCCCGCGCCGGAGTGGGCATAGGCGTCGAAGCCGCTTTCCTGGCGGGTGATGGCCAGCACGAGGGCCGGCTCCGGCGCGCCGGCCACCTGCGGCGGGGCGCGGTAGGGATAGGCCCGCTGGGGCAGGATGAAGCCGTGCTGTGCGGCCGAGCGGGCCACCAGCATCGACAGGTACTGGTCGCCGTAGCCGCGGACCAGGTCGATCAGCAGCGCCTCGTCGACAGTGGAGGGCAGGACGTCGTCGAGGCTGAGCACGAAGCTGCGGTAGAGGTCGCGGTAGCCCAGCTCGTAGAGCAGCCGGGCCGCCTGCACGGGCTCGCGACCCTCGAAGCGGGCGCGGTCGGCCGGGGTGATCACAGGATCGGCGGCGAGGGTCAGCTTCTGGCCCACCTTCTCCATGGCGAGCTGGCCGTAGAACGTCGTGCCGTGCGCCGCGGCCGCCTGATAGAAGCTCGCAGCCGAGGCCTGGTCGCCCTTCGCCTCGGCGGCGCGGCCTTCCCAGTAGAGCGCGCGGGCGCGGGTGATCGGCGAAACGCCGATGTGGTCGAGCGTTGCGAAGTGCTTGGCCGCGGCGTCAGGGTCCTTCAGCTTGCTGAGCGCGATCCAGCCCGCATAGAAGGCGGCCTCAGCCGCATCGGGCCCGGTCATGCTGTCACAGTCGGCGGCGGCATAGGCGGCCCTGGCGTCGCCGGCGCGAAGGGCTGCGATGATCAGCTGCTTGCGCTCTTCCCAGACCTGCTTGGCCATCTCGGCGGTCGGCGCCTCGCGCGGGAAGTCCTTGACCAGGGCCTGGGCGAGCGTCTCCAGGTTATGCCGGCGATAGTAGGCCGCCCGTTCGAACGCGACCCCCGGGGCGTTCGCGACGCTGGGCGGCAGCGCCGACAGCAGCTCGGTGGCGTTCGACGCATTGGCCCTCAGCGCCAGCCTGGCCTCGGCGGCTTGCTGCTGGTCGGCCGGGATCAGGGGCAGGAGATCGCGCGCGGCCTGCGTGTTCTTCTCGTAGAGCAGGATGTCGACGCGCCGGACGTGGTCGTCCTGGGTGAGGAACCCGGCGAAGCGGGCGAGCATCGCGCGCTGCGACTCGGCGTCGAACGCCCGGTCGCGCCAAAAATGCTTGATGAGTTTCTGGGCGTCGGCTGGACGTCCCAGCGCCTGGTAGGCCGACGCCAGCGCCATGGCGCCTTGCGGGGTTTCCGGCTCGTCGCCCCGGAACCACGTCACGATGTCGGCCGGCGACTTGCCCGAGCTCTCGAGCTGCCGCTCGGCTGAAAGCTCCCGCCGGGAACCCCTGGGCCAGTCGCCAAGCTCATGGCGGGCGTTGTCGATCTCGAAGAAGCCCAGCGAATCGCCGTCCGAATCGGCGAGCGCCCAGGTGGCCACCTTGCGGGCCAGCGGGTCGGAGAGCTCGCTGCGCGCCGCGCGCGCGCCGTTCACGTCGCCGCGTCGGGCCGAATCGATCGCGCGGCGGAGCAGCGAGATGTCGTTGGCTGAAAGCGCGCCGCCGGCGGAATGCACCACCGCCGCCGCCTCGACGGGCGCCTCGGGCGCAGTGTTCTGCAGGAGATCGCCGATCGGGTCGGCCGGCTGCGCGCGCGCCGAGGCGGCGGCCAGACCGAGCACGCCGGCGATCAGTGCGACTTTCCGGGCCTTTGCGAGCACGCGCTTGTCCCCCAACGGACTGCCCCCCTTTCCTCGACGATCTGATACGAACATTGCGAGCTTGGCCCACTCCCCCATATTGTCGCGGCAATTCTGAATTTCGCTTAACAAGCGGCCCCTTCACGGCAATTTGCTGAAATGCCCAAGCCCCTATTCCGCGGCGTCCTGCCGGCGCTTGTGACCCCCTTCCGCGACGCCGCGTTCGACGAGCCGGCGTTCGTGCGCCTGGTGGAGCGGCAGATCGCGGGCGGCGTCCATGGGTTGGTTCCCGTGGGCACCACCGGTGAGACTGCGACCCTCAGCCATGATGAGCACCGTCGTGTGGTCGAACTTTGCGTGAAGACCGCTGCAGGACGCGTGCCAGTCGTCGCCGGCGCGGGCTCCAACTCGACCGAGGAGGCGATCGAGCTCGTCCGCCACGCCAAGGTGGTCGGCGCCGACGCCGCCCTGGTCGTCACGCCCTATTACAACCGCCCGAGCCAGGAGGGCCTCTACGCCCATTATCGGGCGATCAACGACGCGGTCGAGCTGCCCGTGATCATCTACAACGTGCCGTCGCGGACCAGCATCGACATCTCCAACGACACCCTCGCCCGGCTCGCCAAGCTGCCGAACATGGCGGGCGTCAAGGACGCCACCGGCGATCTGCCGCGCGCCTCCTTGCAGCGGCTGATGTGCGGCGAGGGCTGGGTGATGCTCTCGGGCAACGACGACACGGCGCTCGGCTACATGGCCCACGGCGGCCACGGCTGCATCTCGGTGACCGCCAATGTCGCGCCCGAGTTGTGCGCCGCCTTCTACAACGACGCGCTGTCCGGCAAGTGGCAGGGCGCGCTCGCCGGCCAGGACCGGCTGATCCGGCTGCACAAGGCGCTGTTTTCCGACGCCTCACCGTCACCCACGAAATTTGCGCTCGCCCAGCTCGGCCTCTGTTCCGAGGAGGCGCGGCTGCCGATCGTCCCGTGCTCCGAGGCCGCCCGCGCCGAGGTCCTGGCCGCGATGCGAGACGCCGGCGTTATCTGACATGGCCGGCAAGCTGATCGCCGAGAACCGCCGCGCGCGGTTCGATTACTTCCTGGAGGACACCTTCGAGGCGGGCCTGCAGCTCACCGGCTCCGAGGTGAAGTCCCTGCGCAACGGCCGGGCCAACATCGCCGAATCCTACGCTGCGGTGGAGGGCCACGAGATCGTCCTCATCAACGCCGACATCCCGCCCTACAAGCAGGCCGGCCCCTATTTCAATCACGAGCCGCGCCGCCACCGGAAGCTGCTGCTCAAGCGTCGCGAGATCGACAGGCTGATCGGCGCCGTGCAGCGCGAGGGCCGCACCATCATCCCGACCCGCCTCTACTGGAACGACCGCGGCATCGCCAAGCTCGAAGTGGCGCTGGCCAAGGGCAAGAAGCTGCACGACAAGCGCGAGACGGCGGCCGAGCGCGACTGGCAGCGCGACAAGGCGAGGCTGATGCGGGAAAAGGGCTGAGCCTTCGGAGCGGGGCAGGGGTGAGGCTCAGCGACACGGACATCGAATCCCTCGAGCGCGCCATTGTGGCCTCGGTCGCGCCCGAGCGGGCGGTGGAAATTGCCGGCTGGCTGGTCCCGCTCGATCCGGGCGCCATCGGCCGCGCAAGGAGCGCCGTGCCCCTCGCGCACGATGCCGACCCAGGGGTCGTCGGCGACATCGAGCAGATCTACCTCGCCGCCCGGCTGCCGCCCGCCTTCCGGATCGCCGAGACGGAGACGCTCGGGCCGGTTCGCGAGGCCCTCGCCGCCCGCGGCTATGCGCCCGCCACGCCCACCATCATGAAGCTCGGCGCGCCCGCGGGGTGCGTCGCCCTATCCGACGATCCCGCCGAGCTCCGCGAGACGCCCGGCGCGGCCTGGATCGCCTGCTTCGCGGGCGAGGGCTTCGATCCGCAGGAGGCCGAAAGCCGCATCCGCAACCTCATGCGCTCGCCTGGGGCCCTGTTCGCCGCGGTCCACGGGTGTGGGCGCACGCTGGCCGTGGGCGTCGTCTCCTTCGGCCGTGGCTGGGCGGGCGTGCACGGCATGCGCACCGCCCCCGATCAGCGCCGCAAGGGCCACGCGAGCCGCATCCTCGCCGCCATCGGCCGCGCCGCCGGCGAGCGCGGGATCGATCGCGCCTACCTGCAGGTTGTCGAGGACAACCCCGCGCGCAGCCTCTACAGGGCCGCCGGCTTCACGCCCGCTTGGCGGTATCACTACTGGCGCAAGGGCGAGGCTACTTCGCCAGCTCCTTCAGGATGATCTCCCACTGCATCAGCGCCCCGTCGATCGAGGCGATGGGCGCGCGCTCATTGAGGCCGTGGGCGAAGTCGTCGGAGGGCTTCATGAACATGCCCGAGGCGCCATAGGCCGGCACGCCCTCGGCGCGGAAGAACATCGAATCGGTCGCGCCGGCCGACATCGAGGGCACGATCGGCAGACCGGGCGCGCGGGCGCGCACCGCCCGGGTCACCGCCGCCACCACATCGGGCCGCAGCGGCGATCCCGGCGCGTCGATCGAGCCGTCGTCCTTGCGGGTCACCTTGGCGGCGGGATCGGCGATCACCTTCTCGATCACCCTGCGCACCTCTTCCGAGGGCGTGCCCGGGAAGATGCGACAGTTGACGTTGGCCTCGGCGCGCTGCGGCAGGGCGTTCGGCGCGTGGCCCGCGTTGAGCATGGTCGCCACGCAGGTGGTGCGAAGCTGGCCCACGTAGTCCGGATCGGCCGAGAGGATCGCGATCGCCTGCTGGTCCCGGGGGTTGGCGACATAGCGCCGGAGCGCCTGGCCTAGGGGGCCGGAGGTGATCGGGGCCGCCGCGCGCAGCGCCTGATCCGTGATCTCGCTGCGCATCACCGGAAACGGGTAGGCCGCCAGGCGTCCGAGGTCGGCGGCGAGCTGGTAGATGGCGTTGGTCTTACCGGGCCGGCTGGAGTGGCCGCCCGGGTTGGTCACGGTGACGGCGAAGTCGGCGTAGGTCTTCTCCGCCGCCTGCAGCCCGTAGAACAAGGGCTTGCCGTCCTGGGCGAGCACGCCGCCGCCGGCATCGCCATTCAGCACCAGCTCGGCATCCTTCAGCTCGGCGGCGTTGGCCCGGCCGGTCTGCATCTGGGTCTCTTCGTCTCCGGAGAGCGCCAGCACCACGTCGCGCCCCGGCTTCCAGCTTTCGCGCTTCAGCTTCCCGAGCACGGTGACGATGACGGAGACGTCGAACTTGTCGTCGTAGGCGCCGCGGCCGAAGACGTAGCCGTTCTCCACCACCGGCGTGAACGGATCGCGGGTCCAGTCGGCGGGCTTCGCCTCCACCACGTCCATGTGGTCGATGATCACGATCGGCTTCCTGGCGGGATCGGCGCCGCGGTAGCGAGCGACCAGCCGCGCCGTGCCGGCCATCGGCGTGACGGTGACGTCCTCGGGCGCGAAGCCCGACTGCACCAGGACGGACTTCAGGTAGGCGGCATAGGCCGGGACCTGGTCGCCCGGCAGCACCGTCCGGAACGCCACCCCGCGCTTGAGCGTCTCCAGCGCCTGCTCGTGGAGCGAGGGCGCGGGGGCGGGCGGCGCGGCAGTCAGGGCCGTGGAGAGGGGCAGGGCGAGGAGGGCGGCGAGGCCCGCCAGGACGTTCATTTTCGGCACTTAGCGGCGTTCCGGTAGACGAGGACCTGGGCTGTGTAGCGGAGCCTCGGCCATCGCGCGAGCCGGTCAGGTCTCCACCGGATATCCCGCCTCACGCCAGGCCTTGACGCCGCCATCGAGCGCGGTCGCGCGCCCATAGCCCAGCTCGCGCAGGGTCGCGGCGGCCAGGGTGGAGATCTTGCCGAGCTCGCAGCAGGTCAGGATCCGGACCGTCGGATCCGGCAGCTCGCTGTTGACCCTGAGCTCAAGCTGTCCGCGCGGCAGATGCGTCGCGCCGGGCACATGGCCGGCCCGGAAAGCCTCGCTTTCGCGGAGATCCAGCACCACCAGGTCGCGGCTGTTGCCGCCGATCCGCTCGGCGAGCTCGGCCAGCGACATGAACGGCACCTTGGCCGCCGCCTCCGCCAGCAGCTGGTCCACCGTCTTGCCGCCGCTCATGTTGGTGCGCAGAGCCTCGGTGAGGTGCGTCGGCGCGGACAGGTCGAGGTGCTGCATCATCTCCACGAACGCCGCCCGTTCGGTCTTTTGCAGACGCGGATTGTCGGCCAGCTCCGCTCCGATCGTGGAGTGGGAGCGGCCCTTGTAGTCATGCGCCGGGTAGACCAGCGTTTCCGCCGGCAGCTTGAGGAGCTTGTCGAACAGGCTCTCGTAGAGCGCATGCGGATCCCCGGTCGGCAGGTCCGTGCGCCCGGTGCCGCCGATCAGCAGCGTGTCGCCGGTGAACACCCGGTCGTCCAGCAGCAGGCACATGGAATCGCGCGTGTGGCCGGGCGTGTGCAGCGCCTTCACCTTCAGCGAGCCCGCGATCAGCATGTCGCCGTCGTCGAGCCGCAGGTCGGCGTAGGGGGCGGGGCTCAGCCGATGCATCACCACCGGCGCGCCGAGCGCCTTGCCGAGCTCGCGGCTGCCGGAGAAGTGGTCGGCGTGAGTGTGGGTGTCGATCACGTAGCGCACGTTGAGGCCGTGCTGGCCGGCGAGGCCGCGATACTCGGCGATCCGCGACTGCTCGGGGTCGATCAGCACCGCCGCCCGCGTCGCCGCACAACCCACGAGATACGACTGGCAGCCGCCGGTCGCGATCTGCTCGAACAGCATGGCCGCACCCTCCGAACCCCACCCGGCGAAGGTTCGCGCCGCCGGCTCCGGCTGGCAAGCCGCTCAGGCGGCGAGAAGCGCCCGGGCCCGTTCGAACACCGCCTCGAACATCGGCGCGGTCAGCCGGCCGGTGTTCGTGTTGAGCCGCGAGCAGTGATAGCTGTTGATCACCCAGTAGCGCCCGGCCTGGAACTCCGAGCCATGGCCCGCCGCGCCGTCGCTCGCCTTGCCGCCCAGCGCGCGCAGCACATTGCGCCTGGAGACGTCGCCCAGGGTCACGATGACCTTCAGGCGGGGCAGGGCCGCGATCCGCGCCGCGAGATAGGGCCGGCAGTTCGCCTCCTCGGCCGTCTCCGGCTTGTTGCCGGGCGGGGCGCAGCGCACCGCGTTCGTGATCATGCAGTCCACGAGCCTCAAGCCGTCGTCGGGCCTGGCCTCGTACCGCCCTTCGGCGAAGCCGAGCTTGAGAAGCGTCTCGTAGAGCAGCAGGCCCGCATAGTCGCCGGTGAACGGCCGCCCGGTGCGGTTCGCCCCCGTCCGCCCTGGGGCCAGGCCGACGATCAGCAGCCGAGCATCCGGATCGCCGAACGAGGGCGCCGCCCCGTTGAACCAGTCGGGATGGGCCGCGCGGTTGGCGGCGCGACAGGCGACCAGCCGCGGGCAGATCGGGCAGTCGGGCGGCGCTTCCGGCGGACAGGCCGCACGGGCCGGCTCAGGCCTCGGCATCGGCCTCACGCTCGTGGGCGCGGGCCTCCTGGATGAAGCGCGGCAGGCGCGAGGGCCGGCCGATGATCTCGGCCAGGTCGGCCAGGTCCACGAAGTTGTCGGCCTGGCGTCGCAGGTCGTCGGAGGCCATGGGCGGCTGCGACTTGACGGTCGAGACGACGGTCACCCGCGCGCCCTTGCGCTGGACCGCCTCCACCAGACAGCGGAAGTCGCCGTCGCCGGAGAACAGCACGAGGTGGTCGGCCGGACCGGCCATCTCCATCATGTCGACCGCGATCTCGACGTCCATATCGCCGCGCCAGCGCTTGCGGCCCTGGCTGTCGACGTACTCCCGGGCCGCCTTGGTCACCAGCCGGTAGCCGTTGTAGTCGAGCCAGTCGACCAGCGGCCGGATCGGCGAATACTCCTGATCCTCGACCAGCGCCGTGTAGTAGTAGGCCCGCACCAGCACCCCGCGCTTGCGGAACTCCTCCAGCAGCTTGCGGTAGTCGATGTCGAAGCCGAGACCCTTGGCCGCCGAATAGAGGTTGGCCCCGTCGATGAAGAGAGCGAGCCTGTCAGTGGGGTAAAAGGTCATAAATTGAAATTCCTGAAGGCAGGGCTTGAGGCGCTGGATGAGGTGACGATCATCGCCTTGGGCTCCAATATGGCCGGCGATTTCCCGTCGTCCGAGGCGCTGCTTGAGGCGGCTTTGGCGCGGTTCCCTGGGGCCCAATTGCCCGTTCTCGCCCGGTCGGGCTGGTGGCGCTCGGCCGCCTGGCCCGATCCCGGCGAACCTGAGTATCGCAACGGCGTCGCGCTTGTCGAGAAGACCATGCGGCCAAAGGCCGTTCTGGAGGCGCTTTTTTCCATCGAGCGGAGCTTTGGCAGAACGCGCGTGGCGCCGAACGCGCCGCGCACGCTCGATCTCGACCTCATCGCCTGCGGCCGCGCAGTGATCGATGCCCCCGGACTCATCGTGCCGCACCCCCGCGCCCACGAGCGCCTGTTCGTCATGGGCCCCTTGGCCGAGATCGCTCCCGGCTGGGTGCACCCCACCCTAGGCCGGAGCGCCGCCGACCTCGCCCGCGCCGCCACCGTCGGCCGCGACGCGGCGCCTCTCGTTGGAGCCACGACGAAATCACGAAAGCGAAGGAACCCCGGAAGACACGGATGACACGTAAGACGGCGGGGGCGACCGCGAGCGAGCGCGCCCCCGGCACCCGTGCCGGCCGGACCTCTGCCGATGGGCTCCTCTCCGTGCTTTCCGTGGTCTGGCGCGAAGCGTCTTTCGCGTTTTTCCTGCCTTTCGTGGTTCCTTCTCTTCGCCCCCTGCGACCGTTCCCGCATTGCACAAAAACCCCCCGCCCTCTATCTTCCAGGGTCCTCCCCCTGCGCCCCTGAGGTCTCCATGGCTCGCGTCACCGTCGAAGACTGCATCGATAAGGTCCCCAACCGGTTCGGCCTGGTTCTGCTTTCGGCGCACCGCGCGCGGGGCATCTCCGCCGGATCGCAGATCCTGGTCGATCGCGACAACGACAAGAACCCGGTGGTGGCGCTGCGCGAGATCGCCGATGATGTGGTCGATCCCGAGGAACTGCGCGAAGGCCTGATCGGCACGCTGCAGCGCGTCGACGAGCGTTCCGAGGCGGAGGAAGAGGCCGAAACCCTCGCGCTGCTGGCCGACCCCACTCACACGCAGATGAGCGAGATGGAGCTGGTGCGCGCGCTGCAGAGCGACCGCGATGGCGGTCAGGAGGAGCGGTACTGAACGCCGAAGGCGCAGAACCGCTAGCCCAGACGACGGCGAACCCGCCCGCCGCCACGCCCCCGGACGGCCCCAAGACAGACACCCCGCGCGCGGTCGGCCGTCCGAAGCTGCTTCGCCAGTTCGAGCTGATCGAGAAGGTCCGCTCCTACGATCCCACCGCCGACGAGGCGTTGCTCAATCGCGCCTACGTCTACGCCATGCGCATGCACGGGGCGCAGAAGCGGGCCTCGGGCGATCCCTATTTCGCCCATCCCATCGAGGTGGCGGGCATCCTCACCGACTACCGGCTCGACACCGCGACGATCGTCACCGCGCTGTTGCACGACGTGATCGAGGACACCCCGGTCACCCGCGCCGAGATTGACGAGCTGTTCGGCCCGGAGATCGGCGAGCTGGTCGAGGGTGTCACCAAGCTTTCCAAGCTTGAGCTCTCCTCGGAGCGGCTGCGGCAGGCGGAGAGCCTGCGGAAATTCATCCTGGCGATCTCTCGCGACGTGCGCGTGTTGATGGTCAAGCTTGCCGACCGGCTGCACAACATGCGCACGCTGCAGCACATCAAGCAGCCCGCCAAGCGCGAGCGCATCGCCCGCGAGACGCTCGACATCTACGCCCCGCTCGCCCGCTCAATCGGCATGCACCGGATGACCACCGAGCTGGAGGAGCTGGCCTTCGAGCACCTGAACCCGGTGGCCCATTCGGCGATCTGCCGCCGCCTCGAGACCTTGCGGCACGACCAGGGCGGGGCCGTGGCCATGGCGTCGGGCGAGATCGCCAGCCGGTTGGACGCCGCGGGAATCCCGGCGCGCGTCTTCGGCCGCGAGAAGCACCCCTATTCGATCTGGCGCAAGCTGCAGCGCAAATCGATCGGCTTCTCCCAGCTCTCCGACATCTACGCCTTCCGGGTGATCGTCGATTCCGAGGAGGACTGCTACCGCGCGTTGGGCGTCATCCACCGCGCCTGGCCCTCGGTGCCGGAGCGGTTCAAGGACTTCATCTCCACGCCGAAGCGCAACAACTACCGCTCGCTGCACACCACCGTCGTGGGGCCCAAGGGCATGCGCATCGAGATGCAGATTCGGACCGAGGCCATGGACCGGGTCGCCGAGGAGGGGGTCGCCGCGCACTGGCGCTACAAGAACCATGAGGAGCAGTACGGCTTCGACGTCGAGCACCAGAAGGAGGCCGGCGGCCGCGATCCGCTGGTCAACCTGCGCCACCTCGTCCAGGTGCTGGAGCACGGCGGCGACGCCGAGGAGCTGGTCGAGCACGCCAAGCTCGAGATGTACCTCGACCAGGTGTTCGTGTTCACGCCCAAGGGCCAGCTGGTCAGCCTGCCCCGGGGCGCCATGCCGCTCGACTTCGCCTACGCCGTCCACACCGACATCGGCGATTCCACGGTCGGGGTGAAGATCAACGGCGAGCTCAAGCCGCTGCGCACCGTGCTGCAGAACGGCGACGTGGTGGAGGTGATCCGCGGCGGCCGCCCGGCCGTCCCGCCGGACTGGCGCTCGCTCACCGTCACCGGCCGCGCCCGCTCGGCGATCCGCCGGCACATCCGGCTCACCGAGCGCGAGGAGTTCACCAAGCTCGGCCGCGCGACCGTCCAGCAGACCTTCGAGAGCGTCGGCAAGACGCTGAAGGACGTCTCGCTGCGCCCGGCGCTCGACCGCTTCGCGGCCGGCAGCGAGGACGACCTGTTCGAGGCCGTCGGCCGCGGCCGCACCTCGCCGCCGCAGGTGCTCGAGGCCATCTTCCCGGGGCTCAAGGTCTCCGAGCGCGAGGTGGCGGCCGCCCGCCGGCGCATCGAGGGCGGCAAGCAGGCCAGGCTCTACGTCCGCGGCGGCGGGCTCACGCCGGGCGTCTCGATCCACTTCGGCGAGTGCTGCTCGCCGGTGCCGGGCGACCGCATCGTGGGCATCCTGGAGAGCGACGGGCGAGGACTCGCAGTCCACACCATCGACTGCGAGCGGCTGGCCGAGTTCGAGGATCGCGAGGAGCTCTGGCGCGACCTGCAGTGGACGCCGGAAGCCGAGCGCAACGCCATCGCCCGGGCGCGGCTCACCGCCACCATCCGCAACGCGCCGGGCGTGCTCGGCCAAGTCTGCACGATCATCGGCCAGGCTGGCGGCAACATCATGAATCTCAGGATGCGCCACCGGCAGTCGGATTTCTTCGACGTGGACATCGACGTCGACGTCAACGACGCCCGTCACCTGACCCACATCGCCGCGGCCCTGCGCGCCAACCCGAGCGTCGAAACCGTGGACCGGACGAAGGCCTAGTTCTTCTCTCCGGCCGTCGCCGGTTAACCCAATCTCATCCACTCCGCCGCTAGCTGAGCGGCAGGGTCGTGGGGCGGTGGCATTTTGCGGGTCTGGCGTCTCATCCTCGGGCTGCAGCTGGCCGCCCTCGTGGGCGGCCTCGCCGTCCTGGCCTGGACCCTGGTCGCACCGGCCGCCGCCATCCGTCCCCCGCCGGCGCGCTATCTCGTGCTCTTCCAGACCGAGCCGGCCGGCCCCGGCACGCGGTTCTACGGCCTGCTGACCGCCAACCTGCTCGGCCGCTTCGGTCGCGCCGAACTGCAGGACCTGGCCGGCTACCGCCCCGGCGAGAGCGCGCGCTACGCCGCGACGTTCGTCCTGCCGGCCTATGGCGGCGCGCCCGCGCCGCCGGCACTGCTGGCCGACGTCCGCCGCGCGCGGCGCCCGGTGGTCTGGGTGCAGCATGGCGCCGCCCAGCTGTTCGCCGACCCCGACTACGCCCGCGTCGTCGGCTGGCGGGTCTCGCCGCCGCGGCCGGCCGACTACCTCTCGGTCGTCTACAAGGGCCAGGCCTTCACCCGCGACCGCCGCGCCGCCGCCCAGGTCGCCGAAGCCGAGGTGCTAGATCCCACCCGCGTCCAGCCGCTCGCCTGGGCGGTCGCGCCGGACGGCCGACGCACGCCCTGGGCGCTCCGGGCCGGCGCCTTGACCTATGTGCTCGAAGCGCCGTTCGCCTATGCGACCGAGGACGACCGCTACGTCGCCTTCGCGGGCCTCTTGTTCGACATCCTCGCCCCCGATGCGCCGGAGCGGCATCGCGCGATGGTCCGGATCGAGGACGTCGGTCCCGAGGCCGACCCGCAGCGCATCCGCGCGCTGGCGGACCTCCTGGCGGGAGAGGGCGTGCCGTTCTCGCTGGCCGTCTACGACGGCTACCGCGATCCGCTCGGCCACTTCACCCACGGCCGTCCGCTCGCCTTCGAGCTGCACGACCGCCCCGCGCTGGTGAGCGCCCTGCGCTACGCGGTCTGGCGCGGCGGCGTGCTGGTGGCCCACGGCCACACCCATCAGTTCGGCCGCACGCCCAACCCCTACGCGGCGGTGAGCGGCGGCGACTACGAGTTCATCGCCGCCCGCCTGCAGCCCGGCGGCGGATTTGGGGTCGCCGGTCTCCTGCCGGGGGACAGCGTTCCCATGTGGCGCGACCGGCTCGCGGCGGCCGAGCGCGGCTGGCGCGCCGCCGGCCTTGAGCCGCCCGATATCTTCACGACCCCGCATTATGCCGCCTCGCCCAGCGCCTATCAGGCCTTCAAGGCGCGCTTTGCAGCCCGCTACGAGCGGGTCACTTACTTTCCCAAGGCCGCGATCTTCGGCCCGTATGATCAGTTCTTCCCCTTCGAGACCGTCGACCAGCGCGGTGACGTCATCCTGCCAGAGGACCTGGGCTATCTCGCCCGGGGGCAGCGCGGCCCGGGCTTCGGCCGCTCCAGCCAGGCGCTGATCGCCACCGCCCGGCGCGACCTCGTGGTGCGCGACGGGTTCGCGAGCTTCTTCTTCCACTGGTACGAGGATCCGCGGGAGCTGATGGCGACGGTGCGCGGCCTGCGCGCGCTGGGCTACCGGTTCGTCTCGCCGCGAGCGGTGCTGCGCGACACCGAGCTTGCGCCATTCGCGCCCCAGCCGCGGTAGCCCCGCCTTCCGCTCGCCCGCGAACCGGACTATGTGCGCAGCGCATGGACACGGACGAGGTGCTGGAGGAATTCCGCGGCGCGGGCGCGCTGCGCCAGGGCCATTTCATCCTGGCCTCGGGCCGGCATTCGCCGATGTTCCTGCAGAAGAACCTGGTCTTCCAGTATCCGGAGCGGACGGCGCGGCTCTGCAAGGCGCTGGCGGAGAAGATCGAAGCGCGGTTCGGCAAGCCCGACGTCATCGTCGCCCCGGCCGTCGGCGCCATCATCCCAGGCTACGAGACCGCCCGCTGGCTGGGCGTGCCGGCCCTCTACGTCGAGCGCGAGGAGGGCCGCTTCAAGCTCCGCCGCGCGTTCAGCATCGCGCCCGGCGCCAAGGTGGTGGTGGTCGAGGACGTGATCACCACCGGCGGCTCCTTCCGCGAAGCCGTCGAGCCGATCGAGGCGGCCGGCGGCAAGGTGCTCTGCTGCGCCTGCCTGGTCGACCGCTCCGGCGGCCGCGCGGAGGTGGGCTGGCCGCTGGTGGCGCTGGCGACGGTCGACGTGCCCTCCTACGCCCCCGACGAGATTCCCCCCGATCTCGCCGCCATCCCGGCCGAGGAACCGGGCTCCAAGCGCCTGAAGTGATCCCAGCCAAGTTCGTGTGGTTCGTGCGGCGCGTGGTTCCTATGTAATGACCGGGTAGTCGGAGGAAGAGCAGGCGTGTCCAAGATCCGTCTCGGCGTGAACATCGACCACGTGGCGACCGTCAGGAATGCGCGGGGCGCGGCCTATCCGGATCCGGTGCGCGCGGCCGAGATGGCGCTCGCCGCCGGCGCCGACGGCATCACCGCCCACCTGCGCGAGGACCGCCGCCACATCTCCGATGCCGACATCGACGCGCTCGCCGCGATCACCCGGCGCCGCGGCCGGCCGCTGAACCTCGAGATGGCCGCCACGCCCGAGATGGAGGCCATCGCGCTGGCCCACCTGCCGCACGCCGCGTGCCTGGTGCCCGAGCGGCGCGAGGAGGTGACCACAGAGGGCGGGCTCGACGTGGTGCGCGGCCACAATCAGATCGCGCCGGTCATCGGCCGGCTGGCCGCCGCCGGCATCCGCGTCTCCTGCTTCGTCGAGCCGGATCCCGCTCAGATCGCGGCCGCGAGGGAATGCGGCGCGGCGGTCGTCGAGCTGCACACCGGCGCCTGGTGCGACGCCGCGCGGGAGCGCTCGCCGGACGCCGCCGCCCTGCTCGCGAAGCTTCGCGCCGCCGCCGCCCAGGCCGCGGGACTGGGCCTGGAGGTCCACGCGGGGCATGGCATCGACTACGAGACCGTCAAGCCGATCGCCGCCATTCCTGAGCTCGTCGAACTCAACATCGGCCATTTCCTCATCGGCGAGGCGATCTTCATCGGCCTCGGACCCGCCATCCAGCGGATGCGGGCGCTGATGGACGAGGCTCGTTCGGTGAGGGCCGCTTGATCCTCGGCATCGGCTCGGACCTCTCCGACATCCGCCGGATCGAGCAGAGCCTGGCGCGTTTCGGCGAGCGGTTCACGCACCGCGTCTTCACCGAGACCGAGCGCGCCCGCTCGGAGCGCAAGCCCGACCGCGCCGCCTCCTACGCCAAGCGCTTCGCGGCCAAGGAGGCCTGCGCCAAGGCGCTGGGCACCGGCATCCGCAGGGGCGTCTTCTGGCGCGACATGGGCGTGGTCAACATGCGTTCCGGCCAGCCCACCATGGCGCTGACCGGCGGCGCGGCCGCGCGCCTGGCCGAGATCCTGCCGCCGGGCGCCAAGCCGGTGATCCACCTCTCGCTCACCGACGATCACCCCTACGCCCAGGCCTTCGTGATCATCGAGGCTGTGGACGGATAGCCGTTCGGGGCTCACGCAGGCTGCGGGTGGGCGGCCGGCTGCGGTGAGGCATCTTGCCGGACGGCGTTTGTTGACGCCAATCTGGCGCGCACGAAAGAGGGACCTTCACCATGCGATTCAGCACCTTCGCGCTCGCCGCCTTGGCGGCCGCATCCCTCGCCGGCTCCGCCTCGGCCGCGCCGGCCAAGTCCGACCACGATCAGATCGTGGCGCTGGAGAACGGCTTCACCGCCGCCTTCAACGCCAAGGACATCGGCAAGATCATGTCCTGCTACGCCAAGCAGGGCCTCTTCGTGTTCGACGTCACACCCCCACGCCAGTACGTCGGTTGGGAGGCCTACCGGAAGGACTGGCAGGGTCTCTTCAAGCAGTTCTCGGGCCCGGCGAAGATGGCTATTTCCGATCTGCACGTCGACGTCGTGGGTCCGGTGGCCTGGGGCCACTCCATCCAGGACGTCACGCTCTCGGACGCCAAGGGCGGCAAGAACCACATCGTGGTCCGGGTCACCGACGTCTATCGCAAGTTCGGCGGCCAATGGCGCATCGTCCAGGAGCACGTCTCGGTGCCGGTCGATCTGGACACCGGCAAGGCGGACACGCTCTCGAAGCCCTAGCGCTTCAACGCCGCTTCGCCCTGCCGCGCTCGGCCGTCGTCTCCCTGGGCGGCAGATCGTCCGGCATCAGGCCGCCTCAAGCGCGCCCGCCCGCTGCAGCTCGCGCAGGGGCCGGTAGCTGATCGGGATCAGGCTCTCGGCCTCGATCAGCGCCCGGATCTCCGGGTCTACAGCGACCGCGTGGTCGTCCACCCGGATCTGCGCCTCGGTGAGGTCGTAGCCCCTGAGCTCCGGCCCGTCGAAGACCGGGTGCACGAGGAATTCGGCGACCGTCCCGGGTTTCAGCCGTGGCATCACCGTGCGCATCTGCTCGCCGGTGGGCCGGCCCCACTGCGCCCAGACCTCGTCGGCGAAGAGGATGCCCCGCCCGGCCGCCGGCGCGCGGCTCTCGAAGCCCAGCACCGGCTCGGCCCGCGCGCTCACCATCCTGACCGGCAGGCGGAATTCCTCGGCGAGCGCCAGGTAGACCTCGAAGAAGCGGGGATCGAGCTGCACCGTGCCCATGTGCGAATCCAAGTGCGTGACGTCCACGCCCCAGGCGTAAGCCTGCTCGATCTGCGCCCGGCACTCCGCCGCCACATCTTCCACCCGCGCCCGCTCGCGCGCCTCGGCCACCGTCCACGGCAGGTAGCCCTGGTTGTCGTGCAACGACTTGGCGCCGGTGAGCGAGCGCCAGCGGTAGGTCGGATATTCCGCCGTCAACACGAGATGCACGCCCACGTCCTGGCCCGCGAACAGCTCCACGGCCTCCCGCGCCCAGGGGCAGGGGACCATCAGGGTGGCGCTCGTCGCCACGCCCCTCTGCATGGCCTCCAGGCTGGCGAGGTTCGCCGCATGGCTGGAGCCGATGTCGTCGCAGTTGATGATCACCAGCCGCGCGTCCGGCGCGTAGCCCAGGCGTTGCGGCAGCGAAGCTTCGGGGCGGGTCATCGCGGGCTCCCTTCTCGGGCCCAGGCTGCCACCGAACCGGCGCCCGCGCCAAGCCGCGCGTAGCGCTGCGCCCCTCGCGCGACGGTGTTACCGCCCACCCTCGGGCAAGGACGACGCCAACCTGCTGCAGATCTTCCAGACCAGGGATGACGTCGCCATCCTACGGCCGGCCAGTGAGGCGCCTCAGCGCGCCTTCCAGACCACCAGGTCGTAGCGGCCGCGCGCGCCGTCCGCGGCGCTGACGTCCAGCCTGACGCCCCGGCCGAGCTTCGCGCCCAGCCGCAGGAACGCCCCGCCTGGGTCCGCGTACAGCCGCGGGTCGTCGGCCATGCTGTCGACGCAGGTCCTGAGCGGCCAGGGGAAGGGGCGCCTGCCGAGGCTCGCCTGCGCCGCCTCGCAGAACGCGCGGGCCGGCCCGCTCGTCGCGTCTGCGCCGCAGCTGACCTCGTCGCCGCTCACCGCCAGCGAGAGACGTTGCGGCTCGCCCGTGCGCTGCGCCTCCGCCGCCAGGCCTTTCAGCGCCGTACAGAGCGCCGGCGCCTCGGCGGCGCGGGCCGCCGGGGCGGTGAGGGCGAGCGTCAGAACGAGCAGGGCGGGGTGGATCATGGCGCGACTATAGCTTCGCCGCGCCCTCGCACCATCGGCCGCGATCAGGACGGCATCTGCAGCCGCCGCAGAGCCTCCGCGATCCGCCGCCGGGTCGCCGCCTCCCGGAAGGGAAAGGCCTGCAGGAAGTCGGCGGCGCGCAGTTTCGGGTTGCGGCGCCTGGCGGAGGCGGCCCAGGCGGCGGCGCGCGCCTCGTCGCCGTTCATGGTGTGGCCCACGGCGGCGATCATCTCGATCAGCGGGTGCGCGCCGGGCGCGCGCGCCGCCTGTTCGCCCCATTCGGCGGCCTGGGCGGGATCCCCCGTCACCATGTGCGACATCGCCTTCACCCCGAGCATGCCGTAGGCCAGGGGATCGAGCGGGCTCAGCGACAGCGCCGCGTCCGCGCTCGCGCGGCCGGCGTCGGCCGCGCCGAGCATGGTTTCGCTCCAACCGCGGGAATATTTCGCCTGGGCGTAGTTGGGGTTGAGCCGAACGGCCCGCTCGAGCCACGGCAGGCTCGCCTCCAATTCGCCGGTGAGCCAGAAGGCCCGCCCCATGACCAGGTTGCAGAACGGATCCAGGGCGTCGCGCTCCAGCGCGGCCTCGGCGGTGCGCCTGGCCAGGGCCGCCGCCCGGGCCGCATCGTCGGTGAAGCTCAGGAAGGCGGTCTCGAACTGGGCGAAGGAGAGGCCCGCATGCGCCCGCGCGAAGCCCGCCTCCAGCGCGATCGCCTGCTCGAACAGCGCCGCCGCGCGCGCCGTGCCCTCCTGGTTGAAGCGATACATGTGGCGCAGGCCCAGGTGATAGGCGGACCAGGCGTCGAGGCTCTCCGGCGCGCTGAGCTGTGCGCGCCGCGCCTCGTTGAAAGGGATCTGCAGCTCCAGCGCTCCGATCACCGCCTGCGTCACCTGTTCGCGGATCTCGTGCACCGCCGCCAGCGGCGCCTGGAACTGCTCGCTCCACAGCACCCGCCCATCGCGCGTGTCGCTGAGCTCGACGTTGACCGCCATGGCCGCGCCGTCGATCTCCACCGCACCGGAGAGGCAGTAGCGGACCTTCAGCGCCTCGCGCACCTTCTCCAGGGTCGCCTCGGGCCCGCGGAAACGGAACGACGAGCCGCGGGCGATCACGAACAGCCAGCGAAAGCGCGACAGGGCGGTGATCAGGTCATGCGGCAGGGCCTCGGCGATCCAGGCGCTGGGCCCCGGCTCGCCGAGCACGGCGAAGGGCAGGACGGCGAGCGAAGGGCCCTCCGCGGGCGGCGCGTCGCCCGGCCCCGGCTGCGGCGCCGCCGGAGCAGGCTCGAGACCGCGTTCCACCTCGACCGCGGCCACGAAGCGCAGGCCCAGCTTCGGCACGGTGCGGATGACCTGCTGCGTCGCCCCGTCGTCCCCGACGGCGCGCCGGGCCGACTTGATGCGGCTGGAGATCGCCGCGTCCGAGACGATCCGCCCGTTCCAGATGCTCTCGATGATCTCGTCGCGGCCGACCAGCCGATGCCGGTTCTCGATCAGCAGGCGAAGAAGCGCCAGGACCTGCGGTTCGACCGCCACGACGTCTCCGCCCGAGCGGAGTTCGTACGTCGAAGTGTCGAGACGGAATGTCCCGAAGCGATAGATCATCCGGGCTCAGCCTAGCATATCTCCAGACCTCCTCCCAAAAGCCTCCAGGCGCTCTCCAAGCGGCGCCGGCCGAACCCGCGCAAGCTCTCACCATGGCTCCGGTGACAGGCGCCGGGCCGCGAACAAGGAGGGCTTCAGATGCCGCTCGTGACGATCGACGTGATCAAGGACGCTTTCACTCCCACCCAGAAGCACGACCTCATCCAGCGGGTCACCGACGCCATGGTGTCCGTGGAGGGCGAGGCGCTGCGCGGCGTCACCTGGGTGAAGGTGAACGAGATCGAGCAGGGCGACTGGGCGATCGGGGGACAAGCGCTGACCGCCCGCGACGTCCAGAACATGGCCGCCTCGAAGGCCGCCTGACGTGAGCCGGGGCGGCTCCCGACCCGCCCCGGCCGCTCACCGCGGCAGCATCGTCCGGCTCGCGATACGGCTGCGGAATCAAGGTTCTGCGGGACTGGTTGTCCGGACCGCCTTGATCCATTCGAGCCCGAGGCGGCCGTGGCCGATGACCAGGCGCGCGGTCGCCGATTGCGGCATCGCCTCGAGCTGCGAGCGCGGCGTATGGATACCGGTGATCGGGACCTCGAGCGCATCGTAGACCCGGCGCCGCGCGCCCCAGTCAAGGACCTCGCGCGATCCGGGCCATGGCCGAAGCGAGACGTAGAGCGTCCGCCGGCCGGGATCGCGTTGCAGCGTCTCGTGCTTGGCCACGACCGGCACGTCGCGCTGTGCGACCGGCGTGCCGCAGCCGTTGACGATTCCGCCCACGCCCAGGAGCCAGCCGGTCGCCGCCAGGGCCAAACCCAGCCGGTACATGATCCGCATGATCGTCGGCAGCTTGGGCGGCAGGCTCCGCCCTGGAACGACCGCGAAGCTGAGCAAGAAAAAGGCGACCATTGCGCCCAGGCCGGTCGCGTAAACGGTCCGATCGGACACGAGAGGCGGCCAAACCTCGACCATGACCAGCATTATGATCGGGCCGCCGAGGATGAATGCCAGCTGGGCGAGCGACGAGACGACCTGCGGGAGGAGAGGTTTGCTGGAATCCACTCCCCAACGGTTCAGGCCAGCCGGCCACCACGATGGGCCCAAGTCGGCCATTCGGCGGCTCCCCGGATGGATCGAGAGCAGCCTAAGCCCGCCCGGTTAACCCGCGATTAGCGCTGGCCTGGCGAATGGAACCCGCCGCCGGCCGCCTGGCTTACGGCGCGGTCATGAGCAGAAGTTCACGGGCATCAGCCTTGCTCATGCCGTATCCAGCGCGTAGCAACAGCCCGTCCGGCGCGCCGGACGCGATCCAGGACCATCCATGAGCGAGAACGTGGCCGCGCAGAGCCAAACGAAAACCAGCGCCGCGGGGGAAGTCGTCGAGATCATCAAGACGGTCGTCTACGCCCTGCTGATCGCCCTGTTCCTGCGGGTGATCTTCTTCCAGCCCTACACCATCCCTTCGGCCTCGATGGAGCCCAACCTCTACGAAGGCGACTACATCATCGTCTCCAAGTGGACCTATGGCTGGTCCCGGCACTCGATCCCGTTCAGCCCGCCGCTGTTCCACGGCCGCATCCTCGAGCGCCAGCCGCACCGCGGCGACATCGTCGTCTTCAAGCTGCCCCGCGACAACCACACCGACTACGTCAAGCGGCTGATCGGCCTGCCCGGCGACCGAATCCAGATGAAGAAGGGCCTGCTCTACATCAACGGCGCGCAGGTGCCGCGGCAGTACGCCGGCACGGTCAAGGAGGACACCGGCTACGGCTTCGTGCGCGACGTGTTCCGCTACCGCGAGACCCTGCCCGGGGGCGCCACCTTCGTCACCGACGACTGGGGGCCCGACAATGACCTCGACAACACCGGGGTCTTCGTCGTGCCCGAGGGCCACTACTTCATGATGGGCGACAACCGCGACAACTCCTCCGACAGCCGGGTGGCGCCGGCCGACGGCGGCGTCGGCTTCGTGCCGGCCGAGAATCTCGAGGGCAAGGCGCAGATCATCCTGCTCTCCTGGAAGCCGGGCGCCTCGATCTTCAAGCCGTGGACCTGGGTGCTCGACGCCCGCCCGAGCCGCTTCGCGCACCTTCTCCAGTGACCCGCGGGGCATGAACGGGAGGGCCGCGGCGGTCGAGGCCCTGCAGACGCGGATCGGGCATTTCTTCGCCGACCGCGATCTCCTGGAGCGAGCGCTCACCCATTCCAGCGTCGGCGACGGCGCCAAGGAGGTGCGCCACAACGAGCGTCTGGAGTTCCTCGGCGACCGGGTGCTCAACCTGTGCGCCGCCGAGCGGCTGATGGCGCTGTTTCCCGACGTGCGGGAGGGCGAGATGTCGCGGCTCCTGGCAGGCCTGGTGAATTACCACGCCTGCGCCCGGATCGCCCGCCGGATCGGGCTGCAGGAGGCGCTCAGGCTCTCCGCCAGCGCCACCAAGGTGGGCGCCCGCCGCTCCGACGCCGTCCTCGGAGACGCCTGCGAAGCCCTGATCGCGGCGCTCTACATCGATGGCGGACTGGAGGCCGCGCGCGCCTTCTTCCTGAACACCTGGACCGAGGAGTTCGACCGCCTCGACGAGCCGCAGAGGAAGGATCCCAAGACCCAGTTGCAGGAGTGGGCGCAGGGCCGCGGGCTGCCGCTGCCGCGCTACGAGATCATTTCCAGCGAAGGTCCGGCGCATGCGCCGTGCTTTACCGTCGAGGTGGGGGTGGAGGGCTTCCCCCCGGAGCGCGCCCAGGGCCGCTCGCGCCAGGACGCCGAGAAGGCCGCCGCCCAGGTCATGCTCCTGAAACGGGAAGGCCCGCCGGACGAGCGGACGCTGGCGCCATGAGCGATGAGCCGCGCCGTGCGGGCTTCGTCGCCATCATCGGCGCCCCCAACGCCGGCAAGTCGACCCTCACCAACCGGCTGGTCGGCGCCAAGGTGTCGATCGTCACCCAGAAGGTGCAGACCACCCGGTTCCCGATCCGCGGCGTGGCGATCGAGGGCGCCGCGCAGATCGTGCTCGTCGACACCCCGGGCATCTTTCAGCCGCGCCGCCGGCTCGACCGGGCCATGGTGCGCGCCGCCTGGGGCCGGGCCGAGGAGGCCGACGCCGTGGTTCACCTGGTCGACGCCGCCGCCGAGCTCGGCCAGAGCCCCGCCGACCGGCGCGCCCAGGCCGATGTCGAAGCCATTATCGAGGGCCTCAAGCGGGCGGGCCGTGCGGCCATCCTGGCGCTCAACAAGGTGGAGGGCGTCAAGCGCGAGGCGCTTCTGGAGATTTCCAAAAGGCTTTTCGATACCGGCGTCTATGGCGAGGTCTTCATGATATCCGCCAAGACCGGGTCCGGCGTCGCCGACCTGAAGCGGCGTCTGGCCTCGCTGATGCCCGAGGCGCCCTGGTTCTATCCGGAGGACCAGACCGCCGACCTGCCCGCCCGTCTGATGGCCGCCGAGATCACCCGCGAAAAGCTCTACCTCCGCCTCCACGAAGAGCTGCCCTACGCGGCGGCCGTGGAGACCACGAAGTTCGAGGAGAAGACCGATGGCTCGGCGCGCATCGAGCAGACCATTTTCGTGCAGCGCGAGAGCCAGCGTCCGATCGTGCTCGGCAAGCATGGCCAGACGCTGAAATGGATCGGCCAGCACGCCCGCCAGGAGCTGGGCGAGCTTCTCGGCCATCCCGTTCACCTCTTCCTCCATGTCGAGGTCGACGAGGCCTGGCCCGAACGCCGCGAGCGCTACGCGGACCTGGGGCTCGATTTCGATGTCTGACCTTTACCTGTCCTCCCGGACTGCGCGCAGCGCCTCGCTGGGACCCTCAGCGCCCGATCGCGGTAAGCGCGCACAGCGGCCGAGCATGCGCCTCCTGTGGAGGCATCCGACGCCGTGGGTCGCGGCTCTCCGCTTCGCCGCGGCCGGGATGACGCTGAGCGGAGTCCTCGCCAACCCGGCGCCCGCCCAGACCCCCGATGAAGCCGCGGCCGCCGCGACCCTCGACGCGTTCCACGCCGCAGCGGCGCGTTCCGATTTCAACGGCTACTTCGACCTCTTCACGCCCGACGGGGTGTTCATCGGCACCGACGCCCACGAACGTTGGACCGTGCCGCAGTTCAAGGCCTACGCGAAAGCCTCCTTCGCGGCCGGCAAGGGTTGGGTCTACACGCCCCGCTCGCGCCACCTGACGCTGGCGCGCATTCCCTGCCGCTGCGTCGCGTACTTCGACGAAATTCTGGAGTCGAAGTCGTACGGGTCCAGCCGCGGCACCGGCGTGCTCCTGAAGACCCTGAACGGCTGGAAGGTCGCGCAGTACGCCCTCACGTTCCCGATCCCCAACGATCTGGCCAAGGACATGACCGACCGGATCAAGGCTTACGAGGGGAAGAAGAAGTAAGGACCCGCCGCGAGGGTCGAGATGGTCGGTCGGCCATCCGCGCAATCCGTGAAACAATCGCCCGCATGGAATTCGAGGACGAGGCGTTCGTGCTCGCAGCCCGCGCGCACGGCGAGACCGGGGCGGTGGTGGAGCTGCTGACCGCCCGGCATGGCCGCTACGCCGCGCATGTCGCCGGCGGCGCTTCGAAGCGCATGCGCCCCTTCCTGCAGGCCGGAGCCCCCGTGCTAGCGCGCTTCCGTGCGCGGACGCCCGAGCAACTCGGCTCCGCCGTCCTGGAGCCGCAAGGGGAGGGGCCCGCGGCGCTGTTCGACGACGCCCTGGCGCTGGCCGGGCTCTCCGCCGCCGCCGCCGTGGCGGCGGGCGCCCTGCCCGAGCGCGAGCCGCATCCGGGCGCCTACCTGGCCTTCCAGGCGCTTTCGCAAGCGCTGGCCGAACCGGATATCTGGCCGGCCGTCTTCGTCCGCTTCGAGGCCGGCCTGCTGGAGGAGCTGGGCTTCGCGCTCGATCTTTCCAAATGCGCCGTGACCGGCCAGGCGGACGACCTGGTCTACCTCAGCCCCCGCACGGGCCGCGCGGTGTCCAGGGGCGCCGGTGAGCCGTACAAGGATCGCCTCCTGCCGCTGCCGCCGTTCCTGCTGTCGGCCCAGTCGCGGCTCGAGGCCGGCGATGTCGCCGCCGGGCTCGCCCTCACCGCGCACTTTCTCGCCGCGTTCATCTTCAACCCGATGGACCGCCCTCTGCCCCCGGCGCGCCTCTGGCTCGTCGACCGGCTGCGGGAGGCGGGGAGGCTTTAGCTCGCGCGCGGCGGAGCCGGCGGCGTCGGAATGCGGAATTTGATCGGGATGCGCACCACGCCCCCGGCCACCGGTTGGCCGTCGCGGCTCATCGGCTTCATCTTGAACCGCTCGGAGAGCTTCAGCGCCGCCTCGCCGAAGCCCGCCCCGCGAGGATCCTCGGCAAGCACCTTGCAATGGATCAGCAGACCATCGCGCGCGACCCCGCACTCGATCGTCGCGCGTCCGCCCAGCCCGGACTTCCCGGCCGCGCGCGGATAGACGTCGGTGAGGTCGGAGGGGACCGGCTTCGTCGCCCAATCCGGCTTGGTTACGATGTGCCGCGCCTTGGCGCTCGCGGCCCACGCGCCGCTTCCGGCGGCCACGGCCAGCAGGACGGCGACGGCGAGGCCGGCGCGGCGCTCGCCGAGCGCCGGCAGGGGAGACTTCAGCATGGCGATCCTCTCCTTCAGGGGATGCTGGCCCTTGGCCGGCCAGTGGCAGCCGAGCGGCAGGGCCTGTTGCGCGAGCTGGGTCTTCAGGAGCAGTTCGCCGTAGAGCTGGCGCGCGCTCGGGAACCTGCCGATCACCGCTGCGTCGCAGGCGAGCTCCTGGTCGACGCGCATGAGGCGGACGCCCAGGTGGGCGAGCGGGTTGAACCAGCCCAGGCACTGGACCGCGCAGGCCGCGGCGTTGACCAAGGCGTCGCCGCTGGCGAGGTGGGCCCGCTCGTGCGTCAGGATCAGCGTCTGCTCCACCCGGCCGTAGCGCCTGTCGAAATCCGCCGGTGTGACGATCTGCGGCCTGAACGCGCCGATCAGGGCCGGGCCCGCGACGGCCCGCTCGGCGCGCAGCACGCCGCCTTCGCCGGCCACCGCCGTCAGCCGCCCGAGGCTCTTCAGGAACGCGGCCTGGCGCCTGGCCAGCATCATAACTGACGTGACCACGCCCAGCCCCCAGATCGTGACGAGGGCCGTGGCCCAGAGGTCCTGCGCAGCCGAGGAGGGCAGGGCCCGCGCCGCGGCCCTGCCGGCATTGGCGACGAACGGCGCGATGGCATCGCCGGTCCGGTGCGGGATCAGCACGGCGAGCGCAGCGAGGGGCGGGGCGATCCACAAGGCATAGACCGCCCGCGCGCCGAACCTCGGCCGCATCGGCCGGCGGAACGGCAGGATGGCGACGACCGCGAGGCCCGCGGCGAGATTGGCGGCCGCGACCGCCATCAACAGATCGCGCATCATGGGTCGAGCTCCCCGATCAGCTTTTTCAGCTCGGCAATGTCCTCGGCAGAAAGTTTGCGGTTCTTCGAGAAATGACTGACCAGCGGCGCCACGCGCCCGTCGAACAGCCGGTCAAGGAGGCCCTGGCTCTCCGACGCCACATAGGCCTCGCGCGCCAGCATCGGGCGGTAGAGGTAGCGCCGCCCGTCCTTCTCGGCGGCGATTGCGCCTTTCGTCAGGAGCCGGTTGATCAGGGTCTTCACGGTGCCGTCGGACCAGCCCTGGCCCTCGGCCACCTCGTCCATGATCTCCTCGGCGGTGAGCGGCGCCCGTCGCCACAAGGCTTCCATGATGACGCTCTCGGCGGCGCTGACCTTCATGAATGTTTACCTCCGTAAACGTCCGAATGTTTACGCGTGTAAACGTTAGAGTCAAGCCCTTCCGCGGCGGAGCCGGCCTACGCAGCGGCCGATTTCAGCGCGGGTCGTAGCGGCCGTCGCGGGCCAGGTTGCCGAACTTGGTGAGGTCCTCGTTGAAGGACAACTTGACGGTGCCGATCGGGCCGTGGCGCTGCTTGCCGATGATGATCTCGGCGAGGCCCTTCACCTGATCCATCTGCTCCTGCCACTTGAAGTGCTCTTCGCTGCCTTCGCGCGGCTCGAGGCGGCTCAGGTAGTAGCTCTCGCGATAGATGAACATCACCATGTCGGCGTCCTGCTCGATCGAGCCGGATTCCCGCAGGTCGGCGAGCTGGGGCTTCTTGTCCTCGCGGTTCTCCACCTGCCGCGACAGCTGAGCCAGGGCGATCACCGGGATCGCCAGCTCCTTGGCGAGCGCCTTCAGGCCCTGGGTGATGGCCGAGACCTCCTGCACCCGGTTCTCCTGCCGGCTGGCCAGACCCATGGTGATGAGCTGCAGGTAGTCGACGATCAAGAGGTCGAGCCCGACGGTGCGCTTCAGACGCCGGGCGCGCGCGGCGAGCTTGGCCAGGGTGATGCCGCCGGTGTCGTCGATGTAGAACGGGGCGTCCTGGATCTCGAGGGCGGCGTCGCGGACGCGACCGAACTCGGAGGCGTCGATCTCGCCCTTGCGCAGCCGGTCGCCGGAGACGCCCGAGACCTCCGCCAGCATGCGCATGGCCAGCTGATCGGCGCTCATTTCCAGCGAGAAGAACGCCACCACGCCGCCGCGCACGGTCTTCTTCGAGCCGTCAGGCTGGGGCTCCCAGGCATAGTTGCGCGCGACGTCGAAGCCGATGTTGGCCGCCAGCGACGACTTGCCCATGGAGGGGCGGGCGGCGATGACGACCAGGTCGGAGGGGTGCAGCCCGCCGATCTTGGAATCGAGGTCGATCAGGCCGGTGGAGAGGCCGGCCAGGCCGCCGTCGCGGCTGTGCGCCTCGGCCGCCATGGTGACCGCGCCGTGCAGCGCCTCGGCGAACGAGACGAAGCCCTGCGAGACGCCGCCGGTCTCGGCGAGCGCATATAACTGCTGCTCGGCCTGCTCGATCTGCTCCTTGGCGTCGAGCTCCGGATCGCCGTTGGCGGCCAGGGTGGAGATCTCGCCGCCGATGCGGATCAGGTCGCGGCGCAGCGCCAGGTCGTAGACGGCGCGGGCGTAATCCGGCGCATTGGCGGCCGGTGGGGCGCGGTCGACAAGGTCGGCCAGGTAGCGGACGCCGCCGAGCTCCTCGAACCCGGGGTCGCGGGCGAACTGCTCGGCGATCAGGATCGGCTCGGCGAGCTGGCCCTTGCGGATGTGCGCCTCGACCGTCTCGAACAGCCGCTGATGGAAAGGCTCGTAGAAGTGCCGCCCCTGCAGGTTGTCGCCGATCCGCTCGAAGGCGGCGTTGTCGTAGAGCAGCGCGCCGAGCAACGCCTGCTCGGCCTCGACGTTGGCCGGCGCGTGCGGGATGTCGACATCGTTGGAGACGGGGCGGAGATCGAGCGCCGGGACGATGGCCATGACTTACCGTTTAGCCGAAGCTTCCGACCGCTCCATGTGACAACCTCGCCGCGCGCGAAGCTGTCCACAGGAACGAATCAGCTGTGGACAAGCGTGAGCATGGGGCCCGACTGAAGCGGACGCAGGGTCGGAGAAGCGGCCGCTAGCGCCCCCGCTTGGCGGCCTCGGTCGCCGCATCGAGCCGCTTGATCCGCGCCTCATAGAGCTCGGCCAGCCGGTCTGGGTCGGTGACGCCGTTGCGGGCGTCCGCCCAGGCGAGCTGGCGCTGGCGCAGGGTGGCGCGATCGCTGTGGGCGTCGAGCGCCCGCGCATAGGCGGCGCGAAGCTCCCGCTGCAGATGGAGCAGGCGCGCATCGCCGCAGATGGCGCGGTCGGCGGGGGTCGGCGGGTTGACGCAGGCCTTGGAGCTCGGAGCCGCAGCGGCCGACTGGACGGGTCTTGCGATCTCCGGCGCGGCGGGCTCGACGGCCGGGCCGGCGGTCTCGCTCGCCGCCGATGTGGGTGCGCTCGGAGTCGCGGCGGGGGCCGGCGGCGGCGCCGTTTCCGCGGTGGTCGGCGTGCCGGCGGTGGGCGCAGGCGGCCCAGGGATCGGGGCGGTGTCGATCTCTGTGGTCTGAGCCGGCGGCGACGCCGGCTCCCCCGCCGCCGCCGTCGCTGCAGGGGCCGCGGCGGGTTGCGGCCGCAGGGCCGGCGCTTGCGGGAAAACCGCGGCGCCGGGTTCAGGGGCCGGCGGACGCGACTGGATCCCGAGTCCCAGCCCCATCACCAGGCCGAGCGCCACGCCGACCGAAAAGCCGAGAATGGGAAAGCCTCGGCGCTGCGGCGGTCGCGCAGAGGGCGGATCGCGGTCGGGCTTGGAGGCTCGCGGCGCCTTGCGTCGCCGCGGCGGCCGCTCATCGAGGCTCAGGGTGAGGTCCGCATCCATGGCGTCCTCGGCCGGCGCGTCGCCGGGGGCTGCGGTCGCCTCGGGCCTGACCGGGTCTCCATCGAAGGTCTCGAGCGAGTCGCCGAAATCGAGCGCGATCACCCGTGCGCGGCCGGCGGGGCTCCGCGCAGGATGGTTCCGGCGTTCCGCCATCTCCTGGAGGATCTGGTACGACTGGGCCGCCTGGCCGCGCTGGCGGGTGGAATCAAGGAGGTCGCGGAGCTCCGCCGCGCTCAGGGTGGAAAGGTCGACGTCGGGCATGGGCGGGTCTGGGCGATGATCTGGCCGCGTTGCAAATATCTGGCCGGCGCCCCGTCCTCCCGCCAGCGGCATCGAGTCTTAGGGGCTTGGACGGCGAAGGAAAACAGTCCGCATCGCCGCACGCGAAAACGGCGCGGAGATGGCCTCCGCGCCGCTGTCGTGGATCATCGCCCAGGGCTCACCAGGTGGCGCTGATCCGGGCGTAGATCCGGCGGCCGTTGAAACCGAACGGCGAGAACGAGCTCCAGGGCGCGGCGCCGGTGGTGTCGATCGACAGGGGGACCTGGTCCGGATACTCGTCGAACAGGTTCTCGGCCCCGAGCGCCAGCTCGACGCCGTGGCCGACCTTGTAGCGGCCCTCCAGGTCCACGATGGCGTGTGCGCCGACGTGCACGTCGCTCAACGAGTTGTCGGTGGTGCCGGGCGAAAGCACGTCGCCGTAGTAGGTCACCCGGCCGGTAGCGCTCCAGGCGTCGAGCGACCAGTCGGCCTGCAGGCCGGCCTTGTACTTCGGCGTGCCCCGTTCGAAGCGGTAGGTGGCCTGGCGGGCGAACAGATTGAGCGGGGTCGGCAGCAGGCCCGGCGCGCTGGTCGGCGTCTTGGTGACATCGAAGTCGTTCATGTTGCCCGACGCGGTGAACGCCAGGTCGCCCCACGGCTGGGTGTCCAACCGGTAGGTCGCGACGACGTCGAGGCCGCGGGTCTTGGTGTCGACGCCGTTGATGAAGAAGCGCGCGGCCGAGGCGCCGAGCGGCTGGATCGTCTGGCAGATGACGAAGCCGTTGGTGCCGGGCTTGGCTGTGGGATCGCAGGTGAAGTTCTCGGACAGCACGATGCGGTCCTTCACGTCGATCTCGTAGGCGTCGATGGTGACGTCGAAGCCGCCGGCGCGGATCACGGCGCCCAGCGAATAGTTCTTGGACTTCTCCGGCTGCAGGGGTTTTCCGCCCAGCGCCGCCGCGGCCTGGCTGGTCGGCGGGAACGTGCCGGTGTCGAACTGCACCGCGTTGATGAACAGGCTGGCGGTGGAGGTGAAGAACTCCTGCTGCAGGCTGGGCGCGCGGAAGCCGGATTCCGCCGAGCCGCGGAACGCCAGCCAGGGCGCGACCTCGTAGCGGAAGGAGACCTTGCCGGAGGTGTTGTCGCCGAAGTCGGAGTAGTGCTCCTCACGCACCGCGCCGGACAGCGTGAGCTGGTCGAGGACCTTGCCTTCCAGGGCCAGATAGCCGCCGACGTTGGTGCGGTGCACGCGGACCTCGTTGTCCGGCAGGAAGCCCGGGAAGCCCTGGGCGCCGACGCCGGCCGCGGTGGTCCCGTTCTGGAACGTCCCCTTGAGATACGAGAACGGCTCGCCCTGGCCGATACGGTAGCCCTCGTTGCGCGCCTCGACACCGAAGGCGACGTTCAGCGGCCCGGCCATGCCGACGTCGAAGTCGCGGTTGAAGTCGGCGTTCCCGACCAGCTGGTTGTAGATCAGCTTGCCTGCGTAGAAGTTGTGCGGCGAGGTCGGGCCGAGCGAGACGTTGATGGTGTCGACCGTGTCGTACCGCAGCCGGTTCCAGCCGTAATCGACGCTGAACACCGAGTGCCAGCCGGCCAGGTCGCCCTTCAGAGATGAGCCGAGGGTGTAGTCGTCGGAGTGGGTGCGGATGTGCGGCAGGAAGCCGTTCGGATAGACCGAGGGGATGTTCTTGGCGAGGTCGTTCGGCGCGCGGAAGGTCGCGGCGCTTTCGGTGTGGCGGTACTGGCCGCCGGCCCAGCCGTAGAGCTCCCAGCCATCGCCCAGCGGTTTGCCGGCGTTCACATACGCCGTGCCCTGGACCACACTTCCATCGCCGAAGCGGGAGTCGATCCCGAGCGCCGGGAAGCGGGGATCCTTGTCGCTTCGGTTGGTGGGATCGCGGTGCAGGTACTCGCCGGAGACCGTCAGGAAACCGTCGCCCAGCAGCTTGAACCCCTGCCAGGCGTCGGCCGTCAGCGTGGCGCCGTCGTGGATGTTCCGCTTGCCGCCGACAAAGCCGTCGAAGCTGGTGTCGAACTGGCCGAGGGTGAAGGATGCGCCGCCGCCTTCGGAGGCTTCCTTCAGCTTGATCGCCAGGACCCCGGCGATGGCGTCGGAGCCATAGAGCGCCGAGGCGCCGTCACGCAGCACCTCGATGTGGTCGATGGCGACGGTCGGGATGGTGTTGAGGTCCACGCCGGCCGAGCCGCGGCCGACCGAGCCGTTCAGGTTGACGAGCGCCGAGGGGTGGGCGCGCACGCCATTGACCAGCACCAGCGTCTGGTCGGGGCCCTGGCCGCGCAGGGTGGCCGGGCGGATGGCGTCGGTGCCGTCGGTGTTCGACGGGCGCGGAAAGTCGATCGAGGGGACGGTGATGGCGAGCGCCGCGCCGAGTTCGGTGGTGCCGACGTGCTTGAGGGTCTGGGAGCTCACCACGTCGACCGGCGACAGCGACTCCAGCGCCGAGCGTGGCTGGGCCCGCGAACCCGTGACCACCAACTCCTCTACTTCGGAGGGGGCGGCGGCCTTGGTGGCCGGGGCGGTCTGGGCGAAGGCGTGCGAGGAGACCAGCGCAGCGGCGGAGGCTGCGGTGAACAGCAAGATCCGTGATTTCATGGACGCAAGACCCCCTTGCGGTCCCGCAGCACGCGGGACCTTAACAATGATCAGGGGCCTAGCTAGGCGGCTTTGCTGCAACGCGGAATGACATTTTCGCAACAGCAGATGCAAAACGACTCGAAAAGGGCCTCCCGGGCCGCGTACTTTGTAAGGGCTGCGGCGTTACGCCTCGGCTTCGGTGAAGTCCGCGGCGATCTGGCCCGCCCCGCCTTCCAGCAGCTCGGCAGCCGCCTGATCCGCGGCGAGGCGCTCTTCTTCGAACGCCGCCGAGATTATGTTCTCGCCGCGCGCCTGACGCTCGGCCTCGTCTGGGCTGCGGGCGATGTTGAGCGTGACCGTGATGGACACCTCGGGATGCAGCCGGATCTTCACCTCATGCAGGCCGAGCGTCTTGATGGGCTTGTCCAGCACCACCATGGCGCGCTCGACCTTGCCGCCCTCGGCGTTGACCGCGTCGGCCACGTCGCGGCCCGACACCGAGCCGTAGAGCTGGCCGCTCTCGCCGGCCTGGCGGATCAGCACGTAGGAGGCGCCGTCCAGCTTCTCGCCGGACGTCTCCGCAGCCTGCTTGGCCTTGGCGTTGCGGGCCTCGATATCGGCGCGCTGACCTTCGAAGACCTTGAGGTTGGCCTCGGTGGCGCGCAGCGCCTTGTTGCGGGGCAGGAGGAAGTTGCGGGCGTAGCCGTCCTTGACGTTGACGACGTCGCCGAGGCCGCCGCGGCCTTCCACTCGCTCGAGCAGGATGACTTTCATAAGCCGGGCCCCTTACTTCACGACGTAGGGGAGCAGGGCCAGGAAGCGGGCGCGCTTGATGGCCCGGGCCAGCTCACGCTGCTTCTTGGCGGAGACCGCGGTGATCCGCGAGGGCACGATCTTGCCGCGCTCGGAGACGTAGCGCTGCAGGAGCTTGACGTCCTTGTAGTCGATCTTCGGGGCGTTGGCGCCCGAGAACGGGCAGACCTTGCGACGGCGGAAGAACGGGCGGCGGGCGCCGCCGGCTGCGGCCCCGGGGACGGGCGCGACGGAGGTTTCGTCGGTCATGGCGATGGCCTCCCTTTCCTTAGAATTGCGGGACGTCGTCGCGGCGTTCGCGGTCGCGATCGCGGCGGGCGAGGACGGGCGAGAGCTCGAGATCCAGCTCATCGACCCGGACGGTCAGGTGCCGCAGCACGTCCTCGTTGATGGACAGCTGCCGCTCCATCTCCTTGACGGCGTCGGGTGGACTGTCGATCGCCAGCAGGGAGTAGTGGCCCTTGCGGTTCTTCTTGATCCGGTAGGAGAGGTTGCGCAGGCCCCAGTACTCGATCTTGGCGACGGTCCCGCCGCCTTGCTCGATGACCGCCTTGAGCTGGTCGTTGAGGGCTTCGGCCTGTTGCGGCGAGATGTCCTGCCGCGAAATCACGACGTGTTCGTAGAGCGCCATTGGTCCTTCTTCCGGTTTGGAGGGCGGCGCCCCCGCGGTGGAAGATCCGCCGGGAACGATGGCTCTCTGCGCGGCGACCGGGGGCATGTCCGGCTCTTCGAAGGGCTCCGCGCGAGACCGCCTTCCGTGAAGAGGCGGGCAGATAGGCGAAAAGCGGTTGCCGGGCAAGGGGTTTTCGCCTTGCGGAAGCCGGTCTGCCCGCTAGGCTCCCTGCAACTTTGGGGGGAATCGCTGAAGATGATGAAGACCCTGATCGCCGCGGCGGCCGCGCTCGCGCTGATGACGCCACTCTGCGTCCATGCCGCGACGCCCGCGGATCGCGCGCCGGCCGCCGCCGCCGCCCCCGCCGCCAATCCCGAGGCCGAGGCGCTGGTGCGTCGCTATCTGGCGGCGGTGCACTTCGAACGCACCATGGACAGCATGCAGGCGGCCATGCTGCCGGTCATCGCCGCCCAGACCGCGCGCTCGAACAATCTCACCGCGGACGATCAGAAGATGGTCGTCGACATCGTGCGTCAGGTGATGCGCGACAAGATGATGCCGAAGATGATCGAGCGGATGGTTCCGATCTATGCTCAGACCTTCACCCTGGCCGAGCTGCAGGCCATGGTGAGCTTCTACGAGAGCCCGACCGGCCGCGCGATCACCGACAAGATCCCGACGCTCGCGCCGAGGAGCGCCGCGATCACCCGCGAGCTGATGCCGGAGATGATGGGCGAGGTGATGAGGCAGATCATCGCTCGCAAATGCCCGAACGGAAACTGCCAGCCGGCGACCCCGAAAGGGGCCGCCTCCTAGCCGCTACTTGTGCGCCGTCCGCCAGGCGGTCACGGCGGCGAGCGTCTTGTCGACGTGCTGGGTGGGATCAAGGTTGGAGTAGACGTCGATGATCTGGCCGTTCGGCGCGACGACATAGGAGGTCCGGTTCGACCAGTCGGGCTTCTGGGCGAGCACGGCGTCGTATTCCTTGGCGATCTTGACGCCCGGATCGGCGGCCACCGGGAACTTGCCGCCACAGTGCTCCGTCTCCTTCGAGAAGTCGGCGAGCTGGTCGACGTTGCCGGCGGTCACCCCGATCACCGAGGCCTTTTCGGCCTTGAACTTGTCGATCGCCTCAGAGAACAGGTGCGCCTCCAGGTTGCAGCCCGTGGTGTGGGCGGCGGGGAAGAAATAGACCACCACCGGCCCCTTCTTGAGCGCGTCGGCGAGGTTGAAGGTGAAGGGCTGTCCGGCGAGGTAGGCAGGCGCGCTGAACTCGGGCGCCTTCGCGCCCGGCTTGAGCTCCGCTAGCGCAGGCGTGGCGAGCAGTGCGGCGGCCGCGGCGGCGGCGATCATGGCTTTCATGGCGGGTCTCCCGGGCTTCAGCGGGCCGGACACTACAACCGAACCTTGTTTCTTCGCCAGGGCCTCAGGCGCCGGGCTCGACCAGGATCTTCACATGGGCCTCCGGATCGGCGAGGTCCTCGAAGGCCCGAGCGACGCCGGTCAGCGGCGCCTTGCCGGTGACCAGGCCGGAGACGTCGATCACGCCCTCGGCCAGCTGGCGCAAGGTTCCGGCGAACTCCTCGGCCGTGTAGCCCAGGATGAAGGTGAGCTCGATCTCCTTGGTGATGGCGATCGACGGCTCGATCCGGTCGCTCTCCATGCAGACGCCAGCGACCACGATCCGGGCGCCGGCCGGGGCGGCCTCGATGAGCGCTTCCAGCACGCCGGGCGCGCCGACGCATTCGAACACCACCGGCTGGGCGTAGGTCTTGCCCATCATCCGCAGGAGGGACTGCGCGGCCCGCGTCTTAGGAACCCCGAGGTCCTCCCACCGCTCGTGCGGCGACTCTTTGGCGGGATCGATGACGACGTCGGCGCCCAGCCGCTCCGCGGCGGCCCGGCGGCGCGGGGAGAAGTCGGCGGCGATCACCGGCCCGTGGCCGGCGGCCTTCAGCGCGCCGATCACGGCCAGGCCCACCGGTCCGCAGCCGATCACCAGCGCCACGGAGCCCTTCTCGAGCCGCGCCTTGGCGACCGCGTGGGCGCCCACCGCGAACGGCTCGGTGAGCGCGGCCTTGTCGGTGGGCAGGCCGTTAGGGACCTCCAGCAGCATAGCCTCGGTGAGCAGCATCCGCTCGGCGAAGCCGCCCGGGAGACGGTTGGAGAAGCCCAGCGCCTCGACTCCCGCAGCGGTCATGGTGAGCGGCATGCTGACCACCC
>NZ_JAICYI010000103.1 GCF_025934275.1 Phenylobacterium sp.
AAGGGGGAGGGGCTTCGGGCCCGTCGCTCCGTCCGGGCCCCGAAGAGATTTTCCGGACGGGCGCTCAAACTCTCGAGGCAAAGAGAATGAACGCTGACGTTCAGAAGTCGAACCGCAAGGCCGAGCTCCTGGCCAACACTGTCGAGCATGTGGCGATCGACCAGTTCGACGCGCGGCCGATCATCGACGCCATGCGCCAGATGAGCTTCACCAGCCGCGACACCGCGCGCGCCGCCGACATCCTCTTCATGGCCCTGGAGGATCCGGCCTGCTCGACCTGGCTCACGCTGGCCGGATCGACATCGGCCGGCGGCTGCATGCACATCTACCGCGACATGGTGAAGTACGGGATGGTCGACGCCATCGTCGCGACCGGCGCCTCGATCGTCGACATGGATTTCTTCGAGGCGCTCGGCTTCCAGCACTACCAGGCCCAGGGCGGCGTCGACGACCGCGACCTTCGCGCCCTCTACATCGACCGCATCTACGACACCTACATCGACGAGGAGGAGCTGCAGGCCTGCGATGCGGCGATCTACGAGATCTGCGAGAGCCTGGAGCCGCGCCCCTATTCCAGCCGCGAATTCATCCAGGCGATGGGCAAGTGGCTCGCCGACGGTCACGCGAAGAAGCCGGATAGCCTGGTCGAGACCTGCTGGCGCGAAGGCGTGCCGATCTTCGTGCCGGCGTTTTCCGACTGCTCGGCGGGATTCGGGCTGGTGAAGCACCAGGTGGAGCGCCGCAAGGCGGGCCGGCCCTACGTCTCCATCGACTCGGCGGCCGACTTCCGAGAGCTCACCGAGATCAAGATCGCGGCCGGCGCCACGGGCCTGTTCATGGTGGGCGGCGGCGTTCCGAAGAACTTCGCCCAGGACACCGTGGTCTGCGCCGAGATCCTTGGCCACGAGGTCGACATGCACAAATACGCGGTGCAGATCACCGTCGCCGACGTGCGCGACGGCGCCTGCTCATCGTCGACGCTGAAGGAGGCCTGCTCCTGGGGCAAGGTGGACGTGACCTGGGAGCAGATGGTGTTCGCCGAGGCCACCACCGTCGTCCCGCTGATCGCCTCCGACGCCTGGCATCGGGCGGGCTGGAAAAAGCGCGAACGCCGCCGCTGGGCCAAGCTGTTCGACGCGGGATAGGGAAAAAGGACCGCCGTCCGGGATAAGGGACGGCGGCCAGTCATCGCGGCGTCTTGGGGAGGCCGCTCGGTTATTCGCAGAACACGCGGACCTTCGCGCGGGCGTCGTCGACGTCGACCTGCAGGTCGTTCAGGTGGTCGATCAGAGCCTCGAGGTTCTCGGGCTTGAGCTCGTTGAGGTTGAACGGCACGCCGTTCTTCTCGAGCTCGGCGTTGACCTGCTCGCGCGCCTTGGGCGGGATCAGGTGCGTGAGCCGCACGCCGGCCCGCAACAGCGACATCGGCACGCGGATGTTCACCTTGGTCGGGCCACCCTCGCCCGGCTCGTCGGAGTCGACGGTCACGCGCAGGTACTTGGGCTGGGCATTATGGCCGAGCGGGGCCGCGGCCTCGGGCTGCAGAGCGCGTCGGTCGAGCGCGGCGAGCAGGCGCTCGGCCTCGTCGGCGGTGATCTTGCCCTCCGCCAGCATCTGCAGGATCGAGCGGCGATCTTCGTTCATGAGGAGGTCTCCTAGAGGATGCGGAGGCTGATGAGCGCGTCCGCGGTGTCGACGTGGACGATCGTGCCGCCGAGCGACAGCAGCAGCCGGCCGAGCGCCAGCGCGGCGGCGTAGGGATTGCCCGGCCGGAGGGCCGGCGGCGCCAGCCAGGCGAGCGGCGCCAGAAGCAAGGGGAACGGCGACAGCAGCAGGAACAGCGGCGTGAGCGGTAGCCACAGGCGCACGACCGTCCGAGGCCGTGGCGGCGCCGCCAGCCGGGGCGAAGGGGGAAGGCTGCCCTCCGTCACCGCTTCTGCGAAGCGGCTGACCGCGCGGGGATAGGCGGGCATCTAGCGAGCCTCCAGTTCAGCGATCGCCTGGTCGGCGCTGATCTCGCCGCGCCTGAGGCGCTCCAGCACCTCGGCGCGATCGGCGCCCGCGGACGCCGGTCCGATGTCGACCTCCAGCAGCGGCAAGGCGTCGGCGATCCGGTTCAGGCGCGACTTGACCGTCGGGTAGGAGACGCCGAACACCTGCTCCATCTCCTTGATCGAGCCGTGGCTGCGCACAAACGCGGCGACGAACACCTGGTCCTCGGCCGACAGCTGCGCCAGCGTCGGCAGCTCGAAGGCGCCTTCGATGGCGATGCCGCGATCGAGCAGCCGCACCCGCTCGATCACGATGGGACGGCCCTGCGTCAGCTCGCTCAGCGCCTGCCAGTCTTGCGTTTTTGCCGCATCCATGAGTCGATAATTAATTTTCTCAATCTATGAGTCAAGAAAATTAATTTGAGCCAGGCGGTCCTCTCTGCGGCTTGAATACCGTTCCGGGCTCTGCGACACCGAGGCTGGCGAGTGGTGGAGGTTCGGATGGCTGGGCGGATCGGAATCTTGGCGGCGGCGTCTATCGGCCTCCTGAGCATCGGCGCAGCGCCGGCTCCGCAGACCGCCCCGCCCATGACCGCTCCGCCGCCCGGGGCGAGCGGCTATCTCGGCCCGGCGCTGCCGGACACCTACGCCATCTTGCCCCCCTCCCCCGCCAAGGGGAGCCCGCGTGAAAAGACGGACCAGGCGGTCTTCCAGGCCACCCGGGCTCTGAAGGACACGCCCCGCTGGGCGCTGGCGCAGAACGACGCCAACCAGGCCGCGATCGTCCAGGACCTGGCCTGCGCCATCGGCGTCGAGCTGACGCCGCAGAACGCGCCCAAGACGTTCGCCCTGATCCTCAAAATGGCCCCCGACGTGAGCCGCGCCACCAACCGGCCGAAGGACATCTACAAGCGGCCCAGGCCCTACCTGCTCTATGGCGGCGACATCTGCGTGCCGAAGACCGAATCGCTGGCGGCGAGCCCCGACTATCCCTCGGGCCACAACGGCTGGGGCTGGGCCATCGGCCTGATCATGGCCGAGCTCGCGCCCGATCGGGCCACCCCGATCCTGATGCGGGCCAGGGCGTTCGGCGAGAGCCGGATGGTCTGCGGCGTGCACTCGCTGAGCGCCGTCCAGGCCGGCCGGCTGAACGGCTCGATCGTGGTCGCCGCGCTGCACGGCGATCCGGCGTTCCGCGCCGACCTGGACGGGGCGCGCGCCGAGGTGGCCGCCGTCCGCCGGAGCGGCCCGGTCCCGGACCCCGTCGCCTGTGCTCGCGAAGCCCGGCTGGTGGCGCAGAACCCCTACTGAACGGAATTACTTCGCGACGAACATGGCCACGACCGCGACGCCCATCACCGCCGTCGCGGCCCAGCCGAAGGTGACCTGCACGGGTGAGGCCACGAAGCGGCCCAGCTCCTGGCGACGGCTGGCGACAACCATCATGGCCGCCATGATCGGGACCGAGATCACCCCGTTTATCACCGCGCTCCAGAACAGCGCCCGGATCGGGTCGAGGCCCGAATAGCCGACCGCGAGGCCCAGGACGACCGCCGCCACGATGACGCCATAAAAGCCTGCGGCCTCCGTCGGCTTGTACTCGAGGCCGCACTTCCAGCCGCGAAGCTCGCCGACCGCATAGCCGACCGAGCCCGCGAGCACCGGCACGCCCAGGAGGCCGGTGCCGACGATGCCCAGGGCGAACAGGACGAAGGCGAACTCACCGGCCACCGGCCGCAGCGCCAGCGCCGCCTGTTCCGAGGTCTGGATATCCGTGAGGCCGTGGGTGTGCAGGGTCACGGCGGTGGTGAGAATGATGAAGAAGGCGATCAGATTGGAGGCCCCCATGCCGACAAGGGTGTCCCACTCGATGCGGCGCAGCTCGGCCTTGGCGCGACGCCCGTCCCGGATCAGAGGCCGTTGATGCTTGGCCTCTTCATCCTCCACCTCCTCCGAGCTTTGCCAGAAGAACAGGTAGGGGCTGATGGTGGTGCCGAAGACCCCCACCACGACGACGATCCAACCACCGTCGGGAAGCTGGGGCAGGACGGTGCGGATCGCCACCTCCGCCCAATCGATGTGCACCGCGAACACCACCGCCACGTAGGCGAACAGCGACATGGTCAGCCACTTCAGGAAGCTGACGTAGCGAT
>NZ_JAICYI010000073.1 GCF_025934275.1 Phenylobacterium sp.
TCCGGGGCGGTGGACATCATCGTCATCGACAGCGTGGCGGCGCTGACGCCCCGGGCCGAGATCGAAGGCGAGATGGGCGACAGCCTGCCCGGCCTGCAGGCCCGGCTGATGAGCCAGGCGCTGCGCAAGCTGACGGGCTCCATCTCCAAGTCCAAGTGCATCGTCATCTTTATCAATCAGATCCGCCACAAGATCGGGGTGATGTACGGCTCGCCGGAGACCACCACCGGCGGCAACGCGCTGAAGTTCTACGCCTCGGTCAGGCTGGACATCCGCCGCACAGGCTCGGTGAAGATGCGCGACGAGATCGTCGGCAACAACGTGCGGGTGAAGGTGGTCAAGAACAAGGTCGCCCCGCCGTTCCGCGAGGTCGAGTTCGACATCATGTACGGCGAGGGGATCTCCAAGCTGGGCGAGGTCATCGACCTCGGCGTCAAGGCCGGGATCATCGAGAAGTCGGGCTCGTGGTTCTCCTTCAACTCGCAGCGCATCGGCCAGGGCCGCGAGAATGTCCGCGAGTTCCTCAAGGCCAACGCCGACATCGCCGCGGAGATCGAGGCCGCGGTGCGCGGCGCCAAGGCGGTGATCGAGGAGGAGCTCCTGATCGGAGGCCCTGAAGGGGGCGCGGCGGACGAGGACTAGGACGATCCTCTGACGGGCGGCCCATCTCGCGCCGGGAGGCCCCACGCCAACCCCTCCCCGCGCGGCCCCGCGGGCCCCCGCCCTCAGAGCCAGGACGCCTGGGCCCGCCCAGGCGTCCTTTTCCTTTGCGTGGCTTGCACCGAGTTTCGTAAACGGGCGCGCGACCCCACCTAACGCCCTTCGACGGGATATCCTGTCGAGCTCTCAGAAAAACCCGATGCCGAGCCTGAACGAGATCCGAACCGAGTTCCTGGACTTCTTCCGGACGAAGGACCACGCCATCGTGGCCTCGGCCCCGCTCGTCCCGCAGAACGACCCGACGCTGCTCTTCGTCAACGCCGGCATGGTGCCGTTCAAGAACTACTTCACCGCAGCCGAGACGCCGCCCTGGCCGCGGGCGGCCTCGTCGCAGAAGTCGGTGCGGGCCGGCGGCAAGCACAACGACCTCGACAATGTCGGCTACACCGCCCGCCACCACACCTTCTTCGAGATGCTGGGGAATTTCTCCTTCGGCGACTACTTCAAGGATGGCGCGATCGAGTACGCCTGGGAGCTGCTGACCAAGATCTTCGAACTGCCCGTCGAGCGGCTGCTGGTCACGGTCTATGCCGACGACGACGAAGCCCACCGGCTCTGGAAGAAGATCGCGGGCCTGCCGGACGAAAAGATCATCCGCATCGGCACCTCGGACAACTTCTGGTCGATGGGCGACACCGGCCCATGCGGACCCTGCTCGGAGATCTTCTGGGATCACGGCGAGCACATCCCGGGCGGGCCGCCCGGCAGCCCCGACGAGGATGGCGACCGGTTCGTGGAGATCTGGAACCTGGTCTTCATGCAATACGAGCAGTTCGCCGACGGCGAGCGCGCCGGCCTGCCGAAGCCCTCCATCGACACGGGCATGGGCCTGGAGCGGGTCGCCGCGGTCCTGCAGGGCGTGCACGACAACTACGACATCGATCTCTTCCGCGCCTTGATCGCCGCCTCGCGGGCCCTGGTGGGCGGCGCTGGCGGCGCCTCCAACGGGCCGTCGCACCGGGTCATCGCCGATCATCTGCGCTCCACGAGCTTCCTGATCGCCGACGGCGTGACCCCCTCCAACGAGGGCCGCGGCTACGTGCTGCGGCGGATCATGAGGCGCGGCATGCGCCACGCGCACCTGCTGGGGGCGCAGGAACCCCTGATGCACCGGCTGGTCCCCACCCTCGTCGAGGAGATGGGCGGGGCCTATCCGGAGCTGAAGCGAGCTCAGGCGACCATCGAGCACACGCTGAAGGAAGAGGAGGAGCGCTTCCGCCGCACGCTCGGGCGGGGCATGGCGCTGCTCGAAGAAGCGACCGCAGGGCTGGCGGAGGGCGGCGTGCTGTCCGGCGAGACCGCGTTCAAGCTCTACGACACCTACGGCTTCCCGCTCGACCTCACCCAGGACGCGGTGCGGGCCAAAGGCTTCACCGTCGACCTCGTCGCGTTCGAGGCCGCCATGGCGCGCCAGCGCGAGATGGCGCGCGAGAACTGGGCGGGCTCCGGCCAGGTGGCCGCGGCCGCCGAATGGTTCGCGATCCGCGACCGGCTCGGGCCGACCGAGTTCCTGGGCTACGAGACGACCGAGGCCACGGCCGAGCTGCTCGTGCTCGTCGAGGGCGGCCGCGAGGTGGACGCCGCGACTGAGGGGGCGACGGTCGAGGCGCTGTTTGACCGAACGTCGTTCTACGCCGAGAGCGGCGGGCAGGCGGGCGACCGGGGCGAGGTCGAGTGGGACGGCGGCCGCGCCCGCGTCCTCGATGTGCAGAAAGAGGCCGGCGACCTGCATGTCCACCAGCTGGAGGTGCTGCAAGGCGTGCTGAAACCCGGCCTCCGCGTGCGGCTGGCGGTCGATCCCGCGCGGCGGGCCGCCACCCGCGCCAACCACTCGGCGACCCACCTGCTGCACGCGGCGCTGCGCAACGTGCTGGGGCGCCACGTCGCCCAGAAGGGCCAGATGGTCGACGGCGAACGTATCCGCTTCGACTTCAGCCACGGCCAGCCGCTCAGTCCGGAGGAGATCGACCGCATCGAGGCCGAGGTGAACGCCGTCGTGCGCCAGAACCTGCCGGCCGAGACCCAGCTGATGGCGCCCCAGCAGGCGATCGAGAAGGGCGCCATGGCGCTGTTCGGCGAGAAGTACGGCGACAGCGTGCGCGTGCTGACGCTGGGCCGCGCCCTGGACGGCGAGGGCGCTTATTCCGTTGAGCTCTGCGGCGGCACCCACGTGGCGCGGACCGGCGATATCGCGATCTTCAAGGTCATCTCCGAACAGGGGATCGCAGCCGGCGTGCGCCGGATCGAGGCTCTGACCGGGGAGGCGGCGCGGCGCTACCTGCTTGAGCAGGCCGCCGTCGCCAAGGGGCTGGCCGACCAGTTCAAGGTTCCCGTGCCCGACGTGGCCGGCCGCGTCGAAGCGCTGCAGGCCCAAACGCGCCGGCTCGAGAAGGACCTCGCCGAGGCCAAGCGCCAACTCGCCATGGGCGGCGGCGGCCCCGCCGCGGCCGGACCGGAGGAGATCGGCGGCGTGAAGCTGCTGGCCCGGGTCATGGAGGGCGTCGGTGGCAAGGACCTTCGCCCGATCGCCGAGCAGTTCAAGAAACAGCTGCCCGACGGAGTCATTTTCCTGGTGGGGACGAGCGAGGGCAAGGCGGCGGTGACGGTCGCCGTCACGGGTGCGGCGCAGGCCAGCAACAACGCCGTCGAGATCGCCAAGGCGGCGGTCCAGGCGATGGGCGGCCAGGGCGCGGGCGGCCGACCCGACTTCGCCCAGGGCGGCGCTCCCGACGCCGCCAAAGCCGCCGAGGGCCTCTCCGCTGTCAAGGCGGCGCTCTCGGCCTGAGCATCAGCCCATCTTGAAGACGCAGAGCTTGTTGCCGGTCGGGTCGCGCAGGTAGGCGCCGTAGAAGCCGCTGGTCGCCTCGGCCGGTCGATAGCCCGGCGCCCCCTCGTCGGTTCCCCCGTTGGCGAGGCCGGCTGCATGGGCGGTCTTCACCTGGTCATGGCTTTCGGCCCTAAGGGCGATCATGATTCCGTTGCCGGCGCGCGCGGGCCGGCCGTCAAAGGGCGGGCAGATGCCGATCCCCGGCGTGTCGCCCTTGCCATAGAACGCCCAGCCGCCGTCGAGCGGCCCGCGCTCATAACCCATCGGCTTTAGCAGGGCGTCGTAGAACGGCAGCGCCGCCTCCACATCCAGCGCCCCGATCGTCACATAGCCGATGCTCATGTCCGGTCTCCCTCGTTCTGGCGCAGCTTAACGCCCGCTACGAACGAAGCAAGAACCTGGAGAGATGGAGTCCGGAATCCGCCGACCGCGCCTACGCACCCGCCAGCGCCTGCTCGAGATTGGCCGCCACCTTGTCGATGAAGCCCTCGGTGGTGAGCCAGCCCTGGGTGTCGCCCACCAGCAGCGCCAAGTCCTTGGTCATCGAGCCGCTCTCGACGGTGGCCACGCAGACCTGCTCCAGCGTGCGGGCGAAGCGGGCGAGATCCTCGTTGCCGTCGAGCTTGGCGCGATGCTCCAGACCCCGCGTCCAGGCGAAGATCGAGGCGATCGAGTTGGTCGAGGTGCTTTCGCCGCGCTGATGCTGGCGGAAGTGCCGGGTCACCGTGCCGTGCGCGGCCTCGGCCTCCATGATCTTGCCGTCCGGCGTCACCAGCACCGAGGTCATCAGGCCGAGCGAGCCGAAGCCCTGCGCCACCGAGTCCGACTGCACGTCGCCGTCGTAGTTCTTGCAGGCCCAGAGGAAGTTGCCGCTCCACTTCAGCGCCGAGGCCACCATGTCGTCGATCAGGCGGTGCTCGTAGGTCAGCCCCGCGGCCTGGTACTTCTCCTTGTATTCCGCCTCATAGACCTCGGCGAACAGGTCCTTGAAGCGCCCGTCATAGGCCTTGAGGATGGTGTTCTTGGTCGAAAGATAAACCGGGAAGCCGCGCGCCAGGCCGTAGTTCAGGCAGGCGTGGGCGAAGTCGCGGATCGAGGCGTCGAGGTTGTACATCCCCATGGCGACGCCGCCGGCCGGGAAGTCGAAGACGTCGAACGCCAGCTTGTCGCCGTTGTCGCCTTCCCAGGTCAGGGTGAGCTTGCCCTTGCCGGGCACCACGAAGTCGGTGGCCCGGTACTGGTCGCCGAAGGCGTGGCGGCCGATGATGATCGGCTGCGTCCAGCCCGGCACCAGGCGCGGCACGTTCTTGCAGATAATCGGCTCGCGGAACACCACGCCGTCGAGGATGTTGCGGATCGTCCCGTTCGGCGACTTCCACATCTTCTTGAGGTTGAATTCCTTCACCCGCGCTTCATCCGGCGTGATGGTGGCGCACTTGATGCCGACGCCGACCCGCTTGATCGCCTCGGCCGCCTCGACGGTCACCTTGTCTTCGGTCGCGTCGCGGTTCTCCATGCCGAGGTCGTAGTAGTCGATCTTCAGGTCCAGAAAGGGGAAGATCAGCTTGTCCTTGATCAGCTTCCAGATGATGCGGGTCATCTCGTCCCCGTCGAGATCGACGACGGGGTTGGCGACTTTGATCTTGGCCATGAGAGGCGGGCGCTCCCTCTAGAACTGAATGTGGCGACCTCTTGGGTGGGGGCCGTATAGCCGCCGCCGACGCGCGCGCAAAGGCTCAGCGGTGCGACTTGTCCGCCGCGGCTTGCCTTCGGCCGGCGGCGGCCCGAAAAGGCGCCATGGCCGACGCCGCCCTGCGCCCTCCCGCGGTGATCCTCGACGCCCCGCAGCTGGGCGAGAACATCGGCGCGGCCGCGCGGATCATGGCGAACTTCGGGCTGTCCGACCTCAGGCTGGTGAATCCGCGGCACGGCTGGCCGCAGGAGCGCGCCTGGGCCGCGGCCTCCGGCGCGGACTGGCCGCTCAACGCAGCGCGCGTCTTCGACAGCGTGGCCAAGGCGATCGCCGACCTGACCCTGGTCTACGCCGCCACGGCGCGGCCGAGGGAGCTGCAGCTGCCGGTGCTGACGCCCAGGCAGGCGGCCGCGGACCTGGCCGTGCGGGCCGCGCACGGCCACGCCGCGGGGCTCCTGTTTGGCGGCGCGCGAGCCGGCCTCGAGACCGCCGACGTCGCCCTCTGCCACGCCGTGGTGACCATCCCGATCGATCCGCGGTTCCGCTCGCTGAACCTGGCCCAGGCGGTGGCGGTCAACGCCTATGAGTGGCGCCTGTCCCAGGCCGCCGCGCCGCCGGTCAACTTTCGCCCCGTCGCCCCGCCCGCCGACCGTGCGGCCATGCTGGGCTTCTTCGAGCAACTGGAGGGGGAGCTGGAGATCTCCGGCTTCTTCCATCCGCCGGAAAAGACCCCGGCCATGAAGCAGAACCTGCGGGCGGCATTGTCGCGAGCTCAGTTCACCGACCAGGAGGTCCGCACTCTGCGCGGCGTCGTGACGGCGCTGTCCCGCGGCCGCGGCAAGGTGCTGGAGAAGCTGGCGCGGAGCAAGTCTGGGCGCGAGGCCGGGTGAGCCTCGGGGCGTGCAGATCGCGCCAGAATGCCTATGTTCGACGCCCGAGGTGCTGAGGGAGTACGCAACGTCGATGTCGGTTTCCAATCGAGACCTGGCCGCGGGCGCCGCCCTGCTGCTGGTAGGGAGCCTCGCGCCGCTGGTCGCCGCGCCGCCGCAGCGGGTGGCGGAGCGCGGGGTTCGGCGGGCGCTGATCCGGCTGAACGAGCTCGTCGGCCGGCGCGACCGCGCCGTTCTCGACGACTTCGTCCCAGCGGCCGACACGATGCTGATCAGCTCCCAGTCCGGCGAAATCGCGCGCGGACCGAGCGAGATCGGGGCCTATATCGATCGCCTCTATGCCCAGCCGGAAGCGGTCTCCTGGGCCTGGCGACGAGTGGAGGTCTCGGTTCGCGGGGAGATCGCCTGGGTCATCGCCGACGGCGAGATCGTCTTCCACGGCGACGAAGGCGACCGCCGCGCGCCCTACCGCCTGACCGGCGTGCTGGAGCATCGCCTCGACCGCTGGCGCTGGCGGCTGTTCCACGGCTCGCAGCCGGCGGCCTGAGGTTGACTCGGAAAGCGGCCGCCAGCATATAGCCGCACCTTCCAGTCGCCGGCCTGCCGGACGGCTCGGAAATCCATGACGGGCAGATGCGAAGCCGCCGTTGCAATCGCGCCGCCATCTTTGGCGGCGCCGGCCCGCATCAACGAACGAGTGACTGATGTCCAAGCGTCATAGCGCCAAGTACAAGATCGACCGCCGGATGGGCGAGAACATCTGGGGTCGCCCGAAGTCCCCCATCAACGCCCGCGCTTACGGTCCCGGCCAACACGGCCAGCGCCGCAAGTCGAAGATCTCCGACTTCGGCCTGCAGCTGCGCGCCAAACAGAAGCTGAAGGGCTACTACGGCAACCTCACCGAGAAGCAGTTCAGCCGCATCTATGAGGAGGCCGCCCGCCGCAAGGGCAACACCTCCGAGAACCTGATCGCGCTGCTGGAAAGCCGGCTGGACGCGGTCGTCTACCGGGCCAAGTTCGTGCCGACGCCTTTCGCCGCGCGCCAGTTCGTCAACCATGGCCACGTGCTGGTGAACGGCAAGCGGGTGAACATCCCGTCCTACCGCGTGAAAACGGGCGACGTGGTCACCGTGCGCGAGCGCTCGCGCAACATGGCGCTGGTGCTGGAGGCCCTGCAGTCGGCCGAACGCGACACGCCCGACTACATCACCGTCGACGCCAAGGGCATGAGCGCCACCTTCGTGCGCGCGCCGGAGCTGGCCGAAGTGCCCTATCCGGTGAAGATGGAGCCGAACCTGGTGGTCGAGTTCTACGCGTCCTGACGCGCAGGCTCCGACGCGACGATATGGAAAGGCCCCGGCTCGCTCCGGGGCCTTTTGCTTTGGCGGAGGCTGTGGCGGAGTGGCGGCAATGGACCGGCGGCTCTTCCTCGTCTCCGCCCTGGCGCTCGCCGGCTGCACAAGCCTGGGACCGCTCGAGATCGCGCCGGCGCGCGCGCCGCTCGGCGAGCTGGAGCCTCTCTATGGCGTTCGCCAGAGCGCCGACGGGCTGGTGATCCGCGTCGCCTCGAACGGCTGCACGACCAAGGACGACTTCGCCTTCCATGTCGATCGCGACGGCCGCACCCTGGCCTTCGCGCGCCGCCGTCTCGACACCTGCGACGTGGCTCCCCAATCGCAGGCGGAGCTCACGTTCGGTTGGGCGGAGCTCGGGCTTTCCGGCGGCAGGGTCGGCCTGCTGAACCCGCTGATCACCGCCGGCCGGGGCGACTAGCTCAGCGGAACATTGCGACCAGCCGTTCGGGCACCCGCCGCGGCCGGCCGGAAGCCTTCTCAACCAGGCACCAAACGGTGAGCACCTGGGCGCACATTGCGCCATTCGGGCCATCGATGCGGACATAGCGCTCGAACCGCGGGCCTTCGGCATGGTCAGCGACCCAGGTGCGGGCCCGCGCGGTCTCGCTCAGCACGAGAGGGCGGCGGTAGTCGATCTCGTGGCGCAGCGCCACCCAGGCGAAGGTGTCCTGGTCCGCCGCCGCGGCGCGCGCCCGCCAGTGGGCGATCGCGATGTCCTGCGCCCAAGCGAGATAGACCACGTTGTTCACGTGGCCGTTCTCGTCGATGTCGGTGAGCTTGGGGTCGAAAGTCCTGGCGAAGACCTGGCGGCCGGGCGGCGGCTCGAGCCCGCGGCTCACGCCGCCAGCACGCCCTGTTCCTGCAGCAGCGGCTTCAGCTCGCCCGTGGAGAACATCTCGCGGACGATGTCGGCGCCGCCCACGAACTCGCCCTTGACGTAGAGCTGCGGGATGGTCGGCCAGTCGGTGAAGCTCTTGATCCCTTCACGCAGATCGTCGTCCTGCAGGACGTCGACGCCCACGAAGTCCACGCCCAGGTGATCCAGGATCTGCACCACCAGGGCGGAGAAGCCGCAGCGGGGCTGCTCGGGCACGCCCTTCATGAACAGCACGACCGGGTGCTCGGCCAAGGTCTTGGCGATGAAGTCGTGGACGGGATTGACGGTGGCGGCGTCGGTCATCTCGGGGCCTTCCGGCATAAACTTGACGCCCAAGAGCTAGGGAGCGCCGCCCCCGAGGTCAACCGCGCCGCGTCGCCGCGTTCGGCGCAGGAGCCTAGTTCGGCCAGGGCGCCCCGCCGCCGTCGCTGCGGCGGCGATGGCTGCGCCGATCGATCCGAACCGCCGCATTCTGCGCCGAACATGACGAGAGAACAACGGTATCGCAGGTCGTGCCCGCGCCGGGAAAACGTGGTCACCGGCAACTTAACCCTCTGTGTTGAATGATGGTTAGGCGCGGCGTGACAGGGTAGGGACCATGCAGGTTCTGACGGACATCGCCCGCTTGCTGGGCTCCGGTCAGGCGGATGTCGCGCTGGCGATCATCGGCGCGCTGGTGCTGGCGACCCTCGACGGGGTCAGGCAGCTGAGCCGGGCCCGCGCCTACGACGCCTGGTGGTACTTCCACGCGCGCGCCTGAGGCGTCGCGTCAGGGCGCGCCGGTCTCGAGGGCGAGCGCGTGCAACTCGCCGCCCACGCGGCCCTTCAGCGCCTGATAGACCAGCTGGTGCTGCCGCACCCGCGTCAGGCCCTTGAACGTCGGCGAGACGATGCGGGCCTTGTAGTGGTCGCCGTCCCCGGCCAGGTCGGTGACTTCGATCTGGGCGTCAGGGAAGCCCTCGCGCAGCGCGGCTTCCAGGGCGGATTGTGACATCGACATGGGCGCGTTCTAGAACCTGGCTGCGGCTCATTCCAGCACGATCAGGCTCACCCCGAAGCCGCCCATGAGGAGCGAAGCAAGCACATCGAGCGGCCGCTGGGCGCGGCCATAGGCGGCGACCGCCCGCCGCGCGGAGAACAGGTAGGCCATCGCCACCTGCCAGGCGAAGCAGACGACGCACACGACCGCCACCGCGGCTGCGTGCATCCAGAGCGGCGTGCCGGGTCCCACGTAGGCGGAGAAGATCGAGGCGAAGAACAGCACCGACTTCGGATTGGTCATGTTGATCGCGAAGCCCTGCCAGACGTCGGCTGGCCAGCTGCGGCCCGGGGTGGCCTGGGCGGCGTCGGGCGATACGGGCTGCGAGCGACACAGCGACCAGGCGAACCACATGAGATAGAGCCCGCCGCCGATGCGGAGCGCCTTGTAGAGCCAGGGCGCCGCGGCCAGGGCCGCGGCGAGGCCCAGCGCGGCGGCCACGCACCAGACGATGCAGGAGAGGGTCGTGCCGACGCCTGCCGCCAGCGCCGCCGAGCGGCCGCGGCGCATGCCGAGCCGCATCAGCATGAAGTTGTTCGGCCCCGGCACGAGGCAGGTCGCCAGGCTGACCACGAACAGCGAGGCGAGCGAGACGATCGGGGCGCTCATGAGCGCCCAGATAGCCGAGTCCTGCTGCCAGCGGGGTGGCGGCAGCGCCCCAAGGATCAGTCGATGATGCTCGAGTAGATGATGCTCTTCAGCTGGCCGCGGAAGTTGAAGGTGCCGGACGGCATCAGCTGGGTCATGAAGACGACCGTCAGATCCTCTCTCGGATCGACCCAGAAGATCGTCGAGGCCGCGCCGCCCCAGTAGTAGTCGCCGGCCCCGAGCGTGCCGGTCTGCACCTGGCCCAGCGTCGAAGCGAAGCCCAGGCCGAAGCCCACGCCCTCGTTGGCGGTCTCGGAGAACGAGCCCAGCGCCAGCTGCGTCAGGTCCTTGCCGCCGGGGAGGTGATTCATGTGCATCAGCTCGATGGTGCGCGGCCCCAGGATCCGCGCCCCGTCCAGTTCGCCGCCGCGCCGCAGCATCTCGCAGAACCGCATGTAGTCGGCGCTCGTGCCGGTCAGGCCGCCGCCGCCCGACTTGAAGCCGGGCTCCTTGGTGAAGTCGCTGGTCGCCGGATCGTCGATCAGCTTCAGCTGCTTGTCGGGCCCGCGCTGGTAGTTGGCCGCGAAACGGGCGACCTTCTCGGGGGCGACCCGGAAGGCGGTGTCATTCATGCCCAGCGGCTCGAAGATCTCGTCCTTCAGGTACTGCGCGAACGGCTTGCCGGAGATGATCTCGACCAGCGCCCCGCAGACGTCGGTCGCCAGCGAGTACATCCACTGGGTCCCCGGCTGATAGCGCAACGGCACCTGTCCGAGCTTATCCATGAACTGCTGCATGCTGTCGGCGCCGCCCACCGAGCGGACCTTCAGGTCGCGGTAGATCTTGTCGATCGGGTGCTGCAGGCCGACGCCGGGCAAGCCGCCGCCGTAGGTCAGGCCGGCGGTGTGGGAGAGCACGTCGCGGAAGCTCACCGGCCGGTGGGCCGGCTCGGTGTTGATCGTGTCGCCCTCGCCGGAGGTCCAGACGCGGTGCTCCTTCCAGGAGGGGACGAAGCGGCTCACCGGATCGTTGAGCTGGAAGTAGCCCTTCTCGTAGAGGGTCATCAGCGCGACCGAGGTGATCGGCTTGGTCATCGAATAGATGCGGAAGATGGTGTCGTCCGTCATCGGCTTGGCCCGCTCGCGGTCCATCTGGCCGAACGAGGCCGCATAGCCGATGTGCCCGTGCCGGGCCACCGTCACCTGGCAGCCCACGACCTTGCCGTTGTCGATGTAGTTGCGGGCCAGGTGATCGCCGATGCGATCCAGGCGGTGGGCGTCGAGGCCCGTCCACTGCGATTGGGCGTCCATCAAATATCCTCCCAGGAAATTGGCCTTGGCTTTAATCAGCCGCCATCATGGGCGCCGAAGGCGGGCCAAGCCAAGGCGTATCGGAGGATGCGATGGAGGAGTTGGAGGAGATGGCGGCGGCGATCGGCGAGCGGCTGAAGGGGCGCGGAGAAACCATCGCGGTGGCCGAGAGCTCCTCCGGCGGGCTGATCTCCGCGGCCCTGCTCAGCGTGCCGGGCGCCTCGAAGTATTACCTCGGCGGGGCGGTGGTCTACACCGGCAAGGCGCGCATGCAGCTGATGGACCTGCCCCGGGAGGCGGTGGCGGGCATGCGCTCGGCCTCCGAGCCCTACGCGCTGCTGCTCGCCAGGACGGCCCGCGAGCGGTTCGGGACGACCTGGGGAATCTCCGAGACCGGCGCTGCGGGGCCGACCGGCAATGGCTACGGCGACGCGCCGGGCCACAGCTGCGTCGCCATCTCCGGGCCGATCGAGACGGCGATCACCGTCGAGACCGGCCGCGACGACCGCGCGGCCAACATGCGCGCCTTCGCCGCCGCGGCGCTCCGGCTCCTGGAAATCAGCCTGGCCGACGCCGGCGCGTAGGGGGAGTGGAGACATGGCGAGGTTCGTTTTCGGGATGTCGCAGTCCCTCGACGGCTACGTCGACCACCTGGAGCTGCCGCCGCCCGGTCCTGCGCTCTTCCATCACTTCTGCGAGTGGGTGCGCAGTCTGACCGGCAGCGTGTACGGACGCCGGCTCTACGAGATCATGCGCTATTGGGACGAAGACCACCCGGAGTGGGACGCCGACGAACGCGAGTTCGCCGCGGCGTGGCGGGGGCAGCCCAAATGGGTCGTGTCGCGCTCGCTCAAGTCCGTGGGGCCCCACGCCACCCTGGTGGAGGGCGACCTCGCGGGGGCGATGCGCGGGCTGAAGACTCGCTTCGAGGGAGAAATCGAGGTCGCCGGCCCGAATCTGGCGCGAAGCCTGACCGAGCTTGGCCTCATCGACGAATATCGCCTCTATTTTCGTCCGTTCGTGCTCGGCCGGGGCCAGCCCTTCTTCGCGGGCGCGCGGCCGCCGCTGCGGCTGGTGGCCGGGGAACCGGTCGGCGAGGACGCCTTCAGGCTGACCTACGTTCCCGCCTAGTCACAGCCGGGTGTCAACCCAGTCCGGGAAGCTGGTAGCCGAGCGCCGCCAGGCTGAGATAGTCGACCGGGGTCACGACCAGTTTTACGCCCGGGGTGGCGAAGGCGGCGAAGGCGTCGATGCGGTTGGCGGGCGCCGTGGCCCAGTCGCCGGCGTCGCCGCCGTTGTTCGGATCGTTGAACAGGTTGAGCGCCGTCACGCCGTCGTTCAGCGAGAAGTAGCCCGCGCTCGGCGTCACATCGGGAACTCCCGGGGCCGAATAGCGGAAGATGTCGAATGGCGTGAAGAGGTTGTTGAACGGCGCTGGCCCGAGCGTCTGTCCCTCGAGGCCGATCCGGCCCATCACCTCGCTGATCTCGTGCGCCGCGGCGCCGACCGCATCGACCTGCGTCGGACCTATGTTCCCGAACAGCGCCAGCGACGAGCTGGAAAGCCCGATGAACCCGTCGATCAGGTTCGGCGGAAGCAGGGTGCTCAGTCCAAAGGCCTTCAGTTCGGCGGTGGGCACGAAGGGGTTCGCGCCGGCGACGTTGTCGAGAGCGGTGAAGGCGTCGGGGGCGATCAGTCCGGCATGCACGAGGCCGGCGTCGGCGCCCGCGAGCAACGCCTCGACCGTCGGCAGATCCAGGCCGACGGCGGCGTTGGTGAGGCTTTCGCCGGCCTCGCCAGGCGCGAGCGCGAAGCCGTCGACCTCGCCGAAGCCGACGGCGATGTTGAGCACGATCGGATTTGTGAAAACGCTGGTGAACATCTTCGCGGCGGCGATCACGTCGGATTCGATCGCCTGCCAGTGCGGGTTCGACGTCACCGAGGCGTCCCACAACAGCTCGATCTGCAGACCGCCCCGCCGGCCCACCAGGGTCGAGGTCGGCACGCCTGCGCCGTGCGGGCCCGCGATGATCTCGGGCAAGTTCTGACCGCCCGCCCCGGAGGCCAGCTGCGCCTCGTTCAGCAGGGAGTCGTGGCCGGAGCCGCCGTCGTAGATGCCGAAGAGATCGAACATGGAGCGCCTCCTGGGTCAGCGCGCATGGCGAGAGGCTGCCGCCACCTTGATGAAGGTCGCATTGAGCTTCGTGGTGAACTCGACCGCGCGTCACATCTGCCGGGCGCGCAGGGGCCGAATCGACATCGCGGCCTTCGCCGCCCGGCCTAGGCCGCCCCGCGGATGATGCGCCTGGCCTGGAACGGCGGAATGATGGCGGTGATGTGGGCGGCCCAGCGCAGGCGGGCGTCGCGCCGCGTCGGCCCAGCGACGCTCTCCAGATCGTACAGCCCGGTGCGCGAGCCGCGCAGGAGGCGCTTGACCAGCACCTCGTCGGTGTCCGTCTCCAGCACCACCACCTCGCCCAGCATGTCGGGCGAGGGCGCGGTGCGCTGGTCCTCGAAATAGATCAGCGCCCCGTCGTCGGCGAGGCCGCGCATGGAGTGGCCGACCACCTTGACCGCCACGGCCTTTTCTGTGCCGCCCGGCGGGATGGGCGCAAGGTCGCCGCCTTCCTGGCCGGTGGCGAACAACACCAGGCCCTCAGGGTTCGCCCCCACCCGGCCGATCACCGGCACGTATCCCGGCTCGGGCGTCGGCCGCATGGGGCCGGCGGCGTCGTATAGCCACTCCGGGCGAACCCCGTACGCGGCGGCGTACGCCTTGGCCTTGCGGAAGGAGTAGGGCGCATTGCCGTTCTCGTTGGAGGCGTAGGTGTTGCGGTTCCAGCCGAACGCATCGGCGGCCGCCGCGGCGGTCTCGAAACCGCGTGCGACGCGGGCCTCGCGCAGGCGCTCGGAGCGCCCGTCCATGCCGATCCCTGCGACCATCTTATTGTGTACATAAAATACAAAATTCCTTGTCGCAAGCGGTGTAGATATTATACAGTTCCCCCATGACGAGAGAACAAACAGGAAACACCACGGGCGCGAGCGTCGGCTATGCGGCGCTGCGTCACGCCGGGTTGCCCCCCGCCCGCGCGGCCGCCGAGCTGCGGCTCGAACCTCTCCGCGCGTTGCGTCTGGAGCGGCTGTTTCGGGACCGCCGGGGCGGCGGCCTCAACCCGATGAGGCCCCGCTACGCCAGACACGGACGCCACGTGGCGGCGGTCTTGGCTCAGGGCGGCTATCCCGCCTTGCCGGAGCGCCGGCGATGATCGAACCGTCCGAAGCCGCCGCCGAGCTCGTCGCCCGCGCGCTCGCCCGACGGCGGCCCAAGGAGCGGCCGCAGTTCCTTCGCGAGCTGCTGGCCCACGCCGCCGCCGGCCTGGTGGTGATCGAGGGCGACCGCCAGGCGTCCGAAGCCGTCTACCGCCTGGCCGACGCCGTCGCGATCCGCGGCCGGGCCTGACCCCACCCCCATCGAAGAAAGGAGGCGCGCGGCATGCGCCAGATGAATGCGCGCGAGCGGCTGCTCGTGAAGGAGGCTCGCGAGAAGGCGAGGGCGGAGGCCAACGAGGTCGCCGGCGGCGTCGCCGAGACCGTGGCGCTGCAGCGGGCCCGCGGCTCGGTCTTCGCCAAGACGGCGCCGGACGAGCGGCGTCGGCGCGGCCCGAGCGAAACGCCCTACCGCCGCCAGGCCGGCCTCGACTGGCTGGCCGCCAAGGGCCGGATCAGCGAGGCGCAGAAGGCCGCGGGCCTGCGCTACGGCGAGGCGTTCCGCGTCGCGGAGCCGCTGCTTCCGATCGGCTCGACGCTCGAGGTGCAGCCCGGCATGGGTGGCGCAGGGCTGCCTCTGAAGGCGCTGATCGACCTCGCCGGCCGCCGCCAGCAGGCCGAGGCGAGGCTCGCCCGCTACCGCCGCCGGCTCGGCGACCAGCCCGACCTCGTCCAGGCCTGCGACCTCGTCTGCGGCCGCGAGCTCACCCCGCGCGAAGCCGGCGGCGGCGAACGCGACGGCATCCGCGTGGAGGCGGTGCTCCGCGTCGCGCTGGATCTGCTGGCCGCCGGCTGACCCCGAGAAATCCGATTTGCAGAGGAGGGACCGAATGCCCTTTTGGTTCCGTGAACCCCGACGCCCTCGATGGCGAGGAGCTCGACGCCTGGTACCGCCGCTCGCCCGACGATATCGCACAGGCGCGCCAGGCCGCCGCGCAGCAGCAGTACAATGACTTCTTTGGCGGCGAAGCACCTACAGATAGCCGCCCCGACGAGATCACACCGACCCAGGTCCATTCGACGGCAACGACGTCGGACGTTCCGGCGCAGTCCGCGTCGCCTGCGGCATCTAGCGGTTTCGATCCGAGATACATAGACGCGAGGAATGCGGGAGACGACGCCGATGCGTACCTGTTCCTGACCGGAAATCCGCATAACCCCCGCCTTAAACGAGAGTGGCAGCAAAGATAGGGGCGTCCCTGGCCCAAAGATGAGTACGGGCGGAGCTACCACGTAGCTCATAAGAAAGCGCTGGCAGATGGCGGGACGAATACCTTGGACAACATCGAGCCGATGCATCCCGATGAACATATAGCGCAACACAGCGCAAACGGCGACTTTGCGCGATGGGCAAAGCGCCCCTGGATCGCCCGCGCGTTCGGCGGAAAGGTCCTGCGTGGCATGGGTGTTCTTCAGGTGATCCCGATATTGACTGGAATGTGGTCGGGACGGATCAGAACCGGTATCAACGGCTTGTACGATATGGGCGGATACCTAAGCCCGGAAGACGAACAACGCATCGAAGAAGAGTTCAACCGGACGGTTGATCCCACCTGGAAACGCGGTGACCCGCCGATCACCTAAGAATAGCGGCGTCTTGGAGTTCACTCTTCGTTCTTGACTTCGGCA
>NZ_JAICYI010000013.1 GCF_025934275.1 Phenylobacterium sp.
CTGGATCAGCCGATCGAGGTGCTGATCGAGCGCATCCGCCGCGAGATCGGGCTCCTCACCCAAGAGGAGGCCCAGCCGGTCATCGCCCGCTGGCGCGCCGCCCACCCCGACGCCGACACCTCCTGACCACCCGCGCTGAACCGTCATCCCGCAAGGCGCGCCGCGCCTGTCCGGGACCCCCTCCCGTCATGGCCGGCTTGTCGCGGCCACCCGTGCGCGCGGGCCGCCCTAGCTTCCCGCCGCGGCGATCGCGGCGTCCAGCTCCGGGAGGCTGTGGTAGCCGGGCGTCAGCATCTTGCCGTTGACCACGAAAGTCGGCGTCGAATCGACGTGGTTGTCCTTGGCGTTCCTCTCGGTGCGGTCGTTCAGCGCCTGGATCGCCTTGTCGTCCGAGACGCACCTGTTGAACTGGTCCTCGGTCATGCCCATCGACTTGGCGATCGTCTCCAGCGTGCCGCGCGGGTCGGCGAAGGCCTGCTGCTGGTTCTTGAAGATGGCGTCGACCACCGGGAAGTACTTGTCGGGTCCGGCGCAGCGGGCGAGCAGGAAGCCGGAGGCGGCCACCGTCACCTCCGGTCCGCCGCCCACCAGCATCTCGCGGAAGACGTAGTGCACCCGGCCGGTGTCGACGTACTTGGCCCGGAACGCCGGCCACACCTCGAGCTGCCACTTGTCGCAGACCGGGCAGCCGACCGAGGCGTACTCGATCACCGTCACCTTGGCCTTCGGATTGCCGAGGCTCATGTCGTCGGGCAGCGCCGAGGCCGAGCCGCCGCCCGAGGCCTTGTTCTGGCTGCAGGCCGCCAGCGCCAGCGCGCTCAGCAGCACCGCCACGGCGAGCTTGATCCTCGGCATCTTCCTCATCCCTCGAGACGGCGGCCCATAGGCGGGCGCGGCGCGGAATGTGGCCCAAGCCGGGCCGTAAAGAAAGGCGCGGCGGGCCCGTTCACACCTCGTCAATCTTGTCGCGCGCAATCGTCCCCTGCGGTAAGGGTCGGCCCGGTCGGGGCGGACCTCTGTAGGACGACTGAACGAGAATGGCAGACGCGCAATCGCCCGGACCCGGCGGTCGCGGACCCGACAGGCGCGGTCCCCGTCCGCCCCGCCCGCGGCGGACCCGCCTGCAGGCGTTCATCTACTGGACCATGGTGATGGGCGTCTGGGCGCTGATCTTCCTGGTCGCCTTCTTCGCGGTCTTCTCGGTCGACCTGCCGGACACCTCCAAGCTCTATGAGGTGAAGCGGCAACCCTCGGTGTCCTACCTCGACCGCTCCGGCGCGCTGATCGCGGTGCGCGGCAGCCAGTACGCGCCGCCGGTCGACCTCGACAAGCTGCCGCCCTACGTGCCGAAGGCGTTCATCGCCATCGAGGACCGCTGGTTCTACTGGCACTTCGGCTTCAATCCGTGGGGCATTGCGCGCAGCTTGTTCTACAACGCCACCCACCGCGGCGGTCCGCTGCGCGGCGGCTCGACGATCACCCAGCAGCTCGCCCGCAACCTGTTCCTGACGCCCAGCCAGACCTACCGGCGCAAGATCCAGGAGTTGATCCTGGCGGTCTGGCTGGAGGCCAAGTTCTCGAAGAAGCAGATCCTCGAGCTCTACCTCAACCGGGTCTATTTCGGCGCCGGCGCCTACGGCATCGAGGCGGCGTCGGAACGCTATTTCAACAAGCCCGCCTCGCAGCTGACCCTCTCCGAGGCGGCGCTGCTGGCCGGCATGATGAAGGGGCCCTCGCGCTACTCGCCGGTGGCCGCCACCGATCGCGCCGCCCGCCGTGCGACCATGGTGCTGGACGAGATGGTGCGCATCCACGCCATCACCCCGCAGCAGGAGCAGGCGGCGATCAACGGCGGCCCGATCCGCGTCAGCCCGGTGCTGGCCAACCAGCGGGCGCAGTACTTCACCGACTGGCTGGACGACCAGGTCCGCCAGCTGGTCGGCGAGCCCACCGAGGACCTCGTGGTGGAGACCACGCTCGACCTGCCCCTGCAGGCCGACGCCGAGCAGGCGCTGCAGCGCGACGTCGCCGCGGCGGCCGGCCTCGGGGTCCAGCAGGGCGCGCTGATCAGCGTCGACGGCGAAGGCCGGGTGCGCGCCTACGTGGGCGGGATCAATTACCTGCAGAGCCAGTTCGATCGCGTCAGCCAGGCGAGGCGGCAGGCCGGCTCGGCGTTCAAGCCGTTCGTCTATCTCACCGCGATGGAGGCCGGCCGCACGCCCGACACCCCGGTGGTGGACGAGCCGATCACCATCGGCAACTGGCAGCCGCGCAACTACACCGGCCGCTACCTGGGCCCGATCACCCTGGAGATCGCACTCAAGGAATCGATCAACACCGTGGCCGCACGGCTCGCCAACGAGGTCGGGACCGCCAACGTGGCGATGACCGCCAAGCGCCTGGGCATCACCTCGCCGATCCAGCTCGACCCCTCGATGGCGCTGGGCGCGGTGGAGGTGAGCCCGCTGGAGATGGCGCAAGCCTACGACGCCTTCTCCAACGGCGGCTTCTTCGCCAAGGCCCACGCCATCGAGCGGATCCGCACCGCCTCCGGCCGCGTGCTCTATGATCAGGGGATGGGCGGCGCCGAGCGGCGCGCCGTGATCGGCCAGCCGGCGCTCGGCTACATGATCCGCATGATGCGCGCCGTGATCGCGTCGGGCACCGGCACCAAGGCCGCGGTGCCGGGTTACGACCTGGCCGGCAAGACCGGGACCACCAGCGATTACCGCGACGCCTGGTTCATCGGCTACACCGGCGGCTTCACGACGGCGGTGTGGGTCGGCCGGGACGACAACACCCCGATGCGCAAGGTGACCGGCGGCACGGTGCCGGCCGGCATCTGGCACGACTACATGACCGCGGCGCTTCCCCGGCTGAAGGTCGCGCCGATCCCCGGCGGCGAGGCGCCGCAACCGCAACCCTCCGACCTCATCGGCGACCTGCTCAACGGCGCCCAGCAGATCATTCGCCCGCCCGACCAGGGGCCGCCGGAGCCCTATCCCGAGCGGCCGCCCGCCGACTCCAACATGCCGCCGTACTGACGATCAGCTGCCGAAGGCGTGCAGCCGGGCGCCCTCGGCGCGGAGCCACGCGCGGTGCGGGCGCTCGTCGCCGACCAGGGCCTTCACATGCGCCCAGAAGCGCGGCCCGTGGTTGAGCTCCAGCAGATGGGCGCACTCGTGGACGACGACGTAGTCCGCCACCTCGAAGGGGGCGAGCGCCAGGCGCCAGGAGTAGCGGATCGAGCCGGCGCTCCCGCCCCGTCCGGGACGGCACGATCCCCAACGCGCCCGGGCGTCCATGATCGCCACCTTCGGCATCGGCGCGCCGAGCCGGGCGGCGTGGACGGCGGTGCGCGCGCTGAGCACCGCCAGCGCTCGCTTGCGGATCATCAGCATGACTGCGCGGGCGTAGCCCTCGCCCTCGCCCATGGCGCTGATCCGGTGCGGCTCGCCGGCGGCCGCCTCATGCCAGCGGGCGCGTCCCGCGCCGGCCTCCAGCCGGACATCCTCGCCGAACACCTTCAGCACGAGCCCGGGATGGATAGGCTCGGCCGGCGGCAGTTCGGCCAGGCGCGCGGCGATCCAGTGGGCGCGCTCGCGGGCGAACGCGGCCGCCTCCGCCAGTCGGCGCGGCGACGGCGCCGTGGCGACGATCTGGCGGCGCGTGCGGTCGAGGCGCAACGACACCCGTCGGGCGCGGCGGTTGACCTTGAGCGTGACGACGGCGCCGGCCACCTCCAGCCGGTCGCCATCGGTGAGAGACCTGCCGAAGGGCGCCATGGTGCAGGACTGTACGGTCAGGCCTGAGTCGTGTCGAAGGCTGCATCCGTGCGGCGGATGAACGCGCGAATGCGGGGATAGATCTCCTCCTCGAACCGGCGGCCGTTGAAGACGCCGTAGTGGCCGACGCCGGGCTGAACGTAGTCCGCCTTCAGCGCCGGAGGCAGGCCGCCGCAGAGCTCGTGCGCCGCGCGCGTCTGGCCGATGCCGGAGATGTCGTCGTTCTCGCCTTCGACCGTGAGCAGGCCGATGTCGGTGATCCGCTCGGGTCGCACGCGGCGGCCGCGATGGACGAGCTCGCCCCGGGGCAGGAGGTGGCGCTGGAACACCTCGTCCACCGTCTGGAGATAGAACTCCTCGGTGAGGTCGAGGACCGAAAGGTACTCGTCGTAGAACTGCAGGTGCTTCTCGGCGGAATCGCCGTCGCCGGCCATCAGCTGCTGCAGGTACTGCAGGTGCGCCGCCTGGTGCCGCTCGAGGTTCATCGACATGAACGCCGCGAGCTGCACGAAGCCCGGATAGACCCGACGGCCGACCCCCGGGTGCGGCGGCGGCACGGCGTAGATCATGTTGGATTCGAACCAGGCGAACGGGCGCGTCTCGGCCAGCCGGTTGGTCACGGTCGGCGACAGCCGGGCGTCGATCGGTGAGCCCATCAGGGTCATCGAGGCCGGCCGGTGCGGGTCGCCGTCCTCGGCCATCAGGCTGGCCGCCGCCAGAACCGCGGGCCCGGGCTGGCAGACCGCCGCCACGTGCGGCCGCGCGCCGAGCTTCGCCAGCATCTCGCGGACGTGGTCGATGTAGTCGTGGAAGTCGAACCCGCCCTCGACGAGCGGGACCTCGCGGGCGTTCGTCCAGTCGGTGACGTAGACCTCATGGTCGGCCAGGAAGGCGCGCACCGTGCCGCGCAGCAGGGTGGCGTGATGGCCCGAGAGCGGCGCGACGATCAGCACGATCGGTTCGGCCGCCGTGCGCCCGGCCGCGGCGAGGCCCGCGGGATCGCGCCGGAAGTGCAGCAGCTTCACCCAGGGCGTCGACCAGACCGTCTCGACGGCCACCCGCACCGGCCGCCCTTCGATGCGCACCTCGTCCACGTCCCAGGCCGGCTTGCCGTAACGGCGCGTGAGGTTCGCGTAGAGATCGGACGCCGCGTAGAGGCTGCGGCCGAGTTCGGTGTCGCGGGCCGGGTTCAGCGGCGAGGACCAGAACTCCCGCGACATGAGGGCCGCCAATCGGAAGGGCGTCGCCGCGTAATAGCCGGCCTCATAGAGCGAATAGAGCATGCCGCCTCGTCGTTGTGCGCTGCAGCATTAACATGCGATTCCTTAATCGGCTGCACAAATGGCGGCGTCTGCGATCAGCAGCTCTGCGCGCCTGCCCCCTGCGACATGGCTTTCTCCACGCGTGCTGCGATCTCCTTTGGGGTCGTGTCGTAGGGGATCACGCACACGAAGTCGCCCTTGGGGTTCATCAGGTAGGTGAAGCTCGAGTGGTTCACCGAGTAGTCGGGGCCCGAGCCGGCCGGCTGATAGAACACCTTGTAGTCGTGCGCCGCCTGGGCGACCTGCGCGGGCGAGCCGGTCAGCCCCACCAGGTGTTGCGGAAAGGCGGGGGTCCGCACGTAGTTGGCCATCACCTTGGGCGTGTCGCGCGCCGGATCGACGGAGATGAACACCGTCTGGAAATCCGCGGCCCTGGCGCCCAGCGCCTGCTCCGCCTGGCCGAGCGCGAAGAGCGTCGTGGGACAGGCGTCCGGACAGAAGGTGTAGCCGAAATAGACCGCGCTCCACTTGCCCTTCAACACACCCTGGTCGACGGGCCGGCCGGACGTACCGGTCAGGTGGAACGGCCCGCCGATGGCGACGGTTTGCTGCTTCGGCGCCAAAATTCCCTTCTCGACGGCGAGTCCGGTGAGCACCGCAAACGCCAGCGCCAGCCCCGCGAGGACGACCAGGAAGCCCCGGCTCATGACCCGTTCGGTCCCCTTTTCCGCATTTGGGCTCGTCAGCCGCCGTCGGGCGCGCGATCCTGACGAGGCCATGGCTGACGTGCGGACCCCGGCTGCGCCTTCGCTGACGCCCGCTGGCCGTCTCGATAGAGCGCGCTCCTCCGCCGCGCAAGCCGCCGCGACGCCCGGGGAAACCGACTGGGGCGAGGGCGCGATCCACCGCGGTCGGCTGCGGGTGCGCTCGCTCGTCACCCAGCGCTGGCTGATCCTGGGCGGCGAGGCCCTGCTCCTGCTGGTCGCCTATTTCGTGCTGGGCTTCAGGGCGCCCTATCCGTTCTGCTTCGGCGTGGTCGCGGCCGGCGGCTGGGTCAACCTGCTGACAGGCGTGGCCTCTCCGGGCCAGCGCGTGCTGGGCGACGTGGAGGCGGCCGCCCAGCTCGGCGTCGACATCGTGCAGATCGCGGTGCTGATGTTCCTGACCGGCGGAACTGCGAACCCGTTCATGGTGCTGCTGATCGCGCCGGTGACCTTGGCGGCGGCGACTCTGCCGCGCCGGCACCTGCTGGCCCTGGGCGGACTGGCGGCGGCGGCGTCACTGGCGCTGGCCTATGTCGCCCTGCCGCTGCCCGAGACGGTCGGCCGCGCGCTGGCGATCACTCCGGATTACCGCGTGGGCGCGGCGATCGCGAACATCGCCGGCCTGGCGCTGATCGGCGGCTTCGTCCGCCAGAGCGCCGTCGAGGCGGCGCGCATGGCGCTGGCGCTCGACGTCACCCAGACGGTGCTGTCGCGCGAGCAGCAGCTGTCGGCGCTCGGCGCTCTCGCCGCCGCCGCGGCGCATGAACTCGGCACGCCGCTTGCGACCATCTCCATTGTCGCCAAGGAGCTGGCGCGCGAAGCGCCGACGCCCGCGGTGAAGGATGACGCCGAGCTGCTCATGGCCCAGGCGGAGCGCTGCCGCGAGATCCTGCGCCGGCTGACCGAGACGCCGGACAAGGCCTCCGACGAGGTCCATGAGCGCATGAGCCTGCGCCAACTCGTGCAGGAGGTGATCGAGCCGCACGCCGAGGTGAAGGACGTGCGTGTGGAGGCGATCGTCACCGGCGCCCCCGGCGTGGGCTCGCCGGACCTGCGGCGGATGCCGGAGATCATCCATGCGCTGACATCGTTCGTGGAGAACGCCGTCGACTTCGCCGCCGCCGAGGTGCTGGTCACCGCCCGCTTCGACGCGGAGACCGTCTCGGTCGAGGTTCGCGACGATGGCCCGGGCTTCGCGCCGGAAGTCCTCGCCAAGCTGGGCGAACCCTATGTGACCACCCGGCCCGGCGCCGAGGGCTCGCGGACCGGGCATATCGGTATGGGGCTGGGCTTCTTCATCGCCAAGACGCTGCTGGAACGAACCGGCGCCGTCGTGACCTTTCAGAACGGCCGGCCGCGGGGCGCGGTGATTTCGGCGCGATGGCCGCGCTCGCGCGTTGAAGTTGGCGAGGCGTGATGACCCAGGGCTTGCGAATAGGTGAGTTCGTGCGACAGGATGCCGCAATGGTTGCGTTTAGGGAGCCCCGCCGCGGGGTTACGGCATGACCGACCTTTCCTCCGAAGTCTCCGGGCTGCCTGACAAGTCGCTGCTGCTGCTCGATGACGATGCGCCGCTGAGGACGCGACTGGGCCGCGCGCTGGAGCAGCGCGGCTTCGAGCCGGTCCTGGTGGCGAGCGTCACGGAGGCGATCGCCGCGGTGAAGCAGAAGCCGCCCGCCTACGCCGTGCTGGACATGCGGCTGGAGGACGGTTCGGGGCTCAAGGTGGTGGAGGCGGTGCGCGACGCGCGCCCCGACGCCAAGATCATCATGCTGACCGGCTACGGAAACATCGCGACCGCTGTGCAGGCGGTGAAAGCCGGCGCCGTCGACTACCTCTCCAAGCCCGCCGACGCCGACGACGTGGCGCGGGCGCTGCTGTCGAAGGGCGACGTTCCGGCGCCGCCGGAGAACCCGATGAGCGCCGATCGGGTCCGCTGGGAGCACATCCAGCGGGTCTACGAGCTCTGCAACCACAACGTCTCGGAGACCGCCCGGCGGCTCAACATGCACCGCCGGACGCTGCAGCGGATCCTCGCCAAGCGGGCGCCGCGCTAGGGGTCAGCTGTCCGCCTTCTGCTCCGCCTTCTTGAGCGCCTCGGCCCACTGCGCCTGCGCCTGCTGGCGCGCGGCGTTCGCGGGCGCCAGCGGCTGACCCGCCGCGCGCGCCTGCTCGGCGATCTGCCGGCCGAGCGCGAGCACCCGCGGGATCTCCTCGTCGGCGAGCGGCCTCATCGCCTGCTTCCGGGCGAACGCGGCCTCGATGTAGGGCGCGAGCTCGGCCTGCTTGGCCGCGACACGCTCGGCCTCGCCCACGTGGAATTCGGGCATCACCTCGCGGGCGAACAGCTCCAAGGCCTCGCAGATGTGTTCGTGCTTGTTGCGGCCGCCCTGCTGGATGAAGGCGACCTGGTCGACGCCCACGTCAGCGAACTTGCGCAGGTGCGCCCGCAGCATCTCGGGCGTGCCGATGCCGCCCTCGTCGGCCTGATCCTGGGGCATGTTGGCGAGCGCCGCCTGGAAGGTCTCCCAGATGCTCGTCCGCCCGGGGACGTGCTCGCCGAAGCCATAGTGCCAGCCGAGCGCGAAGGCGAAGAAGCGGAAGCCCTCGCGAAAGCGGCGCCTGGCCTCGGCGGCGTCGGCGTGCACGCCGAACGAGGAGACCATGCAGATGTTGGCGTTCACGGCGTGCCCGATCGGCACGCACTCCTCCTTGAGGATCCGGTAGTAGTCGTCGACCCACTGCTTGGCCTCGTCCGGGCTGACGAAGGCGAAGGTGAGCGCGCCGATGCCGAGGCGGGCGGCGAGCTTGATGGTCTCGCGATTGGAGCAGGCGACCCACAACGGCGGATGCGGCTTCTGCACCGGCTTCGGCACGATGTTGCGGCAGGGCATCGAGAAGAACTTCCCCTCGAAGCCCGGATAGGGGTCCATCGCCAGCATGTTGGCGGCCTGCTCGACCGCCTCGCGCCACTGGTCGCGCTTCTCGCCCACCGGTACGCGGTAGCCGCCCAGCTCGAGGGCCGCGGAGCTCTCCCCCGTGCCCCACTCCACCCGGCCGTTGGAGACCAGGTCGAGGGTCGCGATCCGCTCGGCCACCCGGGCGGGGTGGTTGTAGTTCGGCGGCATCAGCGTGATGCCGTGGCCCAGGCGGATGGTCCTGGTCCGCTGCGAGCAGGCCGCCAGGAACACCTCCGGCGCGGAGGAGTGGGAATATTCCTCGAGGAAGTGGTGCTCGACCTCCCAGACGTTGTCGAGGCCCAGCCGGTCGGCGAGTTCGACCTGATCGAGCGCGTCCTGGAACAGCTTGAGCTCGAGCCCTTCCGTCCAGGGTCTGGGCAGCTGGTGCTCGTAAAAGATCCCGAAACGCATGGCTCAAGTCCTCGTCTTCAAATCGCTTCCGACGTCTCGTCCGGATGCTCAGCGCGCCAGACGGCGAGCCGCTCCTCGCGTTCGCGCAGGCGCTGGCCGCGCAGCTCCGGATCCCACGCCTGGCGCGGCCCGGTGAACATGCCGCCGTCGACCAGCATGTGGACGCCGGTGACGAACTCCGACTCGTCGGAGGCGAAGAACAGCGCCGCCGCGGCGATGTCGGCGGGCTCGCCGGGCTTGGGGATCGGCTGGGCCTCCGGCGCGCCCTGGCGCATCTCAGCCTTGACCATGTCGGCGAAGCCGGAGGGTACGCCGGGCGTGAAGATGTTGGTCAGGATCAGGCCCGGGCAAATGGCGTTCACCCGAATGCGGTCGCGGCCGAGCTCGGCGGCGGCCAACCGCGTCAGGTGGATCACCGCAGCCTTCATCGTCGAATAGGCGATCGGGCCAGCGCCGGCCTGCATGCCGGCGATCGAGGCGGTGTTGATGATCGAGCCGCCGCCGCGCCGCTTCAGGTGAGGGATGGCGTAGCGGATGCCGAGCGCCACCGAGCGAAGCAACAGAGCCTGCGTCCGGTCCCACGCCTCGCCGGTCATCTCAGAAAGCGTCTCGCGCGCCCCGCCGGCGCCGGCATTGTTGAACACCACGTCGAGACCGCCGAACCGGGCGCTCGCAGCGTCCATGAGCGCGGCTATATCGGCCTCTTCGGTGACGTCGCATCGCTGGAAGGCGACCTCGCCCCCGTAGCGCGCCGCCAGCGCCAAGCCGGCCGCTTCGTCGATGTCGCCCACCAGGACGCGCGCGCCTTCCGCGGCGAAGCGCTCGACGGCGCCCAGGCCGATGCCGGAGGCTCCGCCGGTGATCGCTGCGACCTTGCCCTTGAGCCGATCCATAAGGGCCGTCCTCCGCCGGGCCGCCTCGCGCGCGGCCGTGGGTTATCGATGATTAGCGCCGGGGAACGGTCGCAAGCAAACCGCAACTTCAAATCGGCGACCGCTATCCCACCGCTGCCTCGAACCGGTTGACGCATCCGCGGCGCTCCCTCAGCCTGAGGGCGAGAAGAAAGCCGGGGAGAACAGGGCCTTGACCATCAACTCCCTGGCCAGCGCGCGCCGCCTGAGCTTCCCGACCCGTTTCTTCTACGGCTTCGGCTCGATCGCCTTCGGGGTGAAGGACAACGGCTTCTCCTATTTCCTGCAGTTCTTCTACGCCCAGGTGATGGGCCTGCCTGCGGCGACGGTGGGCCTGGCGATCATGTTCGCCCTCATCCTCGACGCCTTCATCGATCCGATCATCGGACAGCTGTCGGACAACACGAGGAGCAGGTGGGGCCGGCGGCATCCGTTCATGTACGCCTCGGCGGTTCCGGTCGCCCTGACCTACATGCTCCTGTGGAATCCGCCGGCCGGACTCAAGGGCGGCGCGCTGCTGATCTTCCTGTTCGCCGTCGCGGTTCTGATCCGCAGCTTCATCTCCTTCTACGAGGTGCCCTCGGCCGCCTTGGCGGCCGAGCTCACGACCGAGTACGACGAGCGCACGCGGCTGCTCTCGTACCGTTATCTGTTCGGCTGGATCGGCGGGCTGGCCATGTACGGCCTGGCGCTGCTGGTCTTCTTCAAGCCCGACGCCACCCATGCCGTCGGCCAGCTCAATCCGTCCGGCTACGCCCGCTATGGCCTGTTCGCCGGCGCGCTGATGCTGTTTGCGATCCTGGTCACCTCGATCGGCACGCACAAGCAGATCCCGAACCTGCGCGCGCCGCCGCACGAGCGCGTCACCATGGGGCAGCTCGCGCGCGAGATGTTCGGCACGCTGGCCAATCGCTCGTTCCTCATGATCCTGGCGTCGAACTTCTTCTACGCCATGGGCATCGGCCTGGGGTTCTCGATCAACCTCTACTTCACGACCTATTTCTGGGAGTTCTCGTCCTTCCAGATCGGCATGTTCACCTTCTCGAGCCTGCTGGCCGCGTTCCTCGCGTTCGCGGTCGCGCCGCAGATCGCCAAGCGGTTCGACAAGCGGCCGGCGACGATGATCCTGATCCCGCTGGGACTCATCCTGGCCATTGGCCCGATCGTGCTGCGGCTACTGGGCGTCTTCCTGCCGAACGGCTCGCCGGCGCTCTACCCGACGATCTGGATCATCAACGTTTTCGCCACCGGCCTGGGCATCGCAGGCTCCATCCTGTTCTCCTCGATGATCGCCGACGTTGTCGAGAATTCGGAGCTCACCACAGGACGCCGGCAGGAGGGCCTGTTCTTCGCCGCCGTGTCCTTCGTGAACAAGGCGGTGTCCGGCATGGGCATCTTCACGTCCGGAATGATCATCAGCGCGATCCACTTCCCGCACGAGGTGCGGCCCGGCGCGGTGCCCGCCGCGGTCATCCGGGCGCTCGGCATGACTTACGTGCCGGTGCAGGTGGTGCTTTACGGAACGACCGTGCTGCTGCTCATCGGCTACCGGATCAGCCGGCGGAGCCACGAGGACACCCTGCGCAAGCTCGCCGCGGCGGCGGATCTGGCGGCGGAGGGCGAACCGGCGTCGGCCGGGGCCGAAGCCGTCTAGCGCGCGAAGAGGCCCATCAGCAGCGGGCGCACGAAGACGGCCGGGGCGGCCTTCTGCTTCACGCCCGGCACCCAGAAGCGGAGCTCGGCGCCGGCGTTGAGCGTCGCGTTCAGCATCTGCGCCGCGATCGCCGGATCGACCGCCCGGAGCGAGCCCTCGGCAATGCCGTCGGAGATCATCGCGGCGAAGCCGTCGGACACGCGGTCCGATTGCTGGACCGTCTTCTTGCGGATCGGCTCCGGCAACGCGGCGAGCGCCGAGGTCCTGAGCAGCGGGCCCTTGTCCGACAGCTGGTATTCGGCCAGCGCGGCGGCGGCGCTGCACAGCTTCGTCCACTGGTCGCCTCGCAGCTCCATGGCCAGACGCTGGGCGCGGCGCATGACCTCGAAGGTCCGCTCGAAGCAGGCGACCACCAGATCGTCCTTGGCCTCGATATGATGATAGAAGCTGCCCTTGGTCACGTTGAGCGCGGCGGAGATCTTGTCCACCGAGGCGCCACGGTAACCCCTGACGTTGATGAGCGTGGTGGCGGAGAGCAGGAAGGTCTCGCGGCTCATCTCCTGGATGTCCCGCGGCTGCAGCTCGGCGAGCGGAATGGGCTGAGGCGCCCAGACCGCGCCGTCGGACGCCAGGCCCCCAGCCAGGATGGCGTACATCCGCTCACCGATGCTCGGATACTCCGCGGGGTCATACTTCGGCAGCCAGGCCGCGCCCCAGAACAACTGCTCGAACAGCATGTGGGTCCGCGCGGTCCGCCGGCCGCGCGTCAGCCACTCCAGCTCGGGCGCCTCGAAGATCTGCCGCAGCCGGCGGAACAGCTTCATGAACGCCTCAAAGACGAAACCCAGGGCCGGCGGGTTGAGCGCCCGCAGGTCGGCCAGGGCCGGCAGGGGCGGGGCCGCCCCGACGGCGGCGATGCGCACGCGCTCGAGGTAGAGGCTGAGCAGGCGGCGCAGGCGCTGCTGCGGCGTGGGTTCGGCGAGCGCCTGGCCGACCATCCGATGCAGGGCCTCGATTCCGCGCAGCATGCAGGCGGCGGCGAGGTCATCCTTGCGCCTGAAGTAGTAGGTCACGCTGGTGGTCGAGAGATCGACCGCGGCGGCCGCATCGGCCAGCGTGAGGCCCTTCACGCCCCGTTGATTGAGCAGCGCAGTCGCGGCGTCCAGGATCGCCTCCCGCTTGCGCTCAAAGCGACCGGTCGAGCGAACCACGGTGCGCTGCATCGATCCGACTACCCTCCCCAAGCCGCATTTGCGCATGCGTGCGCGGACGACGCCATAGCCTGGAGGTTCAGGTGGAGGCGAACGGATAGGGCGAGATCGACTTCGAGAAGTCGTCGACCATGAGCGTGCGGCTGATCGGCTCGGCCGCGCGCTGCGGGCAGGCGGGCCGCTCGCAGAGGCGGCAGGCCGGACCGATCGCGGTGGCGACCGGCTCCTTGAGGTCCAGGCCGCGCGAATAGACCAGTCGCTCGGCGTACTTCAGCTCGCAGCCCATGCCGATGGCGAGCTCGGCGTCGTCGCCGGCGTAGGGCGTGGCCACGCGGGCCACAGTGCGCGCGACGGTGAAGTAGCGCTGCCCGTCCGGCGTCTCGATGATCTGGGTGATGATGCGGCCGGGGGTGCGGAAGCTGGAGTGAATGTTCCAGCGCGGGCAGGCGCCGCCAAAACGCGAGAACGGGAAGGTCGAGCCCGCGAACCGTTTGGAGATGTTCCCCGCCGAATCCACCCGCACCATGAAGAACGGCACGCCGCGCGCGCCCGTGCGGGCCAGCGTCGTGAGCCGGTGGCACGCCTGTTCGAAGGAGACGCCGAAGCGGGCGCGCAGCAGCTCGATGTCGTAACCGGTCCGCTCGGCGGCCTCGTAGAAGGCGCCGTAGGGCATCAGGACCGCGGCGGCCAGGTAGTTGCCGAGTGAGACCTTGAGCAGGTTGCGGGTCGGCCGGTCCGGCGGGGCGGCGCGGTCGGCGAGGCTGTCGAGCAACTCACCGTATTCCAGGAGCGCCAGCTGATAGGCGAGCGAGAACGACCGCCCGGCGCCGGTCAGCACCTCGGACAGGAACAGCCGCCGCCGGTGATGGTCGAAGCGGCGGACGCTCTCGGGCAGCACGTCGACGGGCGCCACGCGGACCTGGATGCCGTGCCGGCGGGCGAGCCGGTCGCGGGCGGCGGTCTGGAAGTCCTGCGGCTCCGACCTGAGCTCCGAGGAGAGCGCGTCGGCCGCCTCCTCAAGCTCAGCGAAATAGTTCTTCTGCGCCTGGATGAAGTCGCGCACCCAGTCCGACGGCGTGACCACCGGCGGCTGGTAGGTCCCTTCTTCCGGCCGTCCGACCGCGCCCAGCTCGCTGATCCGCCGCTGGTCCAGGTAGGCGCGGTAGAGGCGGACGATGGCCTCGGAAACGCCCGGGGCGCTGTCGGCGACTTCGGCGATCTCGTGGCGCGGCACGCCAAGGTCGCGGAACATCTGATCGGAAAGGATCTCGGCGAGGTCGGTGGCCGCGCCCGCCTCCGGGTCGCCCGAGAGGCTCTTGAGGTCGAGGTCGTAGGCCTCGGCGAGCCGCAGCAGCACCTGGGCCGTGACCGGCCGCTGGTTGCGCTCCAGGAGGTTGAGATAGCTCGGCGAAACCCCGAGGTCCTCGGCCATGCGGGTCTGGGTCAGCCCGAGATCACGGCGCAGGCGCTTCATCCGCGCGCCGAGGAACAGTTTGCGATCGGCGGTCATCGCGGGCATCTTGTGATGTTGTCACAGATTTACACGAATTACAAGGTCGTGCTGTGACACAATCGCCTTTTGCCGCCTTCCCAGCCGCTTCGCGCCTGCAATATCAAGCGTTAGAGAGATGAGGCGGCGTGTCAAAGGCCGGCCGAGTCATGGGCGAGCGGAAGAGGCAGATGTCCTACCAAGACCACATCATCGAGATGGGCCAGCTCATCAAGAGCAAGAACGGGACCTGGGACGGGATCGCACCCGAGGCCGTGGCGCGCATGCGCCTGCAGAACCGCTTCAAGACCGGCCTCGAGATCGCCAGGTACACCGCCGACATCATGCGCAAGGACATGGCGGCCTACGACGCCGATCCGTCCGACTACACCCAGTCGCTCGGCTGCTGGCATGGCTTCATCGCCCAGCAGCAGATGATCGCCATCAAGAAGCACTTCGGCTCGACAAAAGGCCGCTACATCTATCTCTCAGGGTGGATGGTGGCGGCTCTGCGCTCCGGGTTCGGCCCGCTGCCCGATCAGTCGATGCACGAGAAGACCACCGTGCCGGCGCTGATCGAGGAGATCTACACCTTCCTCAAGCAGGCCGACGCGCGCGAGCTGGGCTTGCTCTTCCGCGACCTCGACACGGCCCGCAAGGCGGGCGACGCGGCCAAGGAAGCCGAACTGATCGAGGCGATCGACAACTACGAGACCCACGTCGTGCCGATCGTGGCCGACATCGACGCCGGCTTCGGCAACGCCGAGGCGACCTACCTGCTGGCCAAGAAGATGATCGAGGCCGGCGCCTGCGCCATCCAGATCGAGAACCAGGTCTCGGACGAGAAGCAGTGCGGCCACCAGGACGGCAAGGTGACGGTGCCGCACGAGGACTTCATCCAGAAGCTGCGCGCGGTGCGCTACGCCTTCCTCGAGCTCGGGGTCGACAACGGGATCATCGTGGCGCGCACCGATTCTCTGGGCGCCGGCCTGACCAAGCAGATCGCCTTCTCGCAGGAGCCCGGCGATCTCGGCGACCAGTACAACGCCTTCCTCGATTGCGAGGAGATTTCGCCGGGTCAGCTGAAGGCGGGCGAGGTGGTGATCAGCCGGGGCGGCAAGCTGCTGCGCCCCAAGCGCCTGCCCTCCAACCTGTTCCAGTTCAAGCCGGGCTCCGGCGAGGACCGCGTCGTCCTCGACTGCATCACCTCGCTGCAGAACGGGGCGGACATCCTGTGGATCGAGACCGAGAAGCCCGACGTGGAGCAGATCGCCGGCATGGTCGACCGCATCCGCGCGGTGATCCCCAACGCCAAGCTCGCCTACAACAATTCGCCGTCCTTCAACTGGACGCTCAAGTTCCGCGAGAAGGTCTACGACCTGTGGGCGAAAGAGGGGAAGGATGTCTCCGCCTATGACCGCGACCGGCTGATGAGCGCCGACTACGACGCGACGCCGCTGGGGGTCGAGGCGGACAGCCGCATCCGCTCATTCCAGGCCGATGCCGCCAAGCGCGCGGGCATCTTCCACCACCTGATCACCCTGCCTACCTACCACACCGCCGCGCTCAGCACCGACAACCTCTCGAAGGAGTACTTCGGCGATCAGGGCATGCTGGGCTACGTGCTCAAGGTGCAGCGGGAGGAGATCCGCCAGGGGATTGCCTGCGTGAGGCACCAGAACATGTCGGGTTCCGACATCGGCGACGATCATAAGGAGTACTTCGCGGGGGAAGCCGCCCTGAAGGCTTCCGGCGCGCAGAACACGATGAACCAGTTCGCCTGAGCATGGGGCGCCGCGGGCCCAACGAAGCCCGCGGCGCGTTTCGAACGATGATGACCAAGGAACGGTTCTGGGTGGTCGGCGGCGAGTACAGCTGCCTGGCCTTCAAGACGCTGAAGAACGGCGCCCCCGAGGTGATGGGCCCGTTCGAGACGCGCGACGAAGCCAAGGACGCGTGGCGGCGGATCTCCGACCGGACCCGCAGCTGCGCCACCGCCAGGTACGCCATCGCCACCGAGCAGCTCGTCCTGCCGAACTGACTGTTTGAACCGCTCGCCCCCGCGCGGGCGGGGGTCCATGCTGAATCTCCGCCGGGATTCCCGCCGCCCGCGGGAAACGAGCGGGGCACCGGAGCCTGCCATGTCCGTCGATCTCGAAACCCGGCCCACCGTCACGATCAAGGCGCCGGCTGCGCCCGCCCGCTCCGAAGAGGTGCTGACGCCGGAGGCGCTGGCGTTCCTGGCCGAGCTGCACCGCCGGTTCAACGACCGGCGCTTGGAGCTGCTGGCCCTGCGCGAGGAGCGGCAGACGCGCTACGACGCCGGCGCCTCGCCCGACTTCCTCCCCGAGACCCGGGCCGTGCGCGAGGGCGACTGGAAGGTGGCGCCCATCCCCGCCGACCTCATGGACCGGCGCGTGGAGATCACCGGCCCGGTCGACCGCAAGATGATCATCAACGCCCTGAACTCCGGCGCCAAGGTGTTCATGGCCGACTTCGAGGACGCCACCTCGCCGACCTGGACCAACCTGGTCGAGGGCCAGGTCAACCTGAAGGACCGCTGGGTCGGCCGGCTCGGGTTCACCGACCCCGCCAGCGGCAAGAGCTATGCGCTGAAGGACGAGGTCGCCACCCTGATCATCCGCCCGCGCGGCTGGCATCTCCCGGAGGCCCACGCGCTCGTCGACGGCGAGGAGATGTCCGGCTCGCTGTTCGACTTCGGGCTCTATTTCTTCCACAACGCCAAGGCGACCCTCGCCGCCGGCACGGGCCCCTACTTCTACCTGCCGAAGATGGAGAGCCATCTCGAAGCCCGGCTTTGGAACGACGTCTTCGTCTATGCTCAGGACGCGCTCGGCGTCCCGAACGGGACGATCAAGGTCACGGTGCTGATCGAGACCCTGCCCGCCGCCTTCGAAATGGACGAGATCCTCTACGAACTGCGCGACCACATGGCGGGGCTGAACTGCGGCCGCTGGGACTACATCTTCTCGTTCATCAAGCGGCTGAAGACCCACGCCGATGCGCTGACGCCGGACCGCGGGGTGATGGGCATGGGCTCGGCGTTCCTGGCCGCCTACTCCCTGAAGCTGATCCAGACCTGCCACCGGCGCGGCGCGTTCGCGATGGGCGGCATGGCGGCGCAGATCCCGGTGAAAGGAGATCCGGCCGCCAACGAGGCCGCCTTCGCCAAGGTCCGCGCCGACAAGGAACGCGAGGCCGGCAACGGCCACGACGGCACCTGGGTCGCCCACCCCGACCTCGTCCCCGTCGCCATGGAGGTGTTCGACCGGCTGATGCCTGCGCCCAACCAGCTCGGCAAGCTCAGGGAGGACGTCAACATCACCCGCGACGACCTGCTGCGGGTGCACGAGGGCCAGCGGACCGAGGCCGGCCTGCGCGAAAACATCCGGGTCGGGGTCCAGTACATCGAGGCCTGGCTGCGCGGCCGAGGAGCAGTGCCGCTCTACAACCTGATGGAGGACGCTGCGACCGCCGAGATCAGCCGTGCCCAGATCTGGCAGTGGATCCGCCACAAGGCGCGACTCGCCGATGGCCGGGAGGTGACCCCGGAGATGTTCCGTCAGCTCCTCGAGGAGGAGATGGCGGCGCTTCGCCAGGCGCTGCCCGCCGAAGCCTTCTCCGGCGGACGCTTCGCGGAGGCGGTGAAGATCTTCACCGACATGAGCCTTTCGGACGCCTTCGAGGAGTTCCTGACGCTCCCCGCCTACCGGGCGCTGGACTAGCTACTTGCGCGTCCAGCCGCCCCCGGCGGGCTTGTAGTACTCGCCGGGGCGCAGCTTCGCCTGGATCACCGTGTTGTAGGCCGAGGCGCCGGCAGCTTCGGGGCTGACCCCGTTCTTGGCGGCGGCCTCGCGGTAGACCTGCGCCCGGCCGGCGTTGATCTCACTCACGGCCGCCTTCAGCGCCGGGTCGGCCGCGCCGGTCACGAAACCCAGGAAGCCGTCGGCCTGCTCGCCGACGATGCCGGCGGCCTTGGCGGCGTCGACGCGCGCCTTGGCGTCGCTCTGGGCGACAGCGGCCGCGCCGGCCAGCACCACGGCCGATCCGGCGATGAGTCCAAGAACGTCTCTGGCTTGCATGTCGCGGCCCTCTAGAACAGATCCGGGTTCTTCTGGATCAGGGCCTTGACGTCCTGATCGAGCTGCAGCCGGACATTGGCGTCCAGCTTGGCGTAGATCGTAATGGGATCGACCTTCACGTGCACGGTGGGCGCGCACGCGCTCGCGGCCACGGAGATGGCGAGCCACGCCGCCGCCGCGGCAATCGATGGAAGACGTCTCATCATGCGGTCGCTCCCAAGTGAAACCAGCACAGCGCATCATCGCTGAACCGGGCCTGAACCCTTCAGCCGCTCGAAATCGGCGTAGTCCTTCAAGAGGTCGTCCAGATTGAGCGTGGTGTCGAGGGTGAGGTCGACGCCGGTGCCCGACGGCAGGGGCAACTGCTTGCCCAGGAACTTCCGCCGGATCAGGTCCCACCAGGAGAGCGTGATCTCCTGGTGCTTCGGTGGGTCGTGGTAGCCCACGACGTGGAAGAGCACGCTCAGGCGGCCGTTCGGCAGGGTGTTCACCTGGGCGTCCAGCTTGCTGAACGCGAGGTTCTCCATCGCCTGATAGGCGAAATCGGTGAAGGTGTCGGTGTTCGCGACCGGCGTCGCGGCGCCCGCCGGCGGCTTGATCGAGCCCTGGGCCGTCACCGAAGTGAGCGCGGCGCGCCGGATGGAGAGTCGTCCGGGCGCGACGGCGTGCAGGTTGCCCCCGGCGATATGGACCGTTCCGCCCTGGAACGCGAAGGGGATCCGGCCGGACACCTTCGCGTCGAGGTCGACGCGGTCGCCGAACGGCGAGGCCTCCACCAGGTCGTGCAGCTGGACGCCGTCGACATCGAGGGCGCCGCGGATCGGCTGGTTGGGCTCGAGCGGCACTGCGAGGTCGCCGATGCGGAGCTTGCCGCCGCCGGCGTCGGCTTCGGCGCGGGCGACCACCACCGCCTTCTCCTGAACCGCGAACGATGCGCTGACATCGGTGAGCGGCAGGGCCGCGGCCACCTTGGCCGCCTTCAGCACCTGGCCAGGAGGGGCGATGAGCGGATTGAGGCTGGTGAACCGGATCGCGCCCGCCAGGTCCGTGACTGCCCCCGCCGGGCTCTTGAAGTCGATCCCCTGGAGCCTCAGCTCACCACCGCTGGTCTGGGCCGCCGGACTCCAGCGGAAGGCGCCCAAGAAATCGGCCTGGCCGTCGACGGCCGTTCCGAACGATTGAGCCAAGGGCGAAAGGTCCGTCGGCTGCAGCCCGCCCGGCCGGAAGCTCAAGGTCCCGGTCCCGACCTGGACCTGCCCTTCGCCGGTGCGCCCTTCGTGGCGAAGCTTCGCGTGGGCGATTTCGGGGCCCTTCGGCAGGCGGAAGGCGAGATCGCCGGTCCACAGATCCCGCGCAGCCGCCACCTCGCCGCTCATGATGAGCGGCCGGAAGCGCGTCGACTTGGCCGCATCGCGCACCCGCGCTTCGGTGATTGAGAGCTTTGCCGACAGCGCGCCGCCGGTGTCGGTGAGGCGAACCTGCGCCGCAGCATCCGAAACGTCGGCCTGCAGGAACGGAACCACGGCGGCGACCTGTTCCGCTCGGCCGTCGAGGCTGAAGCCGCCCTGACCAACCTGCACCAGGGGCGCGCCCGCCGGGCAGAAGCGGCCGGAGATCTTCTCGGCGTAGTTAGTCCCGAGATCGAATCGGGCGGCCTTCAGATCGGCGCAGCGACTGGCCAGGAACTGCGCCCCGCCGTTTGCGATGCGCAGCGCGCCCGATGCGTCATAGACTCCGTCCTGGACGGGCCCGATCGAGAGCGCGGCCCTGATATCGCCGACCGCGACCGCCGCGCCCTCGGCGACGGTAAACCGGCGCACGGCGGCGGCGATCCTGGGCAGACCGCCGCCGTCCGAGGCGAGCCGCCAGCCCGCCCCCGCCGGCGTGAGCCGGATCTCGCCGCCCGCCTTGGGCAGGAGCCGCGCCGGACCCTTGAGGCCCATGTGCGGGCCTGATGCGTCGACGGCGAACTGCACGCCGTGCGCCGAGGCCCGGAACGACCGCAGGCCCCGCTTGAGGGCCGCGATCTCCTTGCTGTCACCCTTGGCCGGAGGGCCGAGCCCGCCCCAGCCGCCGCGGGCCTCCGCGTCGCCGGCGAGATCGACCGTGGTTGCGCGGCCCGCGGAGAACCTGCCCGCGAAGGTCCCCGCCACGGTCGCGAGCCGCAGGTCAGAGGCGGTGAGCTGGCGGAGATCGCCGGCGAGCCTGAGGTCGCCCGCGATCTGGTCGGAGCGGGCGCGCCGCCAGCGCCAGGCCGAGGTCGCATCGAGCCGCAGCGGGCCCGCAGAGGCGCTTGCCGTCCGAACTTCGCCCGCCGTCAGGCGCGCGGCAGCCTGTCCGGCGGAAGCCTGGGCGCGCCCCAGGTCCGGATAGTCGCCAGAAAGGTCGAGCGTGAGTTCGCCGGCTCGCAGCACCGCTCCCTTGAGGCTCGCCTGGATGATCGGCGCGCGAAGGTTGGCTGTCATCTGGCCGCCGCTCGTCCGGGCGTGGAGCGCCACGGTTCCGAGGTCCGCGTGCAGGCCCGCGGTCGCCAGCCGCATCGGCGCGCTCGATGCGTCCAGCCGCACCAGCTTGGCGTTGGCGATGAGCGCGTCGACAGTTGCGCGGATCAGCCCGTAGTCCGTCGCAAGGGCGAGCCGGCCCTGGTCGACCTCCACGCGCGGGCTGGTGGCGGCGGCCCGGGGCGGCTGCTTGCGGAACTCTTCGATCAGAGGATCGAGCGCGCCGGCGCTGAGCCGGCCCGCTTGAAAGCGCGCCGCGAGCACCGGGCGGACAAGGCGGATGGCGGTCACCCGCACGCCGCCGCCGGTGATCAGGCCGGCCAGGGAATAATCCACCTCGACGCGATCCACCGTCAGGTCCGGAGCGCTGGGCGAGCCAATGCGGACGCGACCCACCAGGCGGCCTGGCCCAACTTCGGAGAAGGAGCTCTCCGAGGCGATGCCCTTGGATTTCAGCCAACCGGTCACGGCCTCGCGCGCGATCTGCCGCCGCGCCCCGTAGAGCGTCGCCAACAGCACCAGCACGCCCAGGCCGAGGGCCAGGGCGGCGAACGCCAGGATGCGCCAAGGCCGGGCGCGGGCCGGATCGGAAGCGGCTTCGGTCACTCTTTTCGCCTAGGACGCGACGTACCCCAGGACCAGGGAATGTCGCCGAAACCGTGGCCGCGCCGTCTAGCCCGCGGCGCCGACCGCCGGCAGGCTCGCCAGCGCCACCCCGCCGTCGACCGGGATCGTGGCCCCGCAGACATAGTCGCCGGCGCGCGAGGCCAGGTAGATGGCCGCGCAGGCCATGTCTTCGTCGCGGCCGATGCGGCCCTGCGGCACCGCCTTGGCGACCATGTCGGCGTGGTCGCGGGCCGCGCGGTTCATGTTCGAGGCGAAGGCGCCCGGCGCAATGCAGGTGACCAGGATGTCGTCGTGCACCAGCGTCGCGGCGAGCCGCCGGGTCAGGTAGATCAGGCCCGACTTCGAGGCGTGGTAGGAATAGGTCTCCAGCGGATTGAGGTAGATCCCGTCGATCGAGGCGATGTTGATCACTTTCGCCGGCCGATCGGCGCTCGCCGCGGTCTTCAGCATCCCGTGCAACGCCTGGGTCAAAAAGAAGGGCGACTTGATGTTCAGGTTCATCACCTTGTCCCAGCCGCTCTCGGGGAACTCATCGAAAGCTGCGCCCCAGGCCGCGCCGGCATTGTTGACCAGGATGTCGAGCCTCTCCTCCTTGGCCTTGAGCGCCGAGGCGAGCGCCTGCACACCGTCGAGCGTCGAGATGTCCTGCGGGAGGGAGACGCAGGCCGGGCCGAGCTCCTTCGCCGTCGCGTCGCAGTCGGCCGCCTTGCGCGAGGAGATGTAGACCTTCGCACAGCCCGCCTCCACGAAGCCTCTGGCGATCATCTTGCCGATGCCGCGCGAGCCGCCGGTCACCAGAGCGACCCGCCCCTCGAGCGAGAACATGTCGAGCGCCGCCATCGGCCCCTCCCCTTGCTGCGTTCAGGGCGACTTCTTAGCCCATCGCGACGGCTTGGCCACGCGCCAAAGGCCCGCCCCACAATTGACTCGCCGAGGCCAGACGAGCCCTATAACGAGCGTTTGAATTTCGGGCCGCCCAGCCTCGGGCGCGCGGCCAGCACCCTGACATTCGAGGACCCCTCCCATGGCCGAGATCAATTCGGTGACCACCCTCGAGACGGACGGCGACGTCGCCGTCATCACGCTCAATTCGCCGCCGGTGAACGCCCTGTCGGCCAATGTCCGCGACGGGCTCTACGAAGGCTTCAAGGCTGCGATCGCCTCCGACGCCAAGGCCATCGTGCTGATCTGCGAGGGCCGCACCTTCATCGCCGGGGCCGACATCACCGAGTTCGGCGGCGCGCAGCGCGGCGCAAGCCTGTTCGACGTCCAGAACATGATGGAGAACTCGCCCAAGCCGGTGGTTGCGGCCATCCATGGCACCGCGCTCGGCGGCGGGCTGGAGGTGGCGCTCTGCGCCCACTACCGCGTCGCCGTGCCTTCGGCCCGGCTCGGCCTGCCTGAGGTGAACCTGGGCCTTCTGCCGGGCGCGGGCGGCACCCAGCGCCTGCCCCGGATCGCCGGCGTCGAGAAGGCGCTGGAGATGATGACCTCTGGCCGCCACGCGCCGGCCAAGGAAGCGCTGGAGATGGGACTGGTCGACGAGATCGTGCCCGAAGGGCAGCTGAAGGAGGGCGCCGTCGCCTTCGCCCGCAAGGCGGTCGCTGAAAACAAACCGCTGGTGAAGGTGCGCGAGAACAACGCCAAGCTGGAGGCCGCGAACGGCCACCCGGAGATCTTCGCCGACTTCCGCAAGGCCAATGCGCGCCGGTTCCGCGGCTTCCTCGCGCCCGAGTACAACATCCGCTGCGTCGAGGCGGCGGTGAACGCGCCCACCTTCGAGGAAGGGCTGGCGACCGAGCGCAAGCTGTTCGCCGAGCTGATCAGCGGACCGCAGTCGGCGGCTCAGCGGTACTACTTCTTCGCCGAGCGCCAGGCCCAGAAGATCCCGGACGTGCCGGACGACACGCCCACGCGGCCGATCAAGAAGGTGGGCGTCCTCGGCGCCGGCACCATGGGCGGCGGCATATCCATGAACTTCGCCAATGTCGGCATCCCGGTGACCATCGTGGAGGTGAAGCAGGAGGCGCTCGAGCGTGGGCTTTCGACCATGCGGAAGAACTACGAGCGTTCCCGCGGCGCCAGGCCGGAAGAGACCGAGAAGCGCATGGGCCTGATCAGCGGCTCGCTGGACATGAACGCCTTCGCCGACTGCGACCTTGTCATAGAGGCGGTGTTCGAGCGGATGGACATCAAGAAGGACGTCTTCCAGAAGCTTGACGCGATCTGCAAGCCGGGCGCGATCCTGGCCACCAACACCTCGGGCCTGAACATCGACGAGATCGCTTCGGTGACGAGACGACCGCAGGACGTCATCGGCCTGCACTTCTTCTCGCCGGCCAATGTCATGAAGCTCTTGGAGATCGTCCGCGCCGACAAGACGGCCAAGGACGTTATCGCCACCTCGATGAAGCTCGCCAAGCAGATCGGCAAGGTGGCCGTGCTGGTGGGCGTCTGCCCGGGTTTCGTCGGCAACCGCATCCTCGCGCAGCGTCAGCGCGAGGCGCAGAAGCTGGTGCTGGAAGGCGCAATGCCCTGGGACGTCGACCGCGTGCTCTATGATTTCGGCTTCCCCATGGGGCCGTTCGCCATGAGCGACCTGGCCGGCCTCGACATCGGCTGGGTGAAGGAGAAGTCGAACGGCGCCACCATCCGCGACGTGCTCTGCGAGATGGATCGCCGCGGCCAGAAGACCAGAGCCGGCTACTACGACTACGACGAGAACCGCACCGCCAAGCCGAGCCCGGTCACCGAGAAGATCATCAACGACTTCATCGTGAAGTCCGGCCGCAACCCGCGGAAAATCTCCGACGAGGAGATCCTCGATCGCTGCATCTATCCGATGATCAACGAGGGCGCGAAGATCCTCGAGGAAGGCAAGGCGATCCGCTCGTCCGACATCGATGTCGTATGGGTGAACGGCTACGGCTGGCCGGTCTATCGGGGCGGCCCGATGTACTACGGCGACCAGTTCGGGCCGGACAAGGTGCTGGCCAGGATGCAGGAGTTCCAATCGAAGATGGGCGAGGACTTCAAGCCGGCCGCCCTGCTCGAGCGCCTGGTCGCGGAGGGCAAGAAGTTCTCCGACTTCAAGCAGCAACAGCGTCAGCCGGAACCGGCCTGATCCGCGTCCCGCCACAGGAGGCATCTCGATGCGTGAAGCTGTCATCGTCGCCGCCAAGCGGACGCCCATCGGCAAGGCCTATCGCGGCGCCTTCAACAACACTTACGGCGCGACGCTCGGCGCGGCGCCGATCGCCGCCGTGGTCGAGCAGGCCGGCGTCGATCCCGGCGAGATCGACGACGTCGCCATGGGCTGCGCCCTCGAGCAGGGCACGACCGGCAACAACATCGCCCGCCAGGCTGCGCTGCGCGCGGGCCTGCCCGACACCGTCGCCGGCATGACCATGGACCGGCAGTGCTCCTCCGGCCTGATGGCGGTGGCGACGGCGGCCAAGTACATCATCCACGACGGCGCCCCGATCGCGATCGGCGGCGGGCTGGAATCGATCTCCCTCGTGCAGAACGACAAGATGAACCGCTTCATGGCGGGGGATCCGTGGCTGCGCGAGCACGTGCCCGAGCTGCAGACCTCGATGATCGAGACGGCCGAGATCGTCGCTGAGCGCTACGGCGTGTCGCGTGAGCGCCAGGACGAGTACGCCCTGCAGTCGCAGCAGCGCACCGCCCAGGCGCAGGCCGATGGCCGCTTCGACCAGGAGATCGTTCCGGTCAGCACGGTGATGAAAGTGGTGGTCAATCGGGAGACCGGTGAGACCCAGGACAAGGAGATCACCATCAAGGCCGACGAGGGCAACCGGCCGCAGACCACGCTGGACGACCTCAAGAAGCTGCAGCCGGTGTTCAAGGGCGGCCGCTACGTGCAGGAGGGCAAGTTCATCACGGCAGGCAACGCCTCGCAGCTCTCCGACGGCGCCGCGGCGGTGCTGATGATGGAGTCCAAGGAGGCCGAGCGGCGGGGGCTCGAGCCGCTCGGCGCCTACCGGGGCCTGGCGGTGGCCGGCTGCGGGCCGGAGGAGATGGGCATCGGCCCGGTGTTCGCGATCCCGAAGCTCCTTGAGCGCAACGGCCTCAAGATGGAGGACATCGATCTGTGGGAGCTGAACGAGGCGTTCGCGAGCCAGCTCCTCTACTGTCGCGACAAGCTCGGCATTCCCAACGAGAAGCTGAACGTCTCCGGCGGGTCGATCTCCATCGGCCACCCCTACGGCATGACCGGAGCCCGCTGCACGGCGCACCTGATGTACGAGGGCAAGCGCCGAGGGGCGAAATACGGGGTCGTCACCATGTGCGTCGGCGGCGGCATGGGCGCAGCCGGACTGTTTGAGATCTACTAGGCCGCGCATCTGCGAAGCGATCCGAGGTCGCCCGAACGGGCGGGCCGCTTCGTTTGCAAATACAATCAAGTCGGTTGCCGCGCGCGCGATTTAGTAAATCTTCGGTAAATCTCGATCCCGTGAAGTCTTCCGCCAAGCTTTCGCCGAATTTCTACTGCTCGGTGGGCGGCGAGGGACGCCATCGATCCGGCGCGCGCGAGGCCGGCGCGGCGCACGAGGCGTGTCACATGGACCATCTGCAGCCCTTCATCGCCTTCCGTCGCGAGCGCGAGCTGGAGCCTGCGACCGACCGGGCTGCCGACTGGGAGGTCCGCGAGCTGAACCACCGGATAGCCAACAGCCTGCAGCTCGCCATTGACGTGCTGGGGCTCCAGCGTGTGCGCGCAGCCGAATCCGAAACCCACGCGGCCCTCGACGAGGCGATGGCGCGCCTGGCCGCCGTCGGTCAGCTGCACCGGTTCCTGAGCCTCAGTGACCCACAGGCGTTCGTGGACCTCGCCGACTTCCTGCGCGACCTCTGCCCGGTGATCGGCGCTGCGGTCGGCCTCGCCTGCGAGCTCGAGGCTGACCCAGTGCGGCTGCCGGCCCAGGCGGCGCAGCAGATCGGCCTGTTGGTGAACGAGTGCGCGATCAACGCCAGGAAGCACGCCTATGGCGCCGACGGCGGCCGCCTGCGGATCGAGAGCCGGGCGGCCGGCGGAGTGGTGAGCCTGGTGGTGGCGGACGACGGACGCGGCCTGGGCTGCCACCCCGATGCGTCGCGCCAGGGCCTTGGCATGAGCATCATCGATGCCATCCTCCGGCAGTTGGGCGGACGGATGAGCGCCGGGACGCTCGGCGGCGCCCGGTTCACCTTCCAGATCCCCATCGCTCCGGCCACCGCCTCGATCGAGCGGTCCTTCGCGAGCTGGAACGACGGCTGACGTCTCAGGCGAAGTCCCGGCTGAGCTCGGCGCGCGTGGCGGGCGAGATCCCCGCCAGATGGCTATAGTGCTCGTGGTCGCAGCCCACGAGGATGGTCGTCGCCGGATCGCGGAAACGGGCGAGGTGCTGCGCCTCCAGCGGGAATCGGACGAAATGGACGGAGGAGGCCTTGCCGTCCTCGCGTGTGCGCTCCACGTCACCTTCGGGGACGCCGCGGATCCGGTCGTCGCCCACCTGCAGGAAGAAGCGGTCCTCGACGCCGCCGAGCCTGGCGAGCGTCGCCGCCCGCCGAACGGGATCGTCGATCTCGAACATGATCGTGGCCACCAGCTCCGAGCCGTTGGGGATCAGCGGGTTGTAGGCGGCCAGCTCGTCCGGCACCTGTTCGTCCCCGCCCTTCTCGATCAGCAGCATCTCCTGGATCTGGAAGAGCATCGTCTCGTAGCACTCGAAATGAACCGTGCAGATCGGCCCGAGCTCGATGCGGCGGAGTCGCTTGAGGGGCAGCAGCGCCGCGCGGCGCTCGCGCCTGACCTTGGCGAACTCCGCGTCTGTCAGCAGGTCCTGCGGGATGATCTCTCGTGCGTCTCTCGGCATGGGGTCCTCTAGAGGCCGTAGGCTTCGGCCATGATCTCGATCGGGTGCGCCTGGCGGGGCGGGCTCCTGCCGTCCGCAAGCTCGGTCTCCAGGAGTTGGCCCAGATGCTTGCAGGCGAGCGGGCAGTCAGAGCAGAGGGTCTCCGCGCCCTTCTGCGCGATCGCGCGGGCCGCCGGCTTGCCGACCTTGACCGCCACCGGGAAGGTCTCCTGCATCACGCCGAAGGTGCCGCCGTGGCCGGAGCAGCGCTCGACCAGCTCGACGGCGGTGTCCGGGATCAGCCGCAGCATCTCGGCCGATTTCGCGCCCATGTTCTGGGCCCGCGCATGGCAGGCGTGATGGATGGTGACGCCGCCTGCGACGGCGCTAAGGCCCGCCGTGAGGCCGAACGCCCGGTTCAGTTCGACGACATACTCGCTTACGTCCCGCGTCGCCCGCGACAGCGCCATGACGGCCGGGCTCTCCGGCGCCATCAGCGGCCATTCGAACTTCATCATCAGCCCGCAGCTGGCCGTCAGCGCCACGATCTCGAACCCCTGATCGACGTAAGGCGCGAAGGCCCTGGCCACACGCTCGGCGCGCGCCGCCACGTCGCCCACATTGCCCGCCTCCAGCTCCGGCATGCCGCAGCACTCCGGATAGACCAGTTCGACTTCGCAGCCCTGGTGAGCCAGCACCTTGGCGGCGGCCACGGCGGTGTCGGGCTTGTTGTAGTCGACGTAGCACGTCGCATAGACCGCGACCTTGCGCTGGCCGTAGGCGGGGCCTTGCGGGTTCGGCGGGATGGCGCGTTTCAGCCGGTCCTCGGCGGTTTTGGAATGGTAGCGCGGCAGCTCGGCCTCGGCGTCGATCTTGGCGATCGCCTCCAGGAGCTTGCGAAGCGGGGTGTTCTTGCGCGCGCTCGCCCAGTTGGCGACCGGCGCCACCGGTTTTGCGAGCCGGCCGTTGCGATCCGTGCGGCCCAGCTGCTCACGCACGAATTCGCGCTCGCCGGCCCGGCGCCTAGCGGCGCGGTACCTCAGGATAAGGTGCGGGATGTCGATGTCGAACGGGTGCGGCGGCACATAGGGGCACTTGGTCAGGAAGCACATGTCGCAAAGCGTGCAGGCTTCCTCGACGTGGGCGTGCTCCTTGGGGCCGATCCCGTCGATCTCGCCGGTCGGGCCCTCGTCGATGGCGTCGAACAGGCGCGGGAAGGTGTCGCACAGGTTGAAGCAGCGGCGGCAGGTGTGACAGACGTCGAACTGGCGCTGCAGCTCGGCATGGACCTTCTCCAGGTCGTAGTAGTCGTCGTCGCGCCAGGCGATCGGCCGCCGAAACGGCGCTTCCAGGCTGCCCTCCCGCCGCGGGTCCTTGCCGTCTTCACTCACGCATCACCGCCAACTCCCGACGTCGTCCCGGACGCCGCCAGCGGCTATCCGGGATGACAGATCGGGATTAGTCCAGCTGGTCGAGCGCGCGCTGGAAGCGGCCGGCGTGGGACTTCTCGGCCTTGGCCAGCGTCTCGAACCAGTCGGCGATCTCGTCGAAACCTTCGTCGCGGGCGGTGCGCGCCATGCCGGGGTACATGTCGGTGTACTCGTGGGTCTCGCCGGCGATGGCGGCCTTCAGGTTCAGCGAGGTGCCGCCGATCGGCAGGCCGGTCGCGGGATCGCCGACCGCCTCCAGGAACTCGAGGTGGCCATGGGCGTGGCCGGTCTCGCCTTCCGCCGTCGAGCGGAACACGGCGGCGACGTCGTTGTAGCCTTCGACGTCGGCTTTCTGGGCGAAATAGAGATAGCGGCGGTTCGCCTGGCTCTCGCCGGCGAACGCCGCCTTGAGGTTGTCCACCGTCTTGCTGCTGGCGAGGCTCATCGTCGTCTCCTGTGCTCATCCGGCCCGCGCGGCGCGCAGGCCTGGAGGAACTGGACTAGGCTTCCGGGACGCATAGAGCCAATCGTTTATTTCGATATCTGTGATAGAATTACTCTATTCGGTCCGGCGGCCGCCCTGGGGAACCGCCGGCGGCCGGGCGCGCTTCCTCGGGCGAAGAGCTCAGGGAGACCAAGATGGCCGGCAAGGACAAGATCCAGGGCGAAGGCAATTACGACGCGGCGCGCAAGTTCGACGCCGAGGAGCGCGAATTCGTGGAGAAGGGCGGCTACGAGAAGAAAGCCAAGGACGCCGAGGACGCCCTCGACGGCCCGGAAGGCGAGGAGCTGGAGCGCGCCCGCAAGGAGACCGCCGAGCGGGGCCGCGGCATGCAGGGCGACCGCTAGGCGTCGATCTCCCGGAATGATCGGCCCCTGGTCTCGCGCGCGATCAGCGTCGCGATGAAAGTGATCGCGCAGGCCGCCGCGACATAGGCCGAAATGGCGGTCGTCGAGCCGGTCGCCTTGAGCAGGCCGATGGAGATGATCGGGGCGAGCGAACCGCCGATCACCGCCGGCAGCTGATAGGAGAGGGACGCGCCCGAGTAGCGCACACGGGTCGGGAAGAGCTCGGCGATGAAGGCGCCCTGCGGGCCGTTCATGGCGGAATGAATGGTGACCCCCGCCACGACGGCGAAGGCGATGATCGCGGGCGCGCCCGTCCTGACCAGCGGGAAGAAGGCGAACAGCCAGAGCGCCACGCCCGCCGCCCCGAAGGCATAGACCGGCCGCCGGCCGATGCGGTCTGAAAGGATCGACCACAGGGGCATGCTGATAGCCCCGGCGACCCCGCCGGCAAGGACTGCATCAAGCGCCACCGTGCGCGGCAGCTTCAGGACCTCGGTGACATAGGTGATCGCGAAGGCGGTCATCACGTAATAGGAGATGTTCTCCGCGAGCTTGAGCGCCGAGCCGAGCGCCATGCCCGCCGGGCGCGTCCGCAGCGCCTCCAGCACGGGCGCGCGGTGGACGCCGCCTTCCGATCGCGCCTGATCGAACACCGGACTTTCGGCGATCGAGAAGCGAACCCAGAGTCCCACGCCGATCAGCACGATCGAGACCAGGAACGGCACCCGCCAACCCCAGGCCAGGAAGTCGTGGTCGCTCTGGACGGCCGCCAGCACCGCCAGGATCGCGGTCGCGAGCAGGTTGCCGAGCGCCCCGCCGGCCTGCACCAGGCCGCACCAGAAGCCGCGCCGCGGCGCATCGGCGTATTCCGCCGCCATCAGGACCGCTCCCGCCCATTCGCCGCCCAGCCCAAAGCCCTGCAGCAGCCGAAGGAGGGTGAGCAGGACCGGCGCCGCCACGCCCACCGTGGCGAAGGTCGGCAGGAGCCCGATCGCGAACGTCGCCCCGCCCATCAGGAACAGCGACAGCATCAGCAGGCGCTTGCGCCCGATCCGGTCGCCGAAGTGGCCGAACACCACCGCACCGAGGGGCCTCGCCAGGAAGCCGATCGCATAGGTCGCGAAGGACGCCATGGCCCCGGTGAGCGGATCGGCCCCGGGGAAGAACAGCTTGCCGAACACCAGGGCCGCGGCCGTGGCGTAGAGCAGGAAGTCGTACCACTCGATGGTGGTGCCTATCGCGGCCCCGAACACCGCCCTGCGGCGGGCGCCGATGGAGATCGGCCTCTCCGGGGCCTCTGCCGCCATTCCGACGGCGGCGCTGGTCATGCGGTCTCCGCGTCGATCTCGGCGAAGCTCCGGCCCTTGGTCTCGCGCGCCATCAGCGCCGCGACCACGCTGATCGCGCAAGCCACGAACACGTAGATCGCGATCGGCGTCGCCGACTTGGTCGCCTTGAACAGCGCCAGCGCGATGATCGGGGCGAGCGAGCCCGCGAAGATCGAGGTGAACTGATAGGCGAACGACGCGCCGGAGTAGCGGAAGCGGGTCGGGAACAGCTCGGCGATGAACGCCGCCTGCGGTCCGTACATCGCCCCGTGGAACACCAGCCCCACGATCACCGCGGCCAGCACCATGGGGGTCGCCCCGGTGTCCAGCATCCGGAAGAAGGCGAACGCCCAGAGCGCCTGGCCGGCGGCGCCGATCGCATAGACGGGACGCCGGCCGATCCGATCGGACAGCCAGGAGAAGAACGGCATCGCGAAGCACTCGACGGCGGCGCCCGCCAGCAGGGCGTTCAGCGCCAAGGCTTTCGAGAAGTGGCTGACTTCGGTGAGGTAGGTGATCGAGAAGGCGGTCAGCACGTAGTAGCAGACGTTCTCGCCGACCCGCAGGCCCGCGCCGATGGCGATGCCGCCGGGTCGCCTGCGAAACGCCTCCAGGAGCGGGGCGCGCGGAAGCGAGTCCTCTTTCTTGGCCAACGCCTGAAAGACCGGCGTCTCCTCCAGCGAGACCCGCACCCACCAGCCGATCGCGACCAGCACCACCGAGAGCAGGAAGGGCACCCGCCAGCCCCAGGCCGCGAACTGGGCGTCGGTCTGCGTCGCCGCCATGATCGCCAGGATGCCCGCGGCCAGCAGGTTGCCGGCCGGCACGCCGACTTGCGGCCAGCCCGCCCAGGTCCCGCGGTCCTTCGCGGTCCCATACTCCGCCGCCATCAGCACCGCCCCGCCCCATTCGCCGCCCACGGCGAAGCCCTGGATCAGCCGGAGCAGGGTCAAGGCGATCGGGGCGGCGGCGCCGATCGCGGCATAGGTCGGCAAGAGGCCGATGGCCGCCGTCGAGGCGCCCATCAGCACCAGGCTGATCATCAGCAGGCGCTTGCGCCCGATCCGGTCGCCGAAATGGCCGAAGACGATCCCGCCCAGCGGCCGGGCGGCGAAACCCAGCGCATAGGTGGCGAACGAGGCCATGGTCGCGGTCAGCGGATCAGCCTTCGGGAAGAACAGCTTGCCGAACACCAGGGCCGCGGCCGTCCCGTAGAGGAAAAAATCATACCATTCGATCGTGGTGCCGATCAGGCTGCCCAGGATCACCTTGCGCAAGGTCGCGGGTGAAGCGGGCGTGGGCGTCGCGCCTGCCGCCGCGGCGCTGGTCGCTGTGTTGGCCAAGAGCATCCTCCCGAACAGCCGGTCTCACGCCGGCTCTGGCCGGTGAGCATGGCCGAGTTCGCCGGGCGGGCGCAACGGCGGCGGATCACCTCTCGCCGCGAGGCGAATTCTTTGCGAAGCTCCAAAGAAAAAACGTCGGGGACGTCCAGGATGAGAGCTCGGGTTTCGGTTGCGGCCGCGCTCTGCGCAGCCATCGCGCTGGCCGGGTGCCAGCGGCCGGTGGACGCGGCCCGCATCGGCGCCGCAGACCCCAACGAGTGGCTGACCTATGGCCGGACCTATGACGAGCAGCGCTTTTCGCCGCTCGCGCAGATCAACCCTCAGACCGTGGGCAAGCTGGGCGTCGCCTGGTGGGCGAGCTTCGACACCAGCCGCGGCCAGGAGGCGACGCCGCTGGAATCCGATGGCGTGCTCTACACCACCACCGCCTGGTCGAAGGTCTTCGCCTTCGACGCGCGCACGGGCAAGCGGCTGTGGGCCTTCGATCCGCAGGTCCCCGGAGAGAAGGGCTTCAACGCCTGCTGCGACGTGGTCAACCGCGGCGTCGCGCTCTGGAAGGGCCGCGTCTACGTGGGCACGATCGACGGACGGCTGATCGCGCTCGACGCGCGCACCGGCCTGGTCCGCTGGACCGTCCAGACCACCGACCCCCGTCAGCCCTACACCATCACCGGCGCGCCGCGCGCCGTGAAGGGCATGATCCTGATCGGCAACGGCGGGGCGGAATACCCGGTCCGCGGCTATCTCTCGGCCTATGACGCCGCCACCGGCGCCCTGAAGTGGCGCTTCCAGATGACCCCCAATCCGACCGGCGCGCCGGATAACGCCGCCTCCGATCCGATCATGCGGACGCTGGCGGCAAAGACCTGGAATGAGGGCGCCTGGAAGAAGAACGGCGGCGGCGCGACGCCGTGGAACGCCATCACCTACGATCCAACGACCGATTTGATCTACACCGGCACGGGAAACGCCGGGCCCTGGAGCGACACCATCCGCACCGGCGGCAAAGGTGACAACCTGTTCGCCGCCTCCATCGTAGCGCTGCACGCCGACACCGGCGCCTACGCCTGGCACTACCAGACCACCCCGCGCGACGCCTGGGACTACGACGCCGTCGAGCAGCTCATGGTGGCGGACGTGCCGGTCGGCGGACAGACGCGTCACGTGCTGATGCAGGCCAACAAGAACGGCTTCTTCTATGTGCTCGACGCGGCGAGCGGGAAGCTGATCTCGGCCGAGAAATTCGTGCCCGTGGACTGGGCGACCAAGATCGACATGCACACCGGACGGCCCGTGGAGGCGCCCGGCGCGCGGTATGCCGGCGACAGCGAGAGCCACCAACGCTCCGGCGCGCTCGGCGGCCACAACTGGCAACCGATGGCCTACAGCCCGAAGCAGTGCCTGGTCTACATCCCGGCCATGGTCAGCCGCGGCTCCTATGCCGACGCGCAGGGCTTCACCTTCGAACAGGGCGCCTGGAACACGGGCATGCGGCGCGCCGCGGGCGGACCTTCCGCCGCCAAGCTTGCTGCGCCGGCGGCTGCGGCCGCGACAACGCGCGAGCCTCCGATGGGCGAGCTGATCGCCTGGGATCCAGCGGCGGCGAAGCCGCGCTGGACGGTCCGCTATCCGCAGTCGTGGACGAGCGGCGTGCTCGCCACCGGCGGCGGGCTGGTCTTCCACGCCGCGGGCCACGAGCTCGCGGCGTACGATGCGGCCAGCGGCAAGCCGCTCTGGACCTACGACACCGGCGCGAATGCGATTGCGCCGGCCATGACCTACGCTCTCGATGGCCAGCAGTACGTCGCGCTGATGGTGGGCTACGGCGGCGCGGGCGGCATGGGCGGCGACCAGCCGCGGCGCAAGGGCCGCCTCCTGGTCTTCAAGCTCGGCGGGACGGTGAAGCCGGCAGCCTATCCGGCCCCCGTGACGCCGCCGCCGCTGGACCTGACCGCCGCCGAGCCGTCGAAGGGCGACGCCGATCACGGCGCGAGGCTCTACGGCCAGTTCTGCGGGACGTGCCACGGCGGCGGCGTCTTCCTGCCCAACCTGCCGCGCTCGCCCGCGATCCTGAGCCAGGCGGGCTTCAGGGCCATCGTGTTCGACGGCGCCAAGAAGGATCAGGGGATGGCGCCGTTCAGCCGGTTCCTGAACGAAGGCGACGTCGAGGACGTCCGCGCCTACCTGCTCTGGAAAGCCCGCACCGATTCCGCCGCCCACGTGGTGGCGAGCGGGCACGCGCAGTAGTCAGCTGCGGAAGTTGCGAAACGTGATCGAGTAGCGGAGCTGCGCTGCGGGCGGGATCGAGTGTTCCCAGTCGGTGCGCGCCGGCCCGGAGAGCAGGTAGGCGGAGCGTGGGGCCAGGGTGATCGCCTTCCGCTCGAAGCCCTGCGGCGTGCGCCGCCGCAGGCGGAACGCGCAGGGCGCGAGCAGCGAGACGCCGACGACCTCGGCGAACACCGGGCGGTCGCGGTGCCAGCCGATCGGGGCGCCCGGCTCGTACTTGTTGATCAGCACCTGCTGCATGTCTTCCGCGCGGTGGCCGGCGAGCGCGGCGGCCCTCGCCCGCACCGCGACGAGCTGCGGCGGCAGGCCCTCGGCCTTCTCGAGGTGGGTGCGGTTGAAGTCGTACTTCCAGCCGAACGAGACCACCTGCCGCCGGCCCTCGTAGCCGCGGAACTGGAAGGGCTCGAAGGGCAGCGTCGCAAGCCAGCCGGCGAGCTCGGCCTCCTCTTCGGGTGAGACGAATTCCGACCGGTAGACCATGCCTTCCGGCAGGTCAGAGAAAAGACTGGGCTGCTGGGCGGCGGCTCTGGCCATGGCCGCATCCTAACGCTGCGGCCCGGCGCCGCGATGCTAGGATTGCCGCCTTGAACCGGGGACGGAAAAAGGCAGGTTAGGACGCATGCAGCTGGAATGCTTCACCACCATGGCCGAGCCGCCGAAGATGATCCCCGGCCGGCCCGAGCGGAAATGGATGGACGGTTTCGCGGGTCGCGCCCCCTATCGCTGCCTGCCGCTCACCATGGCCAACACCACCGGCTGGGAAATCCTCTGCCCGTTCGGCTTCACCGCCGAGTGGAACGGCGGAACGGGCACGAACGCGATCCGCATCCTGCCGGATCCGCCGCTGAAGGAGGCGAGCCACATCGTCATGTCCCACTTCGCCTACGGGACGCTGACCTTCCATACGGGGTATCTCTTCCGCACTCAGCCGGGCTGGGCCGTGCTGGCGGGCGGACCGCCCAATCACGTCAAGCACGGCATCCAGCCGCTGACCGGGCTGGTGGAGACCGACTGGCTGCCCTTCCCCTTCACCATGAACTGGCTGTTCACGGCGCCCGGGCGCATCCGCTTCGAGAAGGACGAACCCTTCTGTTTCATCAATGTGGTGGAGCACAATCGGCTGGAGGGATTCGAGCCGGTCATCCGGACGCTGGAGAGCGAGCCCGAGCTGAAGCGGGAATACGAGACCTGGTCGAGCTCGCGCGCCGAGTTCAACCAGCAGCTGAAGGCGGGCGATCCCGAGGCCCTCAAGCGGTCCTGGCAGAAGTTCTACTTCCGCGGCGAGACGCTCGAAGGCGGCAAGGTCGAAAGCCACGTCAACAAGCGCCGATTGAAGACGCCGGAGAAGGAGTCTTCGAATGTCAATTCCGCCACTCCGCCAGGACCTGGCCGCTCACCGGGTCCTCGAAGCTAACGCGGTCGAACTCGACCGCGACAAGGCAGGCAGGGCGCTGATCGGGCCCCTCGCTGCGGCACCGGATGGGCTGGCGGTCGCCGAAGTCGGCGATCCGGCCCGCGAGCACCAGGCGGAAGCCCTGCACGCGGAGCAAGCCCGGCTCGATCTTCTTGACCACCTCGTAGCCGCGCGCGCCGTGCCGCAGCACGCGCGACTCGCCGGGCGCGAACAAGCGCGCCAGGCCCAACGTCTCGGGAGTGGCCGGCGCAGGGGCCGCCGACGCGGGCGCGCGGATGGCGGGACAGGCGTCCGACGCGATCCAGGGCCGTCTCAGCCAGAACCCCTCGATGGCCTCGATGGGGGCGGGGCCGGCGAGGGCGCGCACCCAGGGCGTCGTGGTCCAGGTCTCGGGACGCGCCTGCAAGCTGAGCGCGCCGCGTTTGGCGTCGACGGTGTAGCCGACGTCGGCCTCAGGCGCTTCCCCCGCGCAGCCGAACGGCAAGCGCGCCTCGAAACGCTCGCCGATCAGGTCGGCGAGCGCCGGCGGGTAGGGCCGTCCCAGCGCATAGGCGTCGGAAGCCGATGCGGCCGCGGAGATCAGCTGCGCGCGCTCGACCGGGCCCAGGGGCGGGACCGGAGCCGCAGCGGCCGGCGGCTGGACAGGGGCCGGCGCGGGGGCGGGCCGCTCCGCCCGTCGGCAGCTCGACAATGCGACGAGAGCGGCCGCCGCGAGCGCGAGCGCGACGGCCGGCCTCGTCGACGTGTGGCGCGGGACCATGCCCAGACGATAGCAGACGCTGCGCGGACGCCCACACCTGCAGCTTGACGCTGGCCTATTGCTTCCCATCCATGGGCGGATGAGCTTCGACCAGGCTGTCGCGCTCGCCGTCCTGATCGCGGTCGTCGGCGCCCTGATCTGGGGCCGTTTCCGGTCCGACGCCGTAGCGCTTGCCGGAGCTGCGGCGCTGGTCGGAGCCGGCGTGGTGCGCCCCGCCGAGATCCAGAGTGCGTTCGCAAGCCCTGCGCTGATCGCGCTCGCCTCCCTCTTCGTGATCGCCTACGCCATGGAGCTGTCCGGCCTCATCGGCGCCCTGATCCGACACGCCGTGCGGCTCTGCCGTGTGTTCGGGGCGGCAGGGCTGTGGATCGTCATCGTGCTTTGCGGGGCGGCGTCCGCCTTCCTAAACAACACGCCGATCGTGGTGATCGCCTCGCCCGTCGTCCGCGACGTCGCGCACTCCCTCGGCCTGTCGCCGCGGCGGTTCCTGATCCCGCTCTCCTACGCAACGGTGCTCGGCGGCTGCTGCACCCTGATCGGCACCTCGACGAACCTCCTGGTCAACGACATGGCCCGGAACGCCGGCCAGCCCACGTTCGGGGTCTTCGAGATCACCCCGGTGGCGCTCGCCCTGGCGGCGGTCGGCGGGCTCTACCTGCTGCTGTTCGGCGGCGCGATCCTCGGACGGGACGACCCCGCCCCCATGCGATCGAAGGCGATCGCCGCCGCGGAGGCCGCGCAGACCAGCGATGTGGCGCTTGGCGACGTCAGCCTCTTCGCGGCGGCGGACCGGCCGCTCGACACCGGGCGCGCGCTGATCTCGCTCGGCGTGTTCGTCGGCGTCGTCGCGGTGGCGGCGCTGGGCTATGCCCCGATCGCATCGTCCGCCTTCACCGGCGCAGTCCTGCTCGTGGTCCTGCGGGTCATCCGGCCGGAAGAGGCCTACAAGGGGCTGCGGCCCGACATCCTGCTGCTGATCGCCGGCATGGTGGTCGTGGGGCTGGCGCTGCAGCTGAGCGGCCTGGCCGATCGCGCGACGGCGTCCATGCTGCAGCTGGTGCAGGGCCTCGGCCCGTGCACGGCGCTCGCCCTGCTCTATGGCGTAACGCTGGTGCTCACGGAGGCGCTCTCCAACGCCGCGGTGGCCGTGCTGATGACCCCGGTGGCGGTGGCGCTGGCCGACAGCCTTTCGGTGAGCCCCAAGCCTTTCCTGGCCGCGGTCATGCTGGCGGCGAGCGCCGCTTTCGCGACGCCGTTCGGCTATCAGACCAACGTCCTGGTCTATCAGATGGGCGGGTACCGTTATTTCGACTTCGTGCGCATCGGACTGCCGCTCAACCTGCTCACCTGGGCGACGGCCATGGCCGCGCTGCCGGCCACATTTCCATTCTGACGCCTAGCCGAGCCGCGACACCGCCTCGGCCACCGCGTCGGTCTTCTCGACGATCACCATGTGTCCCGCCTCAGGGATGGAGACGAGCTCGCAGCTCTGGATTCCCTTCTTGAAGGCGTGGGCGTAGGTCGGCGGGATCAGCTTGTCGGAGTCGCCCCAGACCAGCACCGTGCGCGCCTTGATCCGGTAGAGCCGGCTGGCGAGGCCCCGCTCCGGGATAGGGAACAGGATGCGCCCTGCCATGCCCAGCTGGCGGGCGTTGGTGACCAGATAAGTCTGCAGGAAGTTTGGGTCCTCGACGTTGCGGTTGGCCGTCAGGATCGCCGCGCCCGCCTCGGCGTCGTGGAACAGGAGCGCCGGCATTTCGTAGGGCAGAATAGTGAAGAGGTCGACGATCGGATGCTCGTCGTCCCACAGGCCCGCCGGCGCGATCAGCGCCAGGCGCGAGACGTCGTTGGGCTGGATGGCGGCCATCTCGGCCGCGATCATCCCGCCCATCGAATGGCCGACGAGGATCGGATCCTTCAGCCCGAGCGCGGCGACGACGTCCCAGGTGTGCAGGGTGAAATCCAGCATGTCGCGGATCTCGGGCGCTTCCTGGCTGTCGCCGTAGCCGGGCACCAGCGGCGCATAGACGTGGTGGTTCCTGGCCAGCGCATTGACGAACGGATCCTCCGCGGTCACGCCGCCGGCGCCGTGCAGGAAGACGAGGTCGGGGCCGGATCCGCCTTCGACGTAGCGGACCGGCGCGTGCGGGGTCTGGACGGTCTTCAGTTCCATGATCGTCCTCTCCTCACTCGGCCGGGATCGGCGCGCGAAGCGGCTCGGCCGGCAAGGAGCCCGGCTTCACCTGCTTGATCGGGTGGCACCAGAAGCGCTCGTCGTCGGCGTGCTCCGGGAACATGTTCCTGAGCTTCGGCATCACCTTCTCGGCGAACAGCTTGGTCGAGTACATGCACTTCTCGGCGGGCATGTTCCCGACATGCATCAGGCAGAAGATGTTGCCGACGTGGAGGCCCTTGGCGAGCTCCTCCATCCGCTGGCGCACGGTTTCGGGGGAGCCCGCGATTACGTGCCCCCCCTCGGTCAGGTCCTTCCAGGTGAGCTCGCTGAAGCCCTGCGGGCGGCCGTATTGCGACAGCGCGCCGGACTGGATGGTCTTGATCGTGCGGTAGCCCGGGGCGTCGGCGAATCCCGGATAGACGTGCAGGCAGCGGTTGTAGAAGTAGTCGATGTGCGGCGCGTAGAGGCGCTCGGCCTCCTCGTCGGTCTCCGCGACGCAGATCGTCTGCGCGAAGCCCGCGCGATAGGGGCTCTTGTCCGGGGCGCCGCGCTCCTCGACCCGCTTCCAGTAGCCGTCCATCAGCGCCTTGGCGCGGAGGTAGCCGGTGAAGCTGAGGTAGGAGTACGAGTAGGTGTTGTCGATGCAGAAGTCGTAGGTCTCGACCGAGCCGCCGCCCGGGATGTGCACCGGCGGACGCGGCTGCTGGATCGGCCGCGGCCAGATGTTGACGTGCCGCAGCTTGTTGTAGCGGCCGTTGAAGGCGAACGGCTCGCGGGTTGTCCAGGCCTTGATGATCAGTTCGTGCGCCTCGGCGTATTTCTCGCGCGTCAGCGAGGGGATCTGGCCATAGCAGTAGTTGGTGTCCATCGAAGTGCCGACCGGGAACCCGGCCACCAGCCGCCCGCCGGAGATGCAGTCCAGCATCGCGAACTCTTCCGCCACCCGGACCGGCGGGTTGTAGAGCGCGATGGAGTTGCCCAGCACCACCAGCGCCACGTCCTGCGTGCGGCGCGCCAGGCCGGCGGCGATGATGTTCGGCGAGGGCATGATGCCGTAGCCGTTCTGGTGGTGCTCGTTGACCCCGATGCCATCGAACCCGAGGGAGGCGGCGTACTCCAGGAGGTCCATGTAGCGGTTGTAGACCTCGTGGCTCTTCACCGGGTCGAACAGTCGCTGGTCGATGTCGACCCATACCGAGCGGTTGGTCTCGCGGAAGTCGTCCGGCAGATAGGGCCAGGGCATCAGGTTGAACCAGGTGAACTTCATGGGCTCCTCCCAGGCCGTCTCTCTGCGCGGCGGTCTCCGTGAACGACGATAACCCAATGCGGGGCGGCGCCAAGCCGACTCGTGCATAGGCCTGCTCTATGCAAATTGCTTGGAAGATCGATTGGACCGGAGGGGCGCGGAAGCGGAGAACGGCGGTTCACAGCGAGGAGAACGGGCATGGCCGACGACATCAACATCGGGATCGACGCCGAGGGGCGCGGCAAGGTCGCCGGCGGGCTTTCGCACCTGCTCGCCGACACCTACGCCGTCTATCTGAAGACCCACGGCTATCATTGGAACGTGGAGGGGCCGAACTTCGCGGCGCTGCACCAGCTGTTCATGACCCAGTACGCCGAGATGTGGGCGGCCATCGATCTGGTCGCCGAGCGGATCCGGGCGCTGGGCGCCTTCGCCCCGCAGGGGTGTCGCGCGTTCGCCGTCCTTTCGGGCGTGCAGGACGGCGATCCGGAGCAGAGCGCCGAGGCCATGCTGGCCGAGCTGGTCCGCGACCACGAGGCGCTGGTCGCGGCCGCCCGCAAGGCGCGCGCGGCGGCCGATGCCGCCGGCGACGACGTGACCGCGAGCCTGATCGACGACCGGGTCGACGCCCACGAGAAGCACGCCTGGATGCTGCGTGCGAGCCTGGGCCGGCGCTGAGGCCGCGGCATGCCTGTGGAGATCAAGCGGGTCGAGACCATCTACAAGGGCTACGTCACGCTGATGCTGGCGACGCTCGAGGCCGAGGACGGCTCGACGTTCCGGCGCGAGATCGAGGACCACGGCCACGCGGTCGCGGTCCTGCCCTATGACGCCGATCGACGCTGCGCCTTGCTGGTCAGGCTGCCGCGCGCGCCGGCGGCCTGGGCGGGCGGCCCGCCCGAGCTCACCGAGGCGCCGGCCGGCATGATCGAGGACGAGACGGCGGAGGCCACCGCCCGGCGCGAGGCGCTGGAGGAGGCGGGCGTCCGCCTCGGGGCCCTGGAGCCGGTCGGCTCGCCATTCGCCTCGCCCGGCGTCTCCAGCGAGCGCATCCAGCTGTTCCTGGCGCCCTATGCGGCTGCCGACCGGATCGCCGCGGGCGGCGGCGCCGCGCACGAGCACGAGCACATCACGGTCGTCGAGCCGCGGCTGGACGCGCTCTGGCGGGCGGTGGAAGCCGACGGGATCCTCGACATGAAGACGCTCGTCCTGATCCAGGCGCTGAAAGTGCGGCGGCCGGGGCTGTTTGAGCCGTAGGCGCGCCACGCTAAAACGCGGCCTCATGCTCGCCCGCACCCTTCTCCCGGCCATTGCGATCGCGCTCGCGGCGACCGCCTGCGGCCGGGCGCCGGAACCCAGGCCGGCCACGGCGCCGGCGGCGTCCCTCGCCGAGCGGGTGAAGGTGCTGAACGGCGACGCGCTGACGGTGGACGGCGAGGACCTGAGGCTCGCCGACGCCTACGCGCCCCAGCCGATCCCCGATGCGCACTGCTGGGCCGAGGCGCTGGCGGCCCGGGAAGCGGCGCGTGAGACGCGAGCCCTGATCGCCGAAGGCCGCGAGATCAGCGTCAAACGCACCGGCCAGCGCGATGAGTACAACCGGGCGCTCGCCTACGTGACCCTGGACCGGCTGGACCTCGGCGACACGCTCTACAGCATGGGCCTGGCGGCGCGACGCGGGTCGGGGCCGTTCCGCTGGTGCGCGGGATTCAGCCAGGAGACGGCGGGCGCTCCGACCCTGCAGTCGCTGATGGGCCGCTGAGGCTGCGGCGCAATTGCGTTTCCTTCCGCCACGGCGCCGAACTATCGTTGCGGTGAGCCAACTGTGGAGGACGCCATGCGTGACCTGATCATTCGCGGCGGGACGATCGTCGACGGAACGGGCGCGGAGCCGTTCGTGGGCGACGTCGCCGTCCAGGGCGATCGGATCGTGGAGGTCGGCGTGGTCACCGGACCCGCCCGCCGCGAGATCGACGCCAGCGGCATGATCGTGACGCCCGGCTGGGTCGACATCCACACCCATTACGACGGCCAGGCGACGTGGGATTCGCTGCTGGCGCCCTCCAGCTGGCACGGCGTGACGACGGCGGTGATGGGCAACTGCGGCGTCGGTTTCGCGCCGGTCCGGCCAGGCGCCGAGCAGTTCCTGATCGAACTGATGGAAGGCGTGGAGGACATCCCAGGCTCGGCGCTGGCCGAGGGCATCGATTGGAAATGGGAGAGCTTCCCCGAGTACCTCGACGCGCTGGAGGCCAAGCCGCGGGCCATCGACGTCGGGACGCATGTCCCGCACGGGGCGATACGCGCCTATGTCCTGGGCGAGCGCTGCAACACCGACTATCAGCCGAACCCGGCGGAGATCGCCGAAATGGCGGCCCTGGTGCGCGAGGGGGTGGCGGCCGGCGCGCTCGGCTTCTCCACCTCGCGCACCCTGCTGCACAAGGACAAGAAGGGAGTCCACGTGCCCGGCACCTTCGCCGGGTCCGACGAGATGCTGGCGCTGGGTCTCGCCATGAAGGGCTTGACGCACGGCGTCTTCGAAATGGTCTCCGACCACCTCGGCGAAGACGACGAATGGGCCTGGGTCAAGGACTTCGCCCACCAGACGGGCCTGCCGGTCACCCTGGTCGCCACCTCGGCCGGCGCCTATGAGGGCAACAAGATGTACAACATCGCCGAGCAGGCGCGCGCCCAGGGCATGGACATCCGGCCACAGATCGCCGGGCGGCCCACCGGCATCCTCCACGGCCTGACCTCCAACTTCCACATCTTCGCCGCGCATCCGACCTTCCGCCGCGACATCGCCCCCCTGCCGCTGGCGGAGAAGCTCCAGGCGATGCGCCGGCCGGAGGTGCGCGCGGCGCTGATGGCCGAACAGAGCGGCATGCGCCTGGGCGCCATGGCCAACGGGCCGGAGGAGCTGCTCTGGCGCGTGTTCCCGCTGGGCGAGAACCCGAACTACGAGCCTGACCGTGAGCACAGCGTGCGCGGCATGGCGGAAGCCGCCGGCGTGTCGCCCTTGGAGATGATGTACGACCTGCTGCTGCGCGATGGCGGGCGCGAGCTGTTCTACCAGCCGCTCGGCGCGTACCAGTCGTACAACTTCGACTTCTTCCGCAAGAACATGGAGCACCCGAACGTGTTGTTCGGGCTTTCCGACGGCGGCGCCCATTGCGGGGTGATCGCCGACGCCGGCATGCCGACGTTCATCCTGACCCACTGGGCCCGCGACCGGGTCAAGGGCGACCGCTTCCCGCTGTCGTTCCTGGTGAAGAAGCTGACCAGCGACACGGCCCGCGCTTACGGCTTGCACGACCGCGGTCAACTGAAGCCCGGCCTGCTGGCCGATCTGAACGTGATCGATTTCGAGGCGCTCCGGCTGCATCGGCCGGTCGCGGTCGAGGACCTGCCGGCCGGCGGGCGGCGGCTCGTACAACGAGCCGAGGGCTACCGCTACACCGTGAAGTCGGGCGAGGTGACGTTCGAGGACGGCGCGCCCACCGGCGCGCTGCCCGGACGGCTGGTCCGCGGTGGGCGCGAAGCGGTGATCCTGCAGGCTGCCGAGTAGCGCCCGCTAGGGCTTGCAGCGCGTCGGGCGCTTGGCCTCCTCCAGGAGGATCGGGCGGATGATCGACGTCCAGATCGCGTAGCCGTCGGCCGTCATGTGCAGCCGATCGGGACGATAGATGTCCTTCGGCTGGCCGTTCTGCAGCATGGCTGGGACCACGTCGATCAACCGCAGATCCTTCCGGCGCCCCGCCATGGCGAGGATCTCGGCGTTGGTCTGCGCTTGCTTGTCCAGCTGCTCGAAACGGAGCTTCGAGGGCTTCAGCGAGACAAAGTAGACCGGTGCGGCCCCCAGCGCCTTGGTCTTCAGGTCCATGAATCGGGCGAAGTCGGCGGCGACCTGGTCGGGCGTCTTGCCCGCAGCGATATCATTCTCGCCGGCGTAGAAGATGATGGCGCGCGGACGGTAGGGCGCGACCACCTGGGCGAAATAGTAATCGACGTCGGAAATCTCCGAGCCGCCGAAGCCGCGGTTGATCACCGGCAGCGGGGCCATGTCCTTGTCCAGGCTCGACCAGAATCGGATCGAGGAGGAGCCGGTGAACAGGAAGCCGCAGGGCGGCGGCTTCGCTTGCGCGTCGGCCGCGGCGAAGGCCGCGATCTCCGGGGCGAACCGCTCAGGGCCGCGCGAGGGGACGGCCGCGGCGGGCCTGGCGGACTGCGCGAGCGCCGGCCCGGCGAGCGCCAGGGCGGCGACGAAGGCGAGATTGACGATGCGCATTGAACCCTCCCCGGTTTGCCTGGGAGACTAGCGCGGCCGCAGCCGCGCGCCACCCGGAACCGCGTGGCAGGGGCGCGGTTCACCTCGGCGGAGGATGGCATGGCCAACGATGATCCGCGCGCCGGACGCCGGCCCGGCTTCGTCGGCTGGGCGCTGGACAGGGCCCAACGTGACGACCTGCTGAGGCGGCTGCCGCCGCGGTACCGCGACGTGGTCGCCGATCATGTGACGCTCAAGTTCGGCGGAGGCGAGGGATTGCTCCCCACCGACACCTGGGGCGACATCGTGGGCGAGGCGGACGATGGAACGGGCGTCCAGGCCATGGTCGTCGCGATCCGCGGAACCACGGACCGCCCCGACGGCTCGACCTATCACATCACCTGGTCGCTGGCGCCCGGCCGCGACGCCAAGGAGAGCAACGAGGTGATCGCCCGCCTGGGCTGGCGCAGCTTTTCCGAGCCGGTCCGAGTGAGGCTCGAGCCGAAGGCGTACGGCCGCTGACGGCAAGATTGGCAGCAGTCTGGGCACATGAGTGCTAAGTTGCTGATCTTAAGGAACATTTTTTCGAATCATGCATAACTAGACTGCGCGGCCGCCGCGCGGTCGCGCTTCGGATCCACAACGCCGAGGTTGTTTGATGCTGGCGTCGCCCGAGTTCCGCAGGCAGCTCGAAGGCTACGGGCTGACCACCGCGGAAATCCTCTACCGGATGCCCGACCACCCGTCCTTGCTGCAGAGCTACATCTGGCAGGACTACGACCTATGCCCGGATTTCCCGGTGCTTCGGAAATTCCTGGATTTCTGGGCCCGCACGCTCGACGGCGCCCTGTTCAAGGTGACGGTCGGCCACTGCAAGCTGATCAAGCCCGCCGAGCTGAATGCGCTGGGCGCGGAGTTCAAGCTCAACTAGCCACCTCGACAAGATCGCGGTCCCGATGCGTGATGGCGGACCCGACGCCCGAGGTCCGCCCGCTTGCGCAAGCTTCCGCCGCTCCTTCTGGCCGCCGCCGCGGCCCTGATGATCGCCGGCTGCCAGGGCAAGCCCCAGCGGCCCGCGTGTCCGAAGGGACAGCGGTGCCTGGAGTTCGGCCTCGCCTCCGAACCCGCCACGCTCGATTCCCAACGAGCCAACACCGTCACCGAATCGTGGGTGATCGGCGACATGATGGAAGGGCTTACCACCGACGGCCCCGACGCAAGCCCGGTCCCCGGCGGGGCGACATCATGGGAGACCAGCCCAGACGGTCTGGTCTGGACCTTTCACCTGCGACCCAACGCCCGCTGGTCGGACGGCGCGCCGGTCACCGCCGACGACTACGTTTTCGGCCTGCAGCGGTTGCTCGATCCGAAGACCGCCTCGATCTACGCCTACCTCGCCTACGTCATAAAAGGCGCCCAGGCGATCAGCGAGGGCAAGGCGCCCCCGGCGAGCCTCGGCGCGAAGGCGCTCGACCGCTACACCGTGCAGCTCACCCTCGAGCATCCGGCCCCTTACCTGCTCGAACTCACCAAGCACCAGAGCTTCTATCCCGCCCCACGGCACGCCGTGGCGAAATACGGCGACGGCTGGGTCGCGCCCGGCAAGTACGTCTCGAACGGACCCTACAGGCTGGTTTCCTGGAATCTCGGCGACCACATCACCCTCGCCAAGAACCGCTATTTCCACGATGCCGGGCACGTCTGCCTCGACCGGGTCGACTATTTCCAGACGCCCGACGCGATCGCCGCCGAACGACGGGTCCAGCGCGGCGAGCTCGACATCAGCAACACCTTCCAGTCCAACCGGATCGACCGCCTGCGCAAGGTGATGCCCGGCTACGTGCACACCCACACGGTGCTGGCCACCAGCTATCTCTCGTTCAACACGCGCGACGTGCGGCCGTTCAAGGACGTGCGCGTCCGCCGGGCGCTGTCGGAATCCCTCGACCGGGACTTCATGACCGCCAAACTGATGCGCGCGGGCCAGCGGCCGGCTTACGCCTTCGTGCCGCCCGGGACTGCGAACTACCCGTTCGGGCCAAAGACCCGCTGGGCCGACGCCTCGTTCCCGCAGCGGCAGATCGAGGCCAAGGCGCTACTTGCCCAGGCGGGCTTCACCCCGGCCCATCCGCTCAAATTCCAGCTGAAGACCACCAACAACAGCGAGAGCCTGCTGCTGGCGGAGGCCATCCAGGCCGACTGGCGCGCGATCGGCGTCGACGCCTCGATCCTGCAGAACGATGCGCCGGTGGCGTTCGCCGCCTTCGCCAACCGCGACTTCGACGTGGGCACGATGGCCTGGTACGGCGACTTCAACGACCCGATGACCTTCCTGGGCCTCTTGAAGTCCGACGTCGGCGCGCAGAACTACGGCGACTACAAGAATGCCGCCTACGACGCCCTGCTAGGCAAAGCCGACCGCGAGCCCGACGCCGTCCGCCGCGGCGCGATCCTGGCGCGGGCGGAGCAGATCATGCTCGACGACGAGGGGATCGCGCCGCTCTTTTACACCGTGGGTCGCGCCCTGGTGAATCCGCGGATCACCGGCTGGGTCGACAATTCGGAAAACTGGCACCGCAGCCGGTGGCTCTGCGTCAGGTGAACGCGCTCCGGGCCGCAGACGTCGCGCCTCGCTCAGCGATACTCGTAGTGGCAGTGCTCTCTGCCGTTGTGCTTGGCGATCTGGTGGCCCGCCACAGCGCCGACGCCGGCGCCGATCAGGGTGCCGCCGAGCTTGCCGCCATGGTGCGAGACGGCGTTGCCCAGAAGGCCGCCGGTGATCGCCCCCACGGCGGTGCCCGTGTTGCGGGCGTGTCGGCTCGCGCCGCAGACCAGGACCCGATGGCGATGGTGTTTCGCCTGGGCGGCCACCGGGGCGGCGGCCAGGCTCAGGCTGGCCAGCGCCAGGGTCGCCGAAGCGATCAGCTTGTTTCGCACGGGTCTCTTCTCCTTCGGTTTCGGCGCGACGCACAGGGACTAGAACCCCTGCCCACGCCCAAGGTTGCCCATAGGTCGCCCGTCGGGACGCCAGAACAGACGGAACCGAATCCCGACTCCCCGGCTTTTTTCGGGCATCGCCGGACAGGGGACAGTCGTCCCGCAACCGGCGCCACTGGAGAAACGATATGTCAGTCCTTGCCTGGATCGTTCTGGGCCTCATCGCCGGCTTCATCGCCAGCAAGCTCGTGAACCGGACCGGCGGCAGCCTGGTCTGGGACCTCGTGCTCGGCGTGATCGGCGCCTTCGTGGGCGGGTTCCTGTTCACCCGCTTCGGCGCCGCCGGCGTGAGCGGCCTCAACATCTATTCGATCCTCGTGGCGATCATAGGCGCCGTGGTGGTGCTATTCATCTACCACGCTCTGGTCGGCCGCCGAGCCCTATAGCTCGTGCCGCTCCGGCCAGCCGGAGCCCGAGGAGAAAGAAGCGAAGCCCCGCCCCCGGGCGGCGGGGCTTTTTCTTGCCGCCTACCCGGGCCCGATCGGCACGCCCACCACCGCCTTCACGATCCAACGATCCTCCGGTCGGCCATAGCCATAGCCCGCCCCGAGGTTGAGGTCCCAGCGGCCAAGGCTGGTGTCGAGCACGAGGTAGGTCTGGTGGTCGGCCTCGGAGAGCCGCCCGAAGCGGCGCCCGCGGCCCAGGCCATTGTAGCTCTCCAGCCCGACGGAGGTCTTCTCGCCGATGCGATAGGCGGCTTTGGCGGCGAGCTGGAAGTCGACCGGCGTGTGCTCGGGGCCGGATACCATCCAGTCGACGTTCAGGTTGGCCGCCAGCGTCCAGGGCCCCTTACGCGCGCCCACGATGCCTTTCAGCTCGGCATTCCAGGGATTGATGTCGAGGTTCCTGGCGGCCTTCCCGATCTCGAAATTCAGGCCCCAGAACCAGTCCTGGTCCTTCGGACGCGGGGCCACCCACTTGATCCGCGCCTTGACGCCGCCCGCACGGAAGCTGCCGTCCCGGTCGATGGTGGCGAGCGGCAGATAGAGGCCAAGCTCGGTATCCGGATCGAGCGCATAGCTCCATTCGGGCGTAATGCGGGTGCGCCCTTCCGAGGCCTGCTCGCCAGGGAACTCGGGATCGACGCGGCCCTTGGGAACGTAGTTGAGGTGGACATCGAGGCCGAGCTCGTGCGGCGGGCCGATCTCGTCCATGTAGACCTGGATCTCCTCGTCGGCCGCCCGCGCCGATGACGCCGCGAGCACGGCCGTCGCGCTCGCCGCCGCCAAGACCGCTCCGCGGACGCTTCGCGCCATGCGCCACTCTCCCCCCGCCTTGCTGCGGAACGCAGAGCCTAGGCTGACGGTTGGCTGTCCGTCGACCTCGAAGGAGACCCCGATGGCTGACGACATCCGCAAGCGCGAGGACCGCGCGGGTCCGCAAACGGGCCACGGCGACGGCGCGGCCTACGGCTCCGGCTACGGGGCGGGCGGGCTGGGCTCGGGCGGCGACCGGGCCGACGGCGGCGAGGCGGGCGCGCGCCGCGACGGCTGGGATGCGCCCGGCGTGACCGCCGACGGCCATCGGACCGGCTCGCCGGACGACGGGCCGCGCACGGCGATGGATGGCGAAGGCGAGCCCGTTCCAGACCGCGACGCCGAGCCTCGGGACGACTGAGGCTCCCTGGCCTCAGTTCATGCCCGCCATCATCGTCGCATCCTCGCGGCGGGCGAGAATGACCGTCTGGGCATCGATCTTCCGCCCGGATTCGGCGAGCTCCAGATGGATGTGGTCGGTGATGCCGCCATAGCGCGCCTGCAGGCTGTGGGCCGTCCCGATCGGAGTCCCGAGCGCCACGCTGTTTCCCACCTCCACCACAGGGTCGACGTAGAACACCCGCGCCTCGATGTGCAGGGCGGGGTTGTCGATCTCCACGTACTTGAAGCGTGGGTCGCCCGGGTAGGCGTAGCCGATCTTCGAGACGAAACCCGAGATCGGCGCACTCACCGTCTGGCCGGCCCGGGAGTCGTAGTCGACGCCTTCGTGCGGACGGGTCCCGCCGTCGCGGCTGGCGTGGAAGTAGCCGTCGCCAAAGGCGTCATGCCCGCGCGGCGCCCGCCCGGTCGGATTGGCGAAGTCCGGCGCGCCGTCCCCATCCAGGTCGACGCCGTCCCAGGTCGGCTCCTCGGCTGTGTGCGGCGGCTGCGCCGCCCCTTGCTGCGGAGCCGCTGTGATCTGCAGCAAAGGCGCGGCCGGCGCGGAACTCCCGGCGCGGGCCGCGGCGTCCGCCACCCCGACCGACAGCACGACCGCGCCGAGGGCAAGGGCAAGAAGGCCCGGACCTCCTAGGGCGTGGGTGCGGCGATGAATGAGATTAACAAGCTCGGCTCTAGAACGAAGGGTCGGGCGCATGCGCGCTACATGCCGCAGACGTGCATCCATACTAATGTGTCATCTCGCCGCTAGCCATTACACGTTCGAGGCTACTGTCGCCTTCCTGACGTTTATTTAGAATTGCCAAGCTTTGTTTCTGAGTGCTGATCCACAGCGCCGCCCGTGGCGTGCCCGCCGAGTCGCCTAAGCCTGCGCCGCGCGACCCGCGGAGGCGCCGGCGATGCGGCCGAACACGGCCCCGGCCATCAGGCCCGTGCCCCCCGGATAGTTCTCGTAGAACAGCCCGCCCACGATCTCGCCGGCCGCGTACAGGCCGGGGATCGGCGCGAGGTCCACGTCCAGAACCTGGGCATCGCGATCGATGCGCAGGCCGCCGAAGGTGAAGGTGACGCCGCAGGTGACGGCGTAGGCCTCGAACGGCGGCTGGTCGAGGGTGTTGGCCCAGTTGGACTTCGGGATCGCCAGGCCTTCGGTGCGGCGGCCGTCCTTGACGTTGGGGTCGAAGGCGATATCGGTGCGCACCGCGGCGTTGTAGGCGCGGATCGTGGCGAGCGCGGCTGCCGCATCGACGTCCTCCAGCCCGGCGCAGAGCTCCTCCAGGGAGCCGGCCGAGACCTTGGTCACCTGCCGGATGCGGTATTCGTCGCGCAGCAGGTGGCGCACCTTGGCGTCGAAGACCTGCCAGGCGAACTGCCGCGGCTGCCTCAGGATCTCGCGGCCATACCTGGCGTAGGTGTAGTTGCGGAAGTCCGCGCCCTCGTCGAGGAACCGCTCGCCGCGGGCGTTCAGCATGATCCCGAACGGATAGGAGTGCTTCTGGAAGCCGTCGCCGACCGCGGGGTCGCCGAATTCCGGGGCGTTGCGCTCCCAGGCGACGGCATGGCAGCCGGACCACTGCCCGGCCGGCATGGCCCCGATCTCCAGCGCCATCCTGTGCCCGTCGCCGGTGTTGAAGCGCGTGCCGCGCACCTTGGCCAGATCCCAGCCGGGACCCAGGTAGCGCGTGCGCCACTCGACGTTGCCCTGGAAGCCGCCGCAGGCCAGCACCACGGCGTTCGCTGTGACCTCGCGCGTGCGGCCGGCCTGCCTGAGACACACCCCCCGCACGCCGCTGTCGCCGGCGATCAGCGAGACGACCCGCGCGCCATAGGCCACCTCGATGCTCTGCCCGGCGGCGATGCGCGTCCAGGCCTCCACCAGCCCCGGCCCGCCGCCATGCGCCTCGACCGTGAGCCCGCCCCAGAAGGTGAAGCGGCCGTCGACCTGGAACGCCTGCCGCCCCCAGATCGGCGCGAACCTGTGGCCCTGCTCGGCCATCCAGAGCATGGTCGGCCCGGAGCGCGTGACCAGCAGCTCGCACAGCTCAGGGTCGGTCCGGTAGTCGGTGACGCGGCCCATGTCCTCGAAGAACCGGGCCTGCGGATAGGTCCCGAAGTCGGACCGGGCGACCTCGTCGTCGGTAAGGTCCGGCATCAGGCGGCGCAGGTCCTCCACTCCGTCGTAAGCGAAGCGCATGGCCCCGGCGGTGAAGCGGCTGTCGCCGCCGGCCTCCTCGGCTGGGGCGCGCTCCAGCACCAGCACAGAGGCGCCGGCCTCGCGCGCCGCGACCGCCGCGGCGAAGGCGGCATTGCCGGCGCCCACGACGACGACGTCAACCATGGGATCGACCTCTCCGCGCTCTGAAAGGAAGCGGCGACTATAGCTTGCCAGAGCGTCATACAAGGCGCCTAAGCTCGGCCGCTTGACCGAGGGGAGGGCGCGAGATGTGGGGCGTGAGATCGGCTGCGCGTGCGCTGGCGGCCGCCGTTGTTCTGGGCGGGGCGCCGGCCGAGGCCGCGGGCCTTCTGCGGGGCGAGCCGGTCCCGACCGGCCAGGCGATCACGCCCTCCGCCGCGCCCGGCGCGATTTTCCAGCCGCTGAACCCGGATCTGCCCAGCAATCCGGGCTACACGGCCGGCCAGGCCGCCGCGGTGGCGCTCTCGCCCGACGGCCGCACCCTGCTCATCCTCACAAGCGGCTTCAACCGCATGCTGGGACCCGCCAAGGTGATCATGGAGGAGTCCTCGGAATACGTCTTCGTCTACGACGTCGGCGGCGCACGTCCCGTGAAGCGCCAGGTGCTCAAAGTGGACAACACCTTCCTGGGCCTCGCCTGGGCGCCCTCAGGCGAGCGGTTCTATGTCTCAGGCGGCGTCGACGACAAGGTCCTGGAGTTCGAGGGCCAGCCGGGCTCCTACCGGCTCGGCCGGGTGTTCCCGCTCGGCCACAAGGCCGGCCTCGGCCTGGAGGTTCGACCCTCCGCGGCGGGCCTCGCCGTGAGCCCCGACGGCAAGCGGCTGCTGGTCGCCAACGTGCAGAACGATTCCGTCAGCCTGATCGACCTGGCGAGCGGCCGGGTCAGCGAGACCGACCTCAGGCCCGGCAAGGGGGTTCCCGGCGGGACCTTCCCGCGAGCGGTCGCCTGGACATCCAACGGCAAGGCCTATGCCGCGAGCGAGCGCGACCGCGAGGTGATCGCCCTGCGCCTCACCGCCCAGGGTCTTTCGGTAGGCGCGCGGATCAAGGTGCGCGGCCAGCCGGTCTTCCTGCTGCCCGCCGCCGGGGGCCGACGGCTCTACGCGGCGATGGACAACACCGACGGCGTGGCGGTGATCGATCCTGTGGCCGACAAGCTTATCGAGCGGATTCCGACCGCCGCGCCCAGGGCGGTGCTGGCGCGAACCGGCCCGCTGGGCGGGGCCGGCTCCAACGGCCTCGCGCTCTCCCCCGATCGGCGCACCCTGCTGGTGACCAACGGCGGGGAGAACGCGCTGGCCGTCATCCGGCTCTCCGACCGCGCCGCTGGCCTGAACGCACCGTCCCAGCCCCGCCGAAAGGACGACGGCGATGATGCGCCGCGCGCCGCCGCCCGGTCGGAGGTCGTCGGCCTGATCCCCACCGGCTGGTATCCCACTGCGGTCGCGGCGCGTCCGGACGGCGGCCAGGTCTATGTGGTCAACGGGAAGTCCAACCCCGGGCCGAACCCTGACGCCTGCCGCAACAACCTGTCGATCGCCCCCGACGCAAGGCACGCCTGCCAGGCGACGAACCACTATGTCTGGCAGCTTGAGAAGGCGGGCTTCCTCACCCTGCCCATGCCCCGACCGGCCGACCTTGCCGAACTGACCCGCCAGGTCGCGGCGAACGATCACTTTCCGGGCTCGCGCGACACCCGCGCCGCCGAGGCCGTGATGGCGCAGTTGCGCGGCAAGATCCATCACGTGATCTACATCGTGAAGGAGAACCGCACCTACGATCAGATCCTTGGCGATCTGGAAGTGGGCAACGGCGATCCCAAGCTGGCGATCTTCGGCCGCGCGATCACCCCCAACCAGCACGCGCTGGCCCGCGAGTTCGTCGACCTCGACACTTTTTTCGACTCCGGCGAAAGCTCCAACACCGGCTGGGACTGGACGACGGCGGCCAGGACCAACGACTGGACCGAGCGCGAGTCGCCGGTGAACTACGCCCAGCGCGGCCTGCAATACGACCAGGAAGGCCCGAACCGGAACGTCAACGTGGGCTATGCGACCACGGCCGAGCGGCTGAAGGTCAACCCGCTGACGCCCAACGATCCCGACGTCCTGCCGGGCACGGCCGATATCGCCGGCCTTGATGCGCCGGAGGCCGCCAACGCCGGCTACATCTGGGACGGCGCCCTTAGGGCCGGGCTGTCGGTCCGCAACTGGGGCTTCTTCGGCGATCTGTCGCTCTACGAGCCGGACGCCGGCCAGGCGCAGATCCCGCTCGATCGGGAGCCCTGGAAGACGCACCGGCAGGTGTTCTTCCCCGCCAAGGCCTCGCTGATGGCGATTACCGACCCCTACTTCCGCGGCTTCGACCAGGCGTTCCCCGACTACTGGCGGTTCAAGGAGTGGGAGCGGGAGTTCGACGGCTTCGTGAGGGCGGGCAAGGCTCCGGATCTGATGCTGGTGCGCCTGCCGCACGACCACACAGGCGACTTCAAGCGCGGCATCGACGGCCTGAACTCGGTGGAGACCGAGGTGGCGGACAACGACTATGCCGTGGGTCTGCTCGTCGAGAAGGTCGCCGCGAGCCCGTTCGCCAAGGACACGCTGATCTTCGTCCTCGAGGACGACGCCCAGGACGGGCCCGACCACGTCAACGCCCACCGCTCGGTGGCGTTCATCGTCGGCCCGTACGTCAAAAAGCGTGCGGTGGTGAAGACCCGCTACACCACGGTCAGCCTGGTCCGCACCATGGAGGACATCCTGGGGGTCAAGCCGACCGGCCTGACCGACGGCCTCGCCGAACCCATGGCCGACGTTTTCGATCCGAACGCTGCGCCGACCTGGAGCTACCGGGCGCGCATCGCGCCGGTGCTGCGGACGACCAAGCTGCCGCTGCCGCCCGCCCCTTCGGCGGCGGCCGCCTGTGCGGTGAAGCCGACGCACGACGGGGCCTACTGGGCCAAGGTGATGGCCGGCCAGGACTTCAGCCAGGAGGACCGGCTGGACACCGGCGCCTACAATCTGGCGCTCTGGAAGGGGCTGAAGGGCGATGCGCCCTATCCGGCGGCGCGCAGCGGACGCGACCTTCGGGCCAACCGCGCGGCGCTCCTGGCCAAGGTCAAGCTCGACGATTGCGCGCCCTAGCTGCGGCCGGCGCGCACCGGCGGCAGCTCGCCGCGGCTGGCGGCGATGCCGAGCTGCAGGCTCTGGCCGATCATCTCGGCCTTGGCTGTGAACAGCGCCGCGGCCTCGGGCGGGCAGACCTCGGCCGCGGTTTCGCGCCACAGGTGTAGCCAGCGAGCGAAATGGGTGGGCCGGATGCCCTCGACCCGGGTGTGCGCGACCATCGGCGAGCCATGGAAGCGGCCGGTCATCAGCAAGACCGACGACCAGAAGTCGCACATCTTCGCCAGGTGCGGATCCCAGTCGCCGCCGATCACGCGGGCGAAGACCGGGCCCAGCGCCGGGTCCTTGCGGATCTTGCCGTAGAAGGCGTGCACCAGGTCGTGGATCATCGCCTCGGTCACGCCCACCGGCGTGCCGGGCGCGAGTTGGGCGCGGCGGGCCGAAACCGCCTTGAGGTCGTCGACTTCGTTAGCCATGCCCGTTATCTGGGAAGCCCGGCCCGGCCTCGCCAGACGACGGCCTGTCGCACGGCCGAGCGTCCTTCGGCGACCACCCTCACGGCTCGAGACGGCTCTTCTCACGCAGCACCCGGTCGAGATGCTTGCGTTCATCCTGCAAGAGTTTTCCGAGGCGCTTGCGCGCGCTCGGATCGGATTCCTGCGCGAGCGCGCTTTCGAACCGCTCGATGTTCTTTCGGTGGGCGTACTCTTCCATGGGGCTCGTTCCCCAACGGTGAGCTGACCGGAGGCATACTCGCCGCCCGGCGTTTCAGGCTTGTGTCGCACCGCAGCTTACTCGGCATGAGCGATGCACGCCTCGAGGTTTTCCATCCTGGAGCCTCACTCGAAGCGGAGCGCCTCGATGGGATCGAGCCGCGAGGCCTTCCGAGCCGGATAAAAGCCGAAGAAGACTCCCACCGCGGCCGAGAAAAGGAATCCGCCGACGAGCGCCGCCGGCGAAATGGGCACCGGCCAGCCGGTCGTCGCCGCGATGATCAAGGACGCCGCCAGACCGGCCAGAATGCCAAGGCCGCCGCCGGTCACGCTGAGCAGCACGGCCTCGGCCAGGAACTGCAGCAGGACGTGCAGACGCCGGGCGCCAATCGCCATGCGCAGCCCGATCTCCCGCGTCCGCTCGGTGACCGAGACCAGCAGGATGTTCATGATGCCGATGCCGCCCACGACCAGCGAGATCGACGCCACGACGGCGAGCAGGATGGCCAAGATCCGGCCGCTGTTGGCGGCCGTGTCGGCGATCTGGCTCAGGTTGCGGACGGAGAAGTCGTCGTCGGCGCCGGCGGCCAGCCGGTGGGTGCGGCGCAGGATCCGGCTCACCTGATCGATCGCCGGCTGCACCTCGGCGCCGCTCGCCGCCTGCACGAAAATGGTGTTGACCCGACCGGTCAGCTTGGGCTGCAGGCCGAAGGGGTTGGGCGGTGGCAGGTAGATGGCGGCCAGCCCGCTCTGGGCGCTGATTGGCGCGGCCACCCCGAGCACCTTCCGCTCGGCCGTGGAGAACGGGATCATCACCAGGTCGTCCTGGTCCTGGCCCATCGCCGACTGGCCTTTGGAGGCCAGCACCCCGACCACCTTCAGCGGCGCGCCGCGCACCAGGATGGTCGCCCCCAGCGGATTGGCCGAGGCGCCGAACAGCTGCGCGTAGACGGTCTGGCCGATGAGCACGACCATCGCCGCTCCATCGTCGTCGGCCTGGGTGATCGGCCGGCCCGCGGCGATCCTCCAATTGGTGGCGGAGGGATAGGTGGGCGAGACGCCCTGCACGCCGGTCGTCCAGTTCTGGTTGGCGTACTGCACCTGGGCGCTCTGGCGGATCAGGTAGCTCACGTCGGCTACCGCCGGGGCGTCGCGCCGGATCGCCTGGGCGTCGCGCACGGTGAGGGTGGAGGACGAGCCAAAACCGCCGCGGACCCCGCCCGCGGTTGTCGCCCCAGGCAGGATGATCACGAGGTTGGTCCCCAGGCTCTCGATCTGCTTCTTGACGGCGGCGTTAGCTCCCTGTCCGAGCGAAACCATGGCGATCAAGGCCGCGACGCCGATGAACACGCCGAGCATGGTCAGCGCGGAGCGCATCTTGTTGCGGATCAGCGCCTGCAGGGCCGCGCCCACGATCATCACGCCGAAGCCCGCATGCACGGCGCCATCCGGCTCGAGCCGCGGAAGAGCCTGACGTGCGCCGGCCGCGAGCTCCTGCGGCTTTGCGTTGACCCGGTCGGAGACGATCTTCCCGTCGCGCATGGTGATGATGCGCTGGGCGTAGGCGGCGATGTCCGGCTCGTGGGTGACGAGGACGATGGTCAGGCCCTGATCGCGGTTGAGCGTCGAGAGCGTCTGCATGATCTCGTGCGACGTCTTGCTGTCGAGGTTCCCGGTGGGTTCGTCGGCCAGCAACAGGCTCGGACCGTTGATCAGGGCGCGGGCGATGGCGACGCGTTGTTGCTGGCCGCCCGACAGCTGGCCCGGGGTGTTGGCTTCGCGATCGGAGAGACCCAGCAGCGTCAGGGCGGCGCGGGCGCGGGCCAGCCGCTCCTTGTCGCTGCGCGGGCCCGACCGGGCGTAGACCAGCGGCAGCGCCACGTTTTCCAGCGCCGAGGTGCGCGGCAGAAGGTTGAAGGACTGGAAGACGAAGCCCAGACGTTCGCTTCGGATGCCGGCGAGCTCGGGCTCGCTCAGAGCCGCCACTTCGAGGCCCTCGAAAACATAACGGCCGCCGGTGGGTCGATCCAGGCACCCCAGAATGGACATCAGGGTCGATTTGCCGGACCCCGACGATCCCATGATGGCCACGAACTCGCCGCGGCGGATGGTCAGGCTCGCGCCCTGCAGGGCGCGGACCTGCATGTCGCCCACGCGATAGACCCGCTCCAGGTCGTGCGCCTCGAGCACGACCTCGGTTCGCACGGCGGCTTCCATGGCCTAAAGCCTCGGAAGCCGCGGCGCGGCGCCCCCGCCGCCGTGACCAGTGCGGGCGCCGGCGGCGGTGTGTTGCGTCCGCCCGGTCGTCTGACCCGTGATCACCGCATCTCCGGCCTTCAGCGCGCCGGAGCGCGTGATCTCGGTGTAGGCGTCGTCTTCCAGCCCGGTGCGCACGGCGACCGGCGCGGGTTTTCCGTCCCTCAGCACCCAGAGCTTGTCGGGCGGTCCCGCCTGCCCGGATCCGGCAAGTCCGCCCGGCGAGAAGCGCAAGGCGGCGTTCGGCGCCCGCAGCGCGTCCTCGCGCCGATCGGTAAGAATGCGCACCGTCGCGGTCATGCCGGGCTTGAGCTTCAGCTCCGAATTGTCGACCGCGATCACGACGTCATAGGTGACCACGTTCTGCACGGTCTGCGGCGCCTGGCGCACCTGGCTCACGAGCCCGCGGAACAGCCGGTTCGGGAAGGCTTCCACCGTGAAGCTCGCGGCATCCCCCGCCTTGATGCCGCGCGTCTCGGACTCCACGTCGCTTTCGCTGACGTTGGTGTCCACCTGCATCTTGGTGAGGTCCTGGGCGATCAGGAACAGCGTGGGCGTCTGGAAACTCGCCGCCACCGTCTGGCCCTGGGTCACGTTGCGCGAGACCACCACGCCATCCACCGGCGAGACGATGCGCGTATAGCCCAGGTTGACCTCGGCGGCGTCGAGAGCCGCCTGCCGCTGGTGGATGGTCCCCTGGTCGATGGCGATCTGCGCGATCGCCTGGTCGCGCTGCGCCCGCACGCTGTCGCCGGTGTCGGGAGCGACCCAGCCGCCCGCCACGAGCTTGGCGTTCCGCGACTCGTTGAGCCGAGCGTAGGTCAGGCTGGCTTGGTCCTTGAGCAGCTGGGCCTTGGCCGTCTCGAGCGCCGCCCTGCTCTGGTCGACGACCAGCTGATACGGGCGGGGATCGATCGTGGCGCAGACCTGGCCCTTATGAACCATCGTGTTGAAGTCGCAGCTGATGTCGCGGACGACGCCCGAGACATAGGAGCCCACGATCACCGTCAGCACCGGATTCACCGTGCCGGAGGCCGTCACGGCCCGGGCGACTGGACCGCGGTCCAATGCCGCCGTCACGTAGCCCATTGGGGCCGGCCCATGTGTCTGGCGCCACCACACGCCGCCCCCGACCAGGAGGGCCGCCCCGGCTACGCCCCAGAGCAGAGCCCGTGTCCGCGCCCGCCGGCGCGAAGGGGTCGTCGTTCGGTCGGGCGTCGCAGCGCTCGGGATCGCCGGGCTGGGCGGGGCGGCGGTGCGGGTGAGGACGTCGCTCCGCATCCGGTTCATCCGACGACCTCCGGTTCGGGGTTGCGCATCGCGCCCCGCCCCTCCGCCAGGCGCCCCCCGGGGATCCACACGATGTCGTTCATTCCGGGAGGCGTCATGCGAGGAGCCTCGGCCGGCGGGCGACGCGACGCCTTGAGGGAGGTCAACGAAGCCGCGGAACGTTTGATCAGGATCAGGGCGCGTGCTCCACGGCCGCTGACGCGGGGCCTTGCGGCGCTCCGAGGCGTTGATTAGGTTCCGCCGCTCACTCGGCAGGCCCCTCCAGGCGGCCTCGCACCGGCTCGGAGAGGTGGCTGAGTGGTTGAAAGCACCGCACTCGAAATGCGGCATACTCGCAAGGGTATCGAGGGTTCGAATCCCTCCCTCTCCGCCAC
>NZ_JAICYI010000097.1 GCF_025934275.1 Phenylobacterium sp.
AGCGCCTGGCCTCCGGCCCCTCTCGGAGACCCTGTCATGGCGTTCGAACTTCCTCTGCCGCCCACTCCCGTGCTCGAAACCGAGCGGCTGATCCTGCGGCCGCTCGAACTTCGCGACGCGCCGGCCTTTCAGCGCTGCTTTCCCGATTGGGAGCTGCTCAAGTACCTGCACGCAGGCATCCCGTGGCCCTATCCGCCTGACGGAGCCGAGACGAACACCCGCGAGTCGCTGGAGAAGCGCGCCCGCGGTGAGCGCTTCTATTGGGTGATCACCCTGAAGGACGGCGATGATGAGGCGATCGGCCGGATCGACCTCTGGCCGTTCGACGGGCAGCTGCGCGACATGCGCGGCTTCTATCTCGGACGTGCTTACTGGGGCCGCGGGCTGATGACGGAGGCGGCCGACGCCGTCACCGACTACGCGTTCCGGGTCCTCGAGTGGCCGTTCCTCTACCTCACCAACGCCGTCCCGAACGTGGCCTCGCACCGGGTGAAGGAGAAGCAGGGCGCCGAGCTCATCGGCACTGAGCCCGCCGCCTACATGTCCGGCGAATATCCGCGGGAGGTCTGGCTGCTGACGCGCGAGGCGTGGATCGCTAGGCGGCCTGCCGCTTCGCTTCCGCGGCGAGGCTGATCCGGTTGCGGGCGATCTCCTTTGCGACCTCGCTGGTGGGACGGTTCTCGGCTTTCGCCCGGTCGAGGACCTCCTCCAGGGTTTGGGCGAGGCGATCAAGCTTGCCGTCGACCCAGGCGGGGTCGAAGGCCTCGCCCCGCTCCAGCGCACGGATCTCGCCGGCCACATTGATGATGCCGCCGCCGTTCAGCACGTAGTCGGGCGCGTAGAGGATGCCGCGGGCGAACACCGCCCGGCCGACCGCCGCATCGGCGAGCTGGTTGTTGGCCGCGCCGGCGATCACTCGCGCCCTGAGCCGCGGCAAGGTCTCGGCGCTGATCGCGCCGCCCAGGGCGCAGGGGGCGAAGACCTCGGCCTCGGCGTCGAAGATCGCGGCCGGCGGCACGATCCTGGCGCCTGTGCGGGCGGCGACCGCGTGCAGGACCTCGGGATTGACGTCGGTGATGACGAGCTTGGCGCCGACGGCCGCGAGCTTGTCGGCAAGACGGCCGCCGACATGGCCCACGCCCTGCATCGCGACGGTCACGCCCGCAAGGTCGCGGCCCAGCGCCCGCTGCACGCAAAGGCACAGGCCGCGGAACACGCCCTCGGCGGTGACCGGGCTGGGGTCGCCCGAGGCCGCGGGGTGGCCCTCGAGGCCCGCCACGTAGCGCGTGGCCTTGCGCGCATGGACCAGGTCGCCCGGCGAGACGCCGACATCCTCGGCCGTCCAGTAGCGGCCGCCCAGGGTCTCCACGGCGCGGCCGAACGCCTCGAACAGCGCCGGCGTCTTCTGGGTGCGGCTGTCGCCGATGATCACCGCCTTGCCGCCGCCGAGGTCGAGGTCGGCCATGGCGTTCTTGTAGGACATGGCGCGCGAGAGCCGCAGCGCATCGTCCTGCGCGGCCTCGGCGCTCGCATAGGGCCACATGCGGCAGCCGCCGGCCGCCGGGCCCCGAGCCGTCGAATGGACGGCGATCACGCATTTCAGGCCGGTTTTTTCGTCAAAGAAGGCGTGGACGCCTTCGTGTCCCTCGAAGTCGGCCGAATCGAACAAGGTCATGCTAATTGCAGCGCCTGCTGTGCAAAATGGTTTCGCGAGCGCTCTACGCCGGTGGAAGGGCGCTCACAAGCCTCCAGCAACCCGTGCAATTTCCGCGCCTCGCGCCGGCGAATGCGGAATGGGCGGTGCGCCGGAGGGGAGCGGCGCCTGCGGGTCGCGGATGAACGACAGCACGTCGGCCCAGACGATCGGGCCCTCATGGTCGCGCATCAGGAGGTGATAGCCGTTGGCGTAGTTGGCCGAACGGTCGGCGGGCTTCAGGTGCGCGGCGGCCCGATAGGCGGCGGACTTGGGGATGATCTGGTCGTGCGCGCCGTGCAGGTAGAATGTCGGCACGGAGGCGCGGCCCACATCGTCGGAAGCGTCGCTCATCAGCGAGACCAGGCCGAAGATCGCGTCGGAGCGCGCGCCCCAGATCATCTTCGGGTCGCGGCCCATGGCGATCAGCTCTTCGCGATTGTCGGTGGGCTTGATCTTCGAGGTGAGCCAGCGCGGCGGCTCGTAGACCTTGCCGGCGGTGAAGTTCGCGGCGAACCAGAGCAGCGTCTTGTTCGGCAGCGGCTGCTCCTTCCAGCCCCAGACGGCCGGGGACATCAGAATGAGACGATCGGCGGCGGGCGGCCGGTCGGAGGCGAAGGCGACCGCCGCCACCGCCCCGCCCATGCTCTCGCCCGCAACGGCGATGATGGCGTGCGGGAACTTGCGGCGGACCAGGGCCACGACGGTCCGCAAGTCCTCGGTCATCAGCGCCTCGCCCGCCCAGACGCCGCGGTCCGGCGAGCGGCCGAACCCGCGCTGGTCGAAGGCGTAGGTCGCCACCCCCTGGCTCGCCCACCACGGCGCGGCCAGGTGGAAGGCGTTGGAGTAGTCGTTCATGCCGTGGACGCCCACGATCACCGCCCAGGGATCGCCCACCGGGTCCCAGTGCTGCAGCCCAAGCCGCGCGCCGTCGAAGCTCACCACACGGTCGTCCTCCAGGCGCGGACCGGAGAAGGCGGCGGGCGGGCTCAGCGGCCGCTGCACGAGCAGCGGGGTGCAGGCGGAGAGCGCGAGCGCGGTGAGAACGATCAGCAGGCGCGGCATGGCAGGTGTGGAATCAACTCAGGATTTCGCGGACCCTTTGGCGGAGATAGGGCGTAACTTCGGCCTCGAACCAGGGGTTTCGCTTCAGCCAGGCGGTGTTGCGCCAGGACGGATGGGGCAGCACCAGCCGCTCGGGCAGGTGCGCCCGCCAGGCGCGGACGGTCTCATTGAGCGGCCCGCAGCGGCGGCCCAGCGTCCAGGCCTGGGCGTAGGAGCCGACCAGCAGGGTGAGCTCGACGTGCGGCAGCTCCGCCAGCAACCGCCCGCGCCAGAGCTCGGCGCACCGCCGGGGCGGCGGATAGTCGCCGCCCTTCGGATTCGTACCGGGGAAGCAGAAGGCCATGGCGGCGACGCCGATGCGGGCGTCGCCGTAGAAGGTCGCGCGATCCACACCCATCCAGGCGCGCAAGCGGTCGCCCGAGGGGTCGTCGAACGGCAGGCCGCTCTCGTGCACGCGCCGGCCCGGCGCCTGGCCGGCGATCAGGATCCTCGTCTCGGCCGAGACGCGCACCACGGGCCGCGGCTCGTGCGGCCATGCCCCGGCGCAGGCGCGGCAGGCGGCGATCTCCTCCAGCAGGGCTTGCAGCTCCGTCACGCGCGCACCCTACCTCTCACCGACGCGTGGGGAGACCGCTTCGCGTTGCGACCAATCGCCTAGGCGGGTTCGCGCTGTGCGGTGGCGGCGAGCGCCTGCGTCTCCTGGACGATCAGCTTGGCGAACGCCGGCCGCGCCAGGATGGATTCGATATAGCCGTAGGCCTTGGGATGGGTGCTCGGGTTGAGCGGGCAGCCGGCGTGACTGGCGGTGGCGAAGGGGCTCGCGACGGCGATGTCGGCCAGGGTGAAGCGGTCCTCGACCAGATAGCCGGAGGCCGGAATGACGCTCTCGAGGTAGTCGGCGACCTTCGGGAACGCCGTCTTCTGGGCCTCGTCGGCGGCGGCGAGGTCGCCGGGCCGGCCGAAGAACCGCGGCGAGACGATGCGGTTGAAGAACATCGTGCCGCTGCAGGCCGCCACGATCGTATCGCCGTACTCCTCGTACCAGATGGTCCGCGCCCGCGCCTTGGGCTCGGTCGGGATCAGGTTCGGCTCGGACTTGATGGCGTCGAGGTAGGTGATGATCGCGGTGGAATCCGAGATCAGGAAGTCGCCGTCCTTGAAGCCCGGCATCTTGCCGAACGGGCTCGCCTGCTTGAACGCCTCGCCGCCGGCCTGTGGCGCGACGAGCTCGAACTCGAAGCCCTTCTCGGTGGCGAACACCATCGTCTTGCGCACGAATGGCGAGAGCGAGTTGCCATAGATGATCATCAGCGACCTCCCTGGTCAGGGCTCCGGCAGACGCATCCGCCAGACGCCCTTGAAATCGTCCGGATCCGCCGGCTTGCCGTGGCGCAAGATGACGAGCCGTCCCTGCCGCGCCAGGGCCACAGCCGCGTCCCGCACCTGCGACAATTGCCTGCGCCACCCCTCGGGATCAACCGCGCGCGCCACCTCCTCGGGGGAAATCGACTTGCCGGCGGGGAGCGTGCCGAGCCGTTCGAAGATCGCCGCCTCGATCGCCGAGCTCATCAGCCGCCGCGCTTCAGGGTCTCGCGGGCGATGACCACCTGCTGGATCTGGCTGGTGCCCTCATAGATCCGGAAGATGCGGACGTCGCGGTAGAAGCGCTCGATGCCGTAGTCGGCGACGTAGCCGGAGCCGCCGAAGATCTGCACCGCCCGGTCGGCCACGCGCCCGACCATCTCGGAGGCGAAGTACTTGGCCGCGGCCGCCTCCAGCGTCACGCCCTGGCCGGCGTCGCGCTTGCGGGCGGTCTCGAGGGTGAGCGCCTTGGCGGCCATCGACTCGGTCTTGGAGTCCGCGATCATGCCCTGCAGCAGCTGGAAATTGCTGAGCGCCTGGCCGAACTGCCTGCGTTCGCCCATGTAGGCCACGCAGTCGGCGATCAGCCGCTCGGCGACGCCGACGCAGACCGCCGAGATGTGCAGCCGGCCGCGGTCCAGCACCTGCATGGCGACCTTGAAGCCCTCGCCCTCGCGGCCGAGGCGGTTCTCAGCGGGCACGCGGACGTTCTCGAAGATGACGTCGCAGATGTGGGCGCCCTGCTGGCCCATCTTCTTCTCAGGCTTGCCGACCGAGAGGCCAGGGAGCGTGCGCTCCACCAGGAACGCCGAGACGCCGCCGGCGCCCGGCTTCTCCGGATCGGAGCGCGCCATGACGGTGAAGAGGTCGGCCTTGTTGGCGTTGGTGATGAAGCGCTTGGCGCCGTTCAGGACATAGGCGTCGCCGTCGCGGTGGGCGCGGGTCTGGACGTTGGCGGAATCGGAGCCGGCCTCCGGCTCGGTGAGCGCAAACGAGGTGATGATCTCGCCCGAGGCGATGCCCGGCAGGTACTTCTGCTTCTGTTCGGGCGTGCCGAACATGACCAGGCCCTGGCTGCCGATGCCGACGTTGGTGCCGAAGGTGGAGCGGAAGGCCGGGCTGGTGCGGCCGAGCTCGATCGCCACCAGGCACTCGTCCTCCATCGAAAGATCCAGCCCGCCGTACTCCGCCGGGATCGACAGGCCGAACAGGCCGAGTTCCCTCATCTCCCGGACGACGTCGGCCGGCATGGCGTCGTCCTCGGCCACCTTCGCCTCGAGCGGGCGCAGGCGCTCGGCGACGAAGCGCCGGACGGTGTCGATCAGCTGCTCGCGGGTCTCGGCGTCGAGGGCCATGCCGCCCAGCCTAAGCGCGCTCGAAGACCGCGGCGATGCCCTGGCCGCCGCCGATGCACATGGTTTCCAGGCCGAGCTTGCCGTCGCGGCGCTTAAGCTCGCGCAAGAGGTTCGCGAGGATGCGGCCGCCGGTGGCGCCGATCGGGTGGCCGAGCGAGATGCCGGAGCCGTTGACGTTCAGCCGGTCGCGCTCGTCCCAGCCCCAGCCCTTGAGCACCGCCAGCACCTGCGGCGCGAAGGCTTCGTTGAGCTCGACCAGGTCGATGTCGTCCCAGGAGAGCCCGGTGCGCTCGAAGAGCCGCTTCACGGCCGGCACCGGGCCGATGCCCATGCGCGACGGCTCGCAGCCCGCCGCCGCCCAGCTCACGAACCAGCCCATGGGATCGAGATCGAGCTCGGCGAGCTTGTCCTCGGCCACGACCAGGCAGGCCGCGGCCGCATCGTTCTGCTGGCTGGCGTTGCCGGCGGTGACCACGCCGTCCTTCTCGATCGGCTTCAGCTTGCCGAGGCTCTCGGCCGTGGCGTCGGCGCGGACCCCCTCGTCCTGGGCGAAGACGATCGGATCGCCCTTCTTCTGCTTG
>NZ_JAICYI010000045.1 GCF_025934275.1 Phenylobacterium sp.
GCCTGCCGAGCCGGCGGCCAAGCCGGCGGATGGCGGGCCGCCTGCGTCGCAGCCGCCGCCGAAGTCCTGAGGCGAAGCGGCCGAACATTGCGAAAATTTCACGCAAGGCTCCGTCGCGGCCTGGTCAGGCTTGTCGTATAACGGCGGTCGGCGGATTCGCGCGAGCCAGGGGAGGCTGCGGTGTCGACGTTCACGGGTATCGTCGCCTCGGTGGTGGTGCACTCCTCGGCCGCCGCGCTGTCGCACTTCGGCCTGGTGCTGGAGCCGACGATCGTGGAGCCGCCGCCCTCGCCCGAGCGCGTCGTGGTCCGCAGCAAGCCCGCGCAGCAGAAGATCGCCGATCGCCCCGAAGCGCGGGCCCATCCGCGCGTCGAGAAGACCTGAGCGGACCTTACGTCGCGGCGACACGGCGCCGCCGGCTTGCGCAGCACGGCTGTTTGCGGGCCTGATCTGTATTAGGTTGAGGCTCGAGATGAGCGGCGCGAGGCGGGGCGGCCGCGCCCCGGCGATGCGCCCAGGTCTTGGGAAAGGCGCGTATGAAGACCGACAGCCGGCATCGGCCAATGGATTTCGGGGCCTCCCCGACGGCGGAAGCGCCCGCCGCCGAGGCGGCCGAGGCGCCGGCCCTGGAGGCGCTCGCGACCGAGCCGGACCCGCCGCTTGAGCCGCCGCCGTCCTGGGCCAGGCTCGCGCCGGCCCAGCCGCGCCTGCCGGCGCGCACGCCGGAGGCCGAACCCGCCGCGCCGGCCGCGGGCGCGGACCATCCCGTGCCGGACGGCTGGCCCATCTACCTCACCGCGCTGGCGATCTCAGTGCTCTGGGCGCTGGCCCCGATCGCCTTCGCGCTCGGCTACCGGGCGCATGTCGCGCCGCTGCAGTTCGAGCCGTTCGCGCTGGTGGTTTTCGCATTGTTGGCGATCGGCCCGGCCGCGTTCGTCTGGGGCGCCGCCTACATGATCCGCCAGGGCCAGATGCTCGCCGCCGAGAGCCGGCGCGCCAAGGCCATGGCCGAGGAGATGCTCAGTCCGGCGCTGGTCGCCGCGGCGCGGGCCGGTGAGGTGGCGCAGGGCGTGCGCGAGGAGATCGCCCGCGCCGGCCAGGCCGCGGACGAGGCGCGCGAGACCCTGCAGGCGCTGCGCGAAGCCCTGGCGCTGGAGACCCAGCAGCTCGCCGAGACCGCCGAGCAGTCGGCCCGCACCGCCGGGGAAATGGCCGGCCAGCTGGCCCAGGAGCGCCGCGAGATGGGCGAGCTCTCCTCGGTGCTCGACGCCCAGGCCGCCCGGGTCGCCGACGGCATCAAGGACAAGGCGCGCATGGTGGCCGAGGCGGCCGAGCTCGCCGACGCGCAGCTCCGCGAAGCCGACACCCAGCTCGCCGCCCGCGCTGCGGACCTCGCGGCGGCCGCCTCCGAGGCGAGCGGGGCGGCGCGCACTGCCGGCGAGGACCTGGTGCGCCACATCGCCCGGCTGGAGACCGCCGGCGCCGGCGTCGCCGAACAGGTGAGGGCGGTGGAGGGCGGCCTGAGCGACCAGCGGGCGGCGCTCGCGGCGCTGGCCGCGGCTCTGCGCGACGATCAACAGGCGTTCGCCGAGCAGGCGCAGGGGCATGCCGGCACGCTCTCCGAGTTCATCGGCCAGGCGCGGCTTTCGGCCGTCGAGATGACCGACCGGGCCGCCAGGGGCGGCGAGGCGCTGAAGCAGCTGATGGCTGACGCGGCGCTGCAGTTGCGCGACGTGGCCGAGCTCGCCCGGGCCGAGCGCGAGGAGTTCGGCCACTCGACGCTGCAATCGCTGGAGGCGGTGGCCGTGGCCGCGAGCGAGCAGCGCCGGCAACTGGAGGCGCAGACCGCCGACGCCATCGAGGCGCTCGCCCGCGCCGCCGAGGAGACCCGCGAAGCCGCCGCCAGGCACGCCGCCGCAGCCCGCGAGCAGGTGGACCAGCTCTCGGAAGCCGCCTTCACGGCCGGCCAGAAGGCTAATCAGGTGTTCGAGGCGCGGCTCGAGGAAGCCCGCGCGCTGATCGATCAGTCGTCGAAGATGGTCGAGGAAGCGGGCGCGATCACGGCGAGCAAGCTCGACGAGGGCGCCGCCGCGGCGCGGGCGTCGCTCGCGGAGCTCGCGGCCCTGGTGGCCGAAATCGAGTCCCGCGCCCAGCAGCTGCCCGCCAGCGCCCGGGCGCAGTCCGAAGACGTCCGCGTCGCCGTGCTGCAGGGCATGGAGGACCTGATGACCGCCGCCCGCCGCACGGCCGAGGAGGCGCAGGCGATCGACCTCGCCTTCCAGGAGCGCGTGCGCCGCAACTTCGAGATGCTGAGCGAGGCGGTGCGGCTGATGGGAACCGCCGCCGCGGCCGCGCCCGCGCCGCGCCCTCTCGCCGCCGCGCCCGAACCGTCCGAACCGCCGCCAGCGCCCGCCGCGCCGCCGCGGGCCAGAACGATCTCGGGCCGTCTTCCACGCGCGGCCGCCGCGTCACAGCCCGCCGCCGCGGCCCCGCCGCCGGTTGCGCCGCCGGAGCCCGAGCTCGAGCTCGACGACATCATGGAGCCCGCCGCGTCCGCCGCGGCGGAGGCCGGCGCGATGGCCGAGACGCTGGCGCTGCGCCCGCGCTTGAAGCTCACGCCCACCGCCACGGACGAGGAGTTCAGTCAGGTCTTCGAGGCGGCGGGGGGGCCGCCGGGGGCCGAAGCCGAGGCTCCCGACGGCGAGGCCTGGACCTGGAAGGACCTGCTGGCCTCGATCGACGGGGCGGAGGCCGAGGGCGAGCGGCTGCAGGACCTGCTGGGCGCGGAGTTCGCCCGCCTCGGGATCGAGCCGGAGACGCTTCTGCCCGCGCCGCGGATCGACGAGATCGCGGCGGCCGTGCAGACCGGCGACCACGACGGCGCGCGCCAGGTGGTCAAGCGCCTCGCCCCGGCCGCGGCGCGCCGCATCGCCCGCCGGCTCGCCGGCGACGACAAACTGCGCCGCAATGCGCAGACCTACATCCGCCGCTATCAGACCCTCCTGCAGGACGCAGCCGTGCGCGATCCGGAAGGCTTCCTGACCGCCAGCACGCTCGCCGAGCCGGCGGGTCGCCTCTATCTGCTGCTCGATGCGGGGGCCGGGGAGCCAGGCTAGGCGAACCCGGTGGCGCTCGAGCTCTCCGCCCGCGCCGAGAGATGGCCGCTGCGGGCGCCGTTCGTGATCTCCCGCGGGGCGAAGAGCGAGGCCGAGGTGGTGGTCGCCGAGATCGCCGATCCGCCGCACCGCGGCCGGGGCGAGGCGACGCCCTACGCCCGTTACGGCGAAAGCGTCGAAGACGTGCTCGACCAGATCGAGGACGCGAGGGCCGCGATCTGCTCCGGGGCCGATCGCGGGGCGCTGCAGCGCCTGCTGCCGCCCGGGGCCGCGCGCAATGCGCTGGATTGCGCGCTCTGGGACCTGGAGGCCAAGCGGACCGGCGCGCGGGCCTGGGCGCTCGCCGGACGCGCCCGGCTCGATCCCGTGAAGACCTGCTTCACCGTCAGCCTCGGATCGCCCGCGGAGATGGCGGCGGCGGCCCGCCGAGAAGCGCGCCGCCCGATGTTGAAGCTGAAGATCGGCGCGGCCGACGACCTGGAGGCGGTCGCCGCCGTCCGCGTGGCCGCCCCGCGCGCGCGGCTGATCGTCGACGCCAACGAGGCGCTGGGCTTCGAGGAGCTCCGCCGCCTCGCCCCCGAGCTCGCTCGCCTGAATGTCGAGCTGCTGGAGCAGCCGCTGCCGGCCGGCGAGGACGCGGCCCTCGAGGGCTATGCCAGTCCCGTGCCGCTCTGCGCCGACGAGAGCCTGCACACCCGCGCCGAACTGGCCGCCTGCGCACGGCGCTATGCGGTCGCCAACGTCAAGCTCGACAAGGCCGGCGGCCTGACCGAGGCCCTGGCGCTCGCCGAGGCCGCCAAGGCGCTGGGGGTCCAGCTGATGGTGGGCTCGATGGTCGCGACCTCGCTGGGAGTCGCCCCGGCGCTGATCCCGGCCCAGGGCGCGGCGTTCGTCGACCTCGACGGGCCTCTGCTGCTGGCGCGCGACCGCGAGCCCGGGCTCTGCGTCCTCGGCTCGATCATCGAGCCCCCGCCGCGGGAGCTTTGGGGGTAGGCCGCGCGCGGTCAGGACGCTGCGCCCAAGGCGGCGCTGGCGTGCGCTGCGATCGACCCTATGTCAGCGGACGAGGGCGTCGCTGGAGAGCTTTGGCCGATGATCGACACCGACCGCGAGACGGCGCACCGCGCCTGGCGCATCGCCGAGCGGGTGAAGCGCCTGTCCGACGACCTGATCCCCCTGGGCCCGTTCGGCCTCGGCCTCGACGGCGTGCTGGCCTGGGTTCCGGGCGCCAACGTGCTCTACAGCGTGGGCGCGGGCGGCGTGCTGATCTATGCCGGGATCATCGGGGGGGCCTCGGGCTTCACCCTGGCCCGCATGGGCCTCTATCTCGCCGCCAACAGCGCCATGGCCGAAGTCCCGATCATCGGCTGGGCCATGGACACCCTGTTCCGCGGCCACTTCATGGCCGCCCGTGCGCTGCAGAAGGACATCGAACGCCGGTTCGGCCCCTCCGAGGCGCCGGAGGCGTGGGGCCGTCGCCGCGAACGGCGCGAGACCGTGCGCGTGCTGAGCTAGCCGCGCGGGTCGGTGGGCCAGGACCGCTCGCGGCCGCCCGCCGCGGCGGGCGAGAGCTCCTGGTAGAGCCGGCCGACGCCACCCTCGCCGACCGCAAGCGTGACGGTCGCGCCGCTCCACAGCGGCGAGGCGCCGCCGCCGGCGGCGACCACCGCCGGGATCTCGAACTTCCTGGCGATCGCCTCGGCGTGGCAGAGCGGGCCGACGTCGTTGACCACGATCCCGCCGGCGTGGGCCAGGCCCGCTTCCCAGGCCGGCCCGGTCGCTTCGGCCATGACGATCTCGCCGGGCCGGATGAGGGCGAGCTGGTCCGGGCGGGAGACGTACCTCGCGACGCCGGTGACGCTCGCCTCGCCGACGCCTGCGCCGACCGCCAGCAGGCGCGATCCCGGGCGGTCGCCGCCCAGGCCCGGGCCGAAGGCGGGAACGCGGCGGCTTTCCGTCAGATGATCGAGGGGCATGGCGCACATCTCCTGAGCAGCGGGAGAGCGGAGCGACGGGCCCGGCCGCAGGGCGGGCGAGCCGGCACGATATTACTCCAAGCCCGAGGGTGCGTCTCTGTCCAGCAGCCGTTTCGGCGATCAGCCCGCGGGCCGGGCCGCGCGCACCGCTTCGAGGATCCGGCGCGAGCGCGGCGTGCGCCCCAGCGCCTCCAGCGGGACGCCGATCCGGCGGCGCCAATTGGGCCGCTCGCGGTCGGTGCCGGGCACGTTCTGGCCGACGCGCTCGCCGGCGAGGTCCTCGACCTGGATCGCGATCAGCTGGCTCTCCGCCAGGGCCAGGAAGCCGTGCACGGCGGCGGCGAGAGCCTCGTCGTAGGGCGCCTCGGGGTCCCAGGGCCCGGCGAGGCCGGCCGTGGTCATGGCCTCGATCAGGGCGGCCTTCTCGGCGCGCCGTTCTTCCTGGGCCGCGGGCAGGTCTTCGGCCGGCAGCAGGCCCAGCGCCGCACGTTCGGCGAGGTCGGCGCCGTCCCACCAGCCGGCGAGCGGCGGCAGGTCGTGGGTGGCGGCGCAGGCGAGCGCCTTGGCGCGATAGGCCTCCGGCGGCCGGAACGCGTCCCCGTCGCGCTCGAACGGCAGCACGCTGTAGCCATAGACCCGCGCCGCGGCGAGCCGCGGGCGCAGGCCCTCGGGCACGGCGCCCAGGTCCTCGCCGATGACCAGGCAGCCGGCGCGACAGCTCTCCAGCGCGAGCACGCCCAGGAGGTCGTCGAGGGGGTAGCTGACGTAGGCTCCGTCGGCGCCCTCGGCGCCCTCGGGCGCCCAGAACAGCCGCTGCAGGCCCAGGATGTGATCGATGCGCAGCGCCCCGGCGTGGCGCATGTTGGCGGCCAGGAGCTCGGCGAAGCCGCGGTAGCCCTCGGCGGCCCAGGCCTGCGGGATCGGCGGCGGCAGCGCCCAGACCTGGCCCTGCGGCGCGAAGGCGTCGGGCGGGGCGCCGATCGAGGCGGCGCGGGCCCAGCGCGCCGGCTCAGCCCAGACCTCCGCCCCGTCCCCGGCGGCGCCGACGGCGAGATCGCGGCAGAGGCCGAGGCCCGGGACGCGGGCGGCCGCGGCCCCGAGCTGGCGCTCGGCTTCGAACTGCAGCCGCTGGTGGAAGCCGATCCGCGCCGCGTGGGCCTTGGCGAAGCGGGCGCTTTCGCGGCTATGCGGATCGCGCAGCCCGGGGGGCCACGCCGGCCAGGGCCGGCCGGGATGGGCCTCGGCGATCGCCTGGAACAGCGCGAAGCGGGCGAGCGCCGCGCCGCCTTTGCGGACGAAGGCCCCGAAACCATCGGGCTCGACCTGGCCCGCCAGCGCCGCCTCCAGCGCCTGCGACCTGGCGGCCCAGACCGCCGGCCCGTCGATCAGCTCGCCCTCGGCGTAGGCCGGGTCGCGCGCGCCCAGCGCGCCGGCGTCAATGTAGATCGGATCGAGGAATCGGCGATCGGAGGGGTGGTAGGGGCTGGCGCGCGTGCGGTCGCCGGGGAACAGCATGTGCAGGGGGTTGATCGCCACCAGGCTGGCGCCCTCGCGATCGGCGACCCTGGCGAAGGCGGCGAGCGCCGCCAGATCGCCGAACCCCTGATCGTCCTCGCCCCGCAAGGCGTAGAGCTGGGCGGAGAGCCCGAACAGCCGCGCGCCGGCGGCCAGGCCCGCGGGCTCGAAGGCGGTCTTCGGCGCGACGATCAGCGAGCCTTCGGCGTGATCGAGCCGCAGGGCGTAGCGGCCAGCCGGCAGGTCTGGCAGTGACGCGCGGCCGTCCTCGACCGGCAGGCGGCGGACCTCGCCGGCCTCGTCGGTCAGCGTGAGCCAGCGTTCCGCCGAGCGGACTTCGATGGCGGCCGCCTCGCCGGCGCGCACGACCTGGCCGGCGGGGAGGGCGGCGCGGCCGGGCGCGGCCAGCCGCCAGAGGCTGTCCCGGGCCTCGTCCAGCCCGCCGGCGGGGAACCCCATCGCAGCCAGCAGCGCGCGCTGCGTCTGCGCCGTGACCGGCCGCTGCCGGCGGTCGAGGCCCCCCCAGCTGGGCGCGACGCCGGCCGCGTCGGCCACGCGGGCGACCAGCGCATCGTCCGCCGTGCGGGGCGTCCGGCGCGGGTCGAGCGTCTCGGCGAGCAGGACCACGGAGCGCGCGGCGACCGAAAGCGTCGCGGCCCGTGTTTCGCCCTGGCGCGCCGGGTCGGCGCTGTCGAGGACGATCCGCCAGCCGCCGCGCGCCCGCAGCTCCGGCAGCCGCGCGTCCACGGGATCGTCGCCGCGATTGACGATCAGCGCCACGCGATCCAGCCCGTCGCCGTCCGGCGCGCTCAGCACCATCTGCAGGACCTGGCCCTCGGGGTCGTCCCACTCGGCGGCGCTCAGGGCTTCGCCCGCCGCCTCGCCCCAGGCCACGTCGGGGACCGGCCCGGCGAGCGCCTCGCCGGTCAGGAAGGCGTCGCGGCGGAGCGCCGGATGCTCGGCCCGGGCCCGGACCAGCCGCCCGAGAAAATCTGCGAGATCGCCGTCTTGCGCGGCCCAGTCGATCCAGCTGGTGGCGTTGTCCTGGGCGTAGGCGTTGTTGTTGCCGCCCTGGCTGTGGCCGAGCTCCGAGCCCATCGCGATCATCGGCGTGCCGCGCGCCAGGAGGGTGAGCGCCAGCAGCGCCCGCTGGTCGGCCAGGCGGCGGGCCTTGATGGCGGGATCGTCGCTAGGTCCTTCGACGCCGTCGTTCCACGACCAGTTGGCGTCGGCGCCGTCGCGGCCCGCCTCGCCGTTCGCCTGGTTGTGCTTGGCCGCGTAGCTCACCAGGTCGGCGAGGGTGAAGCCGTCGTGGGCGGTGACGAAATTGACGCTGCGCGAAGGCCGCCGCTTCGCCCCGAAGGCGTCCTGCGAGCCCGCCAGCCGGGCGGCGAGCGCGCCCCGCGAGGCGCCATGGCCGCCCCAGAACCGCCGGACGGTGTCGCGGAAGCGGTCGTTCCACTCGCCGAACGCGGCCGGGAAGCGGCCCAGCTGGTGGCCGCCCGGGCCCACATCCCAGGGCTCGGCGATCAGCTTCAGCGCGCGCAGCTCCGGATCCTGGGCGATGGCGGCGATCAGCGGCGCGGCGGGATCGAAGGCCTCGCCGCGGCGGCCGAGCACGGTGGCGAGATCGAGCCGGAACCCCGCGACGCCGGAGAGCCGCGCCCAGGTCCGCAGCGCCTCGGTGACCAGACGCACGGTCTGCGGCGCCTCGCAGCGCAGGGTGTTGCCGGTGCCGGCTTCGTCCAGGTAGCGGCTCGGATCGGCGGGATCGAGCCGATAGAATCCCGGATTGTCGAGGCCTCGGAGCGACAGCGTCGGGCCGCGCGCGTCGCCCTCGCCGGTGTGGTTGAAGACCACGTCCTGGATGACCTCGATCCCGGCTTGCGCCAGGGCGGCGACGGCGGCCCGCACCTCCGGCCAGCCGCCGGGCGCCAGCCGCGCGTCGGGGACCGTGAAGGCGAGCGGGTTGTAGCCCCAGTAGTTGGAAAGCCCGAGCGGCGGCAGGTGGCGCTCGTCGATCCAGGCGGCGGCCGGGAGCAGCTCGAGCGTGGTGATCCCGAGCGCGCTCAGGTGCTCGATGACGGCCGGATGGGCGAGGGCTGCGAAGGCGCCGCGGATCGCCTCGGGGACCTTGGGATGCAGCTTCGTCAGGCCGCGGACGTGCGCCTCGTAGATGACGGTCCGCTCCCAGGGGACTGTCGACGCCGGCCGTGATGGGGGCGCGGGCGGCGCCGTGACCAGGGCCTTCGGCGCGACCGGGGCGCTGTCGATCCCCGCCTCGGGCGGTGCGAACAGGGCCGGATCAAGCCGGAACGGCGCATCGAGCGACCGCGCATAGGGATCGACCAGCAGCTTGGTCGGATCGAAGCGCAGGCCGCGCGCCGGATCGAACGGGCCGTGGGCGCGAAGCCCATAGCGGGCGCCGGGGCGCACGCCCTCCAGATGGCCGTGGAACACCTCGCCGGTGCGCTCGGCCAGGCGGATGCGGCGCTCGCGGCCCTCGCCGTCGAACAGGCAGAGGTCGATCGCGCTGGCGGTGGCGGAGGGGACGGCGATGTTGATCCCACCGGCGGTCGGCGTGACCCCGAGCGGCTCAGGCGATCCGGCCGTCAGGCGCCCCAGCTTCACCGCCTAGCCCTCGCGCTCGCGCACCAGATCGGCGAACAGCTTCGCGTAGGCCCGGGCGGGCTTGGCCCAGGAGACGTCGCAGGCCATGCCGGCGAGCTGCAGCTTCCGCCAGGTGCGCGGCTTGCGATAGAGGCCGACGGCGCGTCGGAGCGCCAGCTCCAGCGCGGTCGCCTCGACGGGGGCGAACTGCACGCCGGTGGCGGCGCCGGTCGACATCGCCATGGGGCTGGCGTCGATCACCGTATCCGCCAGCCCGCCGACCCGGGCGACGACCGGCACGGCCCCGTAGCGCAGGGCGCAGAGCTGGGTCAGGCCGCAGGGCTCGAAGCGCGACGGGACGACGACGGCGTCGGCGCCGGCCTGGATCTGGTGGGCCAGGGCCTCGTCGTAGGCGAACTCGCAGCCGACGCGGTCCGGATGCCGGCGCATGGCGGCGATGAGGCCCGCCTCCAGGGCCGCGTCGCCGGAGCCCAGCAGGGCGAACTGGGCGCCCTCGGCGGACAGCGCCGGGATGGCCTGCATCAAGAGGTCGAGACCCTTCTGCCAGGAGAGCCGGCTGATCACCCCGAACAAGGGCGCCTTGGCGTCCGGCGCGAGGCCCAGGCGCTGCTGCAGGGCGAGCTTGTCGGCGGCGCGGGCGGACAGGTCCTTGGGCGTGTAGCGCACCGCGATCAGCGGATCGGCGGCCGGGTCCCAGACCTCGGTGTCGACCGCGTTGAGGATGCCGCAGAGCCGGTCGGCGCGGCCGCGCAGCAGGCCGTCCATGCCCATGCCGCCCTGCGGCGTGCAGATCTCCCTCGCGTAGGTGGGCGAGACGGTGGTGATCCGGTCGGCCAGCCTGACGCCCGCCTTCAGGAAGCCGATCGCGCCGTAATACTCCACGCCATCCGGCGTGAACGATTCCGGGGGCAGGCCGAGCGCCGGCAGCAGGGCGCGGTCGAACTGGCCCTGGAAGGCGAGGTTGTGGATGGTGCAGACGACGCCCGGCCGCGGTCCGCCGTCGTAGGTGAGATAGGCCGCCGTCAGTCCGGTCTGCCAGTCGTGGATGTGCACGACGTCGGGGCGATAGCGGGCGCTGAAGCCCTGGGCCAGGCTCGCGGCCATGCGCGAGAGGGCGGCGAAGCGGATGGCGTTGTCGGCGAAGTCGCGTCCGGCCGCATCCGCGTAGGGGCCGCCGTCGCGACGGTAGAGGTGCGGCGCGACCAGCACGAAGAGCTCCAGCCCGCCGGCCTTGGCGCTGACCAGCTTGGCCGGCCCCCCGAACCAGTCGGGCAGGTCGCGGACCGTGCGGCCGCCCTCGATCGCGGCGAGCACGGCGGGGTAGCCCGGGATCAGCGTGCGCACCCGCACGCCCAGCGGCGCGAGCGCCTTGGGCAGCGCGCCCGCGACGTCGGCCAGTCCGCCGGTCTTGACCAAGGGGAACAGCTCGGAGGTGACCGCCAGGACCTCGATGCGGCTCACGAGTTGCTCAGCCGATCGATCATCTTCTGGGTGATCAGGCAGACGCCGCCTTCGCTCCGCCGGAAGCGCCGGGCGTCCTCCTCCGGATCCTCGCCGACCACCAGGCCTTCTGGGATCGCCACGCCGCGGTCGACGATCACGTTCCGAAGCCGCACGCGCCGCCCGATGGTGACGTCGGGCATGATCACCCCGAGCTCGACCTGCGAGTAGGAGTTGATCCTCACCCGGCTGAACAGCAGCGATCGCCAGATCGTCGAGCCGGAGATCACGCAGCCGCCCGCCACCAGCGAGGAGGTGGCCCCGCCGCGGCGGCCCTGCTCGTCGTGCACGAACTTCGCCGGGGCGTTCATCTCGCTGTAGGTCCAGATCGGCCAGGAGTGGTCGTAGAGGTCGAGGTCCGGCACCACCTCCGTCAGGTCGACGTTGGCGGCGAAGTAGCTGTCGATGGTGCCCACGTCGCGCCAGTAGGGCGGGGCCTCCGGCGAGGGGCGGATCGCCGAGCGGCTGAATGGGTGGGCGACCGCCTTGGCCTCCTTGACGAGCCTGGGGATGATGTCGCGGCCGAAGTCGTGCGCGGAGGTCGCGTCGGCGGCGTCGCGGGCCAGCACGTCCATCAGATAGCCGGTGTCGAAGACGTAGATCCCCATGCTGGCGAGCGCCATGTCCGGGCGGCCGGGCATCGGCGGGGGATCGGCCGGCTTCTCCACGAAGTCGAGGATCCTGTCGTGCTCGTCGACCGCCATGACGCCGAAGCCGGTGGCCTCCATGCGCGGCACCTCGAGGCAGCCCACGGTGACGTCGGCGCCCTGCTCGACGTGCTGCTGGAGCATGAGCTCGTAGTCCATCTTGTAGATGTGGTCGCCCGCCAGCACGACGATGAAGCGGGTCTCGTAGCTGCGGATGATGTCGCCGTTCTGGAACACCGCATCGGCGGTGCCCTGGTACCACTGGTCGGAGACCCGCTGGCTGGCCGGCAGGATGTCGAAGGTCTCGTTGCGTTCGGGCCGGAAGAAGTTCCAGCCGCGCTGCATGTGGCGGATCAGGCTGTGGGCGCGGTACTGGGTGGCGACGGCGATCCGTCGGATGCCGGAGTTCAGCGCGTTGGACAGTGCGAAATCGATGATCCGGAACTTGCCGCCGAAATAGACCGCGGGCTTGGCGCGGACGTCGGTCATCTCCAGGAGCCGCGAGCCGCGGCCGCCGGCCAGCACATAGGCCATCGCCTGGCGCGACAGCGTCGAGCTGACGCCCGGCGGCGCAGCGAGCTCGTTCATGCCGCGCCCCGCGCCGGGCAGGCAGGCTCAGGCGCTCGCGCCATCGGGCTCATACCGGAAATAGACCGCGGCGAGCGGCGGAAGCACAATCTCCGCGCTGGCGGGAAAGCCGTGCGAGGGCGTCTCATGGGCGTGCGTCCCCCCGAGGTTGCCGAGGCCTGATCCGCCATAGACCTCGGCGTCAGAGTTGAACACCTCCCGCCACCAGCCGGCGTGCGGCAGGCCGAGGCGGTACGGCCGGCGGGGCTCGGGGGTGAAGTTGCAGATCACCGCCACCGGCGGATCGCCGGGCGCTCCGAAACGCAGCCAGGCGGCGACCGACTGGGCCTCGTCGTCGACCACGATCCAGCGGAAGCCCTCGGCCTCGCCGTCGCGGGCGTGCAGCGCCGGGGTCTCGCGATAGAGGCGGTTGAGGTCACCGACCACCCGCTGCAGCCCCTGGTGCGGCGCATGCTGCAGCAGGTCCCAGTCGAGTTCCTGGTTGAAGTTCCACTCCGCCCACTGGCCGAACTCCTGGCCCATGAACATCAGCTTCTTGCCGGGATAGCCCCACATGAAGCCGTAGTAGGCGCGCGCGTTTGCGAACTTCTGCCAGTCATCGCCCGGCATGCGCGACAGGATCGAGCCCTTGCCGTGCACCACCTCGTCATGGCTGAGCGGCAGCACGAAGTTCTCCGAGAAGGCGTAGATCAGGCCGAAGGTGAGCTGGCGGTGGTGGTGGCGGCGATAGACCGGGTCCTTGGAGACGTACTCCAGGGTGTCGTTCATCCACCCCATGTTCCACTTGAAGCCGAAGCCCAAGCCGCCCTCGTCGACCGGGCGTGAGACGCCGGGCCAGGTGGTGGATTCCTCGGCGATCATCAGCGCCCCGGGATGGGCGGCGTGCACGATGGTGTTGAGGCTCTTCAGGAACGCCTCGGCTTCCAGGTTCTCGCGGCCGCCGCGGACGTTCGGGGCCCACTCGCCCGGCCGGCGCGAATAGTCGAGGTGGAGCATGGACGCGACCGCATCGACGCGGAGGCCATCCACGTGGAACACCTCCAGCCAGTAGAGCGCGTTGGCCAGGAGGAAGTTCATCACTTCACGGCGGCCGAAATCGAAGATCGCGGTGTTCCAGTCGGGGTGGAAGCCGCGGCGGGTGTCGGCGTCTTCGTAGAGCGGCGTGCCGTCGAACCGGTAAAGCCCGTGGGCGTCGGTCGGGAAGTGCGCCGCCGGCCAGTCGAGGATCACGCCCAGCCCCGCGCGGTGGGCGGCGTCGACGAAGCGGGCGAAGCCGTCCGGGTCGCCGAACCGGCGGGTCGGAGCATAGAGCCCGACCGGCTGGTAGCCCCAGGACGCGTCGAGCGGATGCTCCGAGACCGGCAGCAGCTCCAGGTGCGTGAAGCCGAGGCCTGCGGCGTAGGGGATCAGCGTCTCGGCGAGCCGCTCGTAGCTCAGGAAGCCGCCGTCCTCGGCGCGCCGCCAGGAGCCGAGGTGGGCTTCGTAGATCGAGACCGGCCGGCGGTAGGCCCCCGGCGTCCGGTGGGTTTCGAGATAAGCGGCGTCGGTCCAGTCGAAATCGTCGACCCTGGCCACGCGCGAGTCGGTGGCGGGTCGTAGCTCGGCGGAGGCCCCGAACGGATCGGCCTTCAGCGGCAGGAGCTCGCCGTTCGGCCCGATGATCTCGTACTTGTAGCAGCAGCCCTCGCCGAGCTCGGGGACGAAGATCTCCCAGACGCCGGAATCGATCCGCTTGCGCATCTGCGCCCGCCGGCCGTCCCAGCGGTTGAAGTCCCCGACCACCGAGACGCGGACGGCGTGCGGCGCCCAGACCGCGAAGTGGACGCCGGTTGCGCCCTCGTGCTCGCGGATGTGCGCGCCCAGCCGCTCCCACAGCCGCCGATGCTGACCTTCCACCAGCAGGTGGTCGTCGAGCGGCCCCAGCACCGGGCCGAACCGGTAAGGGTCGTCGAAGCTCCATTCGGCCTCGGCGTTGGCCGCCCGCAGCCGGTAGGGCATGCGCCGCTTGCGGGGCGCAAAACCCTCGAACAGGCCGGCCGGGTGGCGGAGCTCGAGCGGCGTCAGCCGCCGGCCGGCGGGCGTGCTCGCGTCCATCCGCTGAGCCCCGGGTGCGAAGGCGCGGATGGCGAGGCCCCCGGTCAGCTCATGCGGCCCCAGCACCGCGAACGGGTCGGAGTGTCGGCCTTCGACGATCGCCGCGACGTCGCCGTCGGAGAGACGCCAGTCGGGGGCCGACCCGGCGCTCAAGTCTCCAGCACCGGAATGTTCCAGATCTCCTCGGCGTAGGCGCGGATGGTCCGGTCCGAGGAGAAGAAGCCCATGTGGGCGGTGTTGAGGATCGCCGAGCGCCACCAGGCCCGGGGATCGCGCCAGCGGTCGGCGACCTGTCGCTGGGTGGCGGCATAGGATTCGAAGTCGCCCAGCACCAGGAAATGGTCGTGCAGCATCAGCCCGTCGAGCAGGTCTCGGTAGAGATCCGGCGCGCCCGGGGAGAAGGCGCCTTCCCCCACCTGCGCCAGCACCTGCTGCAGGGCCGGCGAGCGGGCGACGATCTGCTCGGTCCCGAAGCCTTCGCGCCGGCGCTGCTCGACCTCCTGCGCGGTCAGGCCGAAGATGAAGATGTTGTCGTCGCCGACCCGCTCCTTGATCTCCACGTTGGCCCCGTCGAGCGTGCCGATGGTCAGCGCGCCGTTCAGCGCAAGCTTCATGTTGCCGGTGCCCGAGGCTTCCATGCCGGCGGTGGAGATCTGCTCGGAGAGGTCGGAGGCCGGGATCACCGCCTCCGCCAGCGAGACGTTGTAGTTGGGCAGGAACACGACCTTCAGAAGGCCGCGCAGGGTCGGGTCGTCGTTGACCGCCTGCGCCACGTCGCTGATCAGCTTTATGCTGAGCTTGGCGTTGTGGTAGCTGGCCGCCGCCTTGCCGGCGAAGATCTTCACCCTGGGCGTCCAGTTGCGCGTCGGCTGGGCGCGCATGGCGTCGTAGAGCGCCACCGTCTCCAGGATGTTGAGCAGCTGACGCTTGTACTCGTGGATGCGCTTGATCTGGGTGTCGAACATCGCGTCCGGGTCGACCTTGATCCCCAGATGACGGTGGATGTAGCCGGCGAGCTTGACCTTGTGGCCGCGGCGGATGGCGCGGAAGCGGTCCTGGACGGCGTCGTCATCGGCGAATTTGGCGAAGTCGGCCAGCACGCCGGTGTCGTCGAGCACCTTCGCGCCCACCGTGTCGACAAGCAGCTCGGTCAGCCCCGGGTTGGCCTCCATCAGCCAGCGCCGGAAGGTGATGCCGTTGGTCTCGTTGACGATCCGGTCCGGATAGATGCGGTTCAGCGCCGAGAACACCGTCTCGCGCATCAGCTCGGTGTGCAGCGCCGAGACGCCGTTGATCTTGTGCGACCCCACGAAGCTGAGCCAGGCCATCCGCACCTGTCGGGGCCCAGACTCCTCGATCAGCGACACGGCGCCGACGTCGTTTTCGGAGAGCTTGCCGGCAGCCTTCAACTCGTCGAGGTGACGGGCGTTCATCAGGTAGATGATCTGCATGTGCCGGGGCAGCATGCGTTCCATCAAAGGCACCGACCAATGCTCGAGCGCTTCGGGCAGCAGAGTGTGATTGGTGTAGCTGAAGGTCTGCCCCGTGATCTTCCAGGCCTCCTCCCAGGCCATGCCGTGCACGTCGATCAGCAGCCGCATCAGCTCGGGGATGGCGATCGCCGGATGCGTGTCGTTGAGCTGGATGGCGACCTGTTCGTGCAGGTTCGCGAGCTCGCCGTGCTGGCGGATGTGGCGATGCAGGATGTCCTGCAGCGCTGCGGACGAAAAGAAGTACTCCTGGCGAAGGCGAAGCTCCTGGCCCTCGGGACTGTCGTCGGCCGGATAGAGCACCTGCGAGATGATCGCCGCGCGCGACTGCGAGGCCAGCGCGCCCAGGTGGTCGCCGCGGTTGAAGGCGTCGAGGCGCAGCGGATCGGGCGCGCGCGCCGACCAGAGCCTCAGCGTGTTCACGTGGCGTCCCCGCCAGCCCACCATGGGGGTGTCGTAGGCCAGCGCCTCGACCGTTTCGGCCGGCAGCCAGTGGTGGCTGACCTTGCCGTCGGGGCCCTCCTTGGCTTCCACCGCGCCGCCGAAGCCGATGTGATACAGCACCTCCGGCCGCTCGAATTCCCACGGGTTGCCGGCCGCCAGCCAGGTTTCCGGCAGCTCGGACTGCCAGCCGTCCTTGATCTTCTGGCGGAACATGCCGTGGTCGTAGCGGATGCCGTAGCCATAGGCGGCGATGCCCAGCGTCGCCATGCTCTCCATGAAGCAGGCGGCGAGGCGCCCAAGGCCGCCGTTGCCCAGCGCCGCGTCCGGCTCGATCTCGCGCAGCGCCTCCAGGTCGACGCCGAGCTCGGCCAGCGCCTTGCGCATGGTCTCCACCAGGCCCAGCGCATTGAGGCTGTCGAGCAGCAGCCGCCCGATCAGGAACTCGACCGAGAGGTAGTAAACCCGCTTGCGCTTCTCGTTGTAGATCGCCCGCGTCGAGGGGAACCAGGCGTCCACGATCCGGTCGCGCACGGTGAGCGCCGCGGCCATGAACCAGTCGTGCTCGCTGGCCACCATCGGATCCTTGCCGATGGCGTAGGCGAGCTTGGCGAGCACCGCCCGGCGCAGCGCCGCCACGTCATGGTCCTCGGCCGGCAGCGCGATCCTGACGGCCACGTCCGGCGAAGCGCTCATGAGGCTAAACTGATCTCCTCAGGCCAGATGCGGCCCGGCGCCGCCTGGGCGCGGGCGTCCGGCCCGGGCGCGCGGCCTGCCCGTCAAGTGGCTCAGCGCAGGGCCCGGCGCAAGCCGGAATGGCCGTCAGGCGCGGCTCAATAGGCGGCGGCGCTTTCGCGCTCCTCGCCCCGGCGCTCCGGCCAGCGCGCCGGCTCCACCTGCAGCAGGATGTGCGAGAAGTCGACGGCTGAGGCGTCGATCAGCCAGCCGAACTCCGCATCGCCCTTGTGCCGGCTGCGGCGGATCCATTTCTGGCCCTTCGGCGGCGGGGCCGCCGGCAGGTGCTCGCTCAGGCGCACCTCGTACACCCGCGCGGTGGCGTAGCAGCGCCAGCTGAAGCGACGACCATTGTGTTCGTAGGATCCGCCGTAGGCCTGGAATGCGGACATGAACTGTCTCCCGAAGGCCGAGATCTTGCCGACGAAGATGAGCGGGAACTTCGCCCCCCCTCGCGGCAGTTTTGACCCTTCGCGCCTATGTTTGTTCCGACGGCGCAGCGCCTGCCGCCCATTTGAGCGTCGACAGCGTATTTCGTATGCGCCCGTCCCGGTTTGACCGGAATCAAGAAGTGGCGGTCGCCGAACGACAGGACCCCAGAGTCAGGACCGGATTGAGGGCCTATCAGGCCCATTTTGTGGCGTTTGAGGCGCCGCGGTCAGCGCGCCCGCGAGGCGCTAGAGGCTGCGGCCGTTCAGCCAGCTGGTGACGTAGGCGTGCGCCTGGCGCGCCAGCGTCGGCGGGCCCGAGAAGTAGAAGTCGCTGCCGAACAGCCGCTTGCGTTCGCGCCAGGCGAGATCGCCCATGTCCTCGGTCTGCAACAGCGCCCGCAGCTTGGCGCGCTTGGCCTTGGGCACGAAGGCGACGTAGGTGGCCTCGGACACGAATCATCCCTCGAAAAGCGAAGCAGTCCCTCGCCGGCTACAAAGCCAGAGCTGAGCCGTTCGCAGCAGATGGCGCGATGACGCACGGCCCGCGGCAGGGCCGCGCAGCGGCGTCAATTCGGCTCGGGATGGGAGCTCGGCCGGCGCGGGCGAGAAGGGCCTAGACGCCTTGCCAGGCGCGCACGCGGGCGACGTCCACGTGGACGAAGTCGGAGACCGGATAGAAGCCGACGCCGCCGGCCTTGAGGCTCAGCGCGGCATTGTGCAGGTGGGCCAGCTCGACGCCCTCGACGCGGATGTCCGAGGCCTTGCCCAGCATGTGCTGGCTGTGGCTCGCCACGCCCTCGGAGCGGGCGTGCAGCATGGCGTTGGTCTCGGGCGAGCGGTAGCCGGAGATGATCTGGAACGGCTGGCCGCTCTCGAGCTTGGCGTTCAGATTATGCAGCAGGTCGAAGAGCTTGGGGTCCATGAAGTGCTCTTCGCCGTTGCGCCAGTCGCGCAGCGCGTGCTGGGCGGCGGCCAACGCGTCCGGCACATAGACGCCGTTCTCCCAATAGGCCTCGTTGAACAGGTCGCCGGTGTGCAGGTTGTGCAGCGAGACCCGGCGCACGTCGGACGCCGCGGCGGCCAGCGCCCGGGTCTGGTCGGTCTGGACGGCCGGCGCGGCCAGCGGCGAGCGCTTCAGGATGGCGCTTTCGAGCACCGAGGGGACCGCCAGGGCGGCGGCGGCCGCCCCGAAACCGAACAGGACCTGACGGCGGGCTGCTTGCATGCGGACTCCCGGACTAGCACGGCCGGAGGGCCGCGAGGCTCAAATAACTCTGGATGCCAACTGAGAGCGCGGGCCGCGAAGATCAAGCGCGGCTGGCTCCTGATGCGTCAAGCTGTCGCAAGAGCTCCTGGTCCCAGCCGTAGATGTCGTCGCGGAACGAGACCTGGTTCCCCTGCACGAAGGCCGTCCAGTAGAAGATCTCCACCGGGATGCGCTGCGGCAGGTTGACGTTCTGGGTCTCCGTCCCGCTGAGCGCCTCATCGAGCTTCTCCGGCGGCCAGCCCAGTTCGTGGCCGAGCAGGAACTGCGCCAGCTCGACGGCGTGCTGCAGGCGCACGCAGCCGTGGCTCACCGAGCGCTGCGCCTGGTTGAACGCCGCCTTCGCCGGCGTGTCGTGCAGGTAGATCGAATAGCCGTTATCGAACATGAATTTGACGCGGCCGAGCGCATTGTCCGGCCCCGGCTGCTGGACCAGCCGGCCGTTCTCGGTCGTGAAATGGTGCGCGGCGAAGTAGCCGGGGACCGACTTCTCCTTCGGATAGAGTTCCTCCTGGGCGATGGAGTCCGGCACGTTCCAGGTCGGATTGAGCACCACCGTGTGGATCGCCGAGGCGACGATCGGCGTCTCGTCGCCGGGCTTGCCGGCCGCCGCCAGCATGTGCAGGGCCGGCTGGCCGTCCCACCAGAGGTCGAAGGTCCCGGCGACGCTGTTCACCTCGATGCGGGTGGGGGCCGGCGTCCGCGGGGCCCAGCGCCAGCGCTCCAGGTTGGCGCGGATCTGCGCCGCGCGGGCGATCGCGGGCACGTTGAGGGCGGCCAGGGTCGCGTCATCGACCACGCCGGTCGGTTTCAGCCCGTGCCGGTCCTGGAAGCGGGCGACCGCGTGGGCGAGCGCGGCGTCGAACGGCGCGGCGGCCTTTCGCTGATCGCCGGCCGCCTGGGCGATCGTGCTGTCCTCGAAGGCGAGGCGCTGGCGCAGCGCCTGGACGCGGACGTCGCGGCTGCCGAGCCGCAGGGCCGGGCCGGGCGGCACGGGCTGCCAGCCGCCGTTCTGGGCGAGCTTCAGGTAGGTGAGATAGCCCTGCCGTAGCATCTCGTAGCGGGGATCGGACGGCGGCAGCGAGGCCAGCCACGGCTGCAGCCGGTTCTGGGCCAGCGCCGCATGGAACTCGCCGGCCGCGTCGTACTTCGCCGGCCGCATGCCCCAGTTCGTATCCATCTGCGACTTCGAGAGCCCCAGGCCGTGCTGAGCGCGGGCATAGGCGATGATCTCGCCGGTCAGCCGCGCCTGCGCCGCCGCGCGCCTGCCGCTGTCATCGGAGTTGAGGTCGCCCTCGAGACCGGCGGTCGGGAAATGCGCCGGCGAGAACCCCTGGCTCGGCGCATCGGCGAGCGTCTTCAGGATCAGCGTCGTCTGTTCGTGCTGCAGCGGAGCCTCCGCCGTGGCGGGCGGGCCGCCGCGGTCGCAGGCCGCCAGCGGCAATCCCGCGGCCAGCGCCAACGCCGACAGCCAAAGCCTCACCCGCGCGCCGGCGCCTCGCGCCCGGCGCGGTTCATCCAAGCTCATCCGCAATCACTCTCGTCGTGTCACCTGGGACCACAACGCAGGCGGCCGAGGTTGGTTGTGCCGCCGCCCGCCGGTGCGGTTTGCGTCGGCGGCGGAAACGTTGGAAGGTGGCTGGCAATGGAACAGCGCTTCGCCGTGCGCGCCGACGGGCCGGGTTTCTCCGTGTGGGACCGCGAGGCGGGCGAGCCTGCGATCATCGCCGGCCTGAGCCAGACGGGCCTGTCGCGCGACGACGCCGACCACACCGCGGCCCTGCTGAACTCCCGGAACGAGACCGCCGGCCGCGGGGCCGCCGAGCTCGCCGAAGCGTCGGACCGGGCGCGGGCGCACCGACGCGGATCGTCGCCGCTGCGCCGCCGGCCGCGTCCGAACGGCTCGCGAGCCTGAGGGAGCCGGACAGCGCCGTCGCCGGCGCTTGCATCCGCCGACATATCGTAGCACGATGCTTATGGTTCTCTTTGTCGGGCGTCGCTCGGGGCGGGCGGGATCGATTTCCCGCCCGCCCCGTTTGTTTGCGCCTCGGGGGCCAAGAGCAGGACTGCACGCGAGCGCCCCAGAATGTTCACCTTCGCCTTCGCCACCGGCATCGAGAACAGCAATCCCACCATCGACGGCGGCAAGCACCGCATGGACGAGCTGGAGAAGTGCGGCTTCTACAAGCACTGGAAGACGGATTTCGCGCTGGTGCAGCAGCTGGGCCTGAGATTCCTGCGCTACGGCCCGCCGTTGCACCGCACCTGGCTCGGCGACGGCAAGTACGACTGGGGCTTCGCCGATGAGACCTTCGCCGACCTGAAGGCGAAGAACATCCTGCCGATCGTCGACCTCTGCCACTTCGGCGTGCCGGACTGGGTCGGCGACTTCCAGAACCCGGATTTCCCGAAGCTCTTCCGCCGCTATGCGAGCGACTTCGCCAAGCGGTTCGGGTGGGTGCAGCTCTACACCCCGGTCAACGAGATGTTCATCTGCGCCACCTTCTCCGCCCGCTGGGGCTGGTGGAACGAGCAGAAGACCGACGACCGCTCGTTCGTGACGGCGCTGAAGCACATCGTGCAGGCCAATGTGTCGGCCATGGAGGCGATCCTCGACGTCCGCCCCGACGCCCTCTTCGTGCAGAGCGAGTCCTCGGAGTACTTCCACGCGGACAGCCCCGAGGCGATCGGGCTCGCCGAGCGGTTCAACGCCCAGCGCTTCCTCTCGCTCGATCTCAACTACGGCCACCAGGTCGATGCCGACACCTACGTCTTCCTGATGGAGAACGGGATGACGGACGAGGAGTACGGCTACTTCATGAACCAGAACCTCCGCCACCACTGCGTGATGGGGAACGACTACTACCGGACCAACGAGCACCGGGTCTGGGCGGACGGCGCCACGACCGCCTCCGGCGAGGTGTTCGGCTACAACGAGATCACCCGCCAGTACCACGGCCGCTACGGCCTGCCGGTGATGCACACCGAGACCAACGTCGAGGAGGGGCCGAACGGCGACGAGGCGGTCTACTGGCTGTGGAAGGAGTGGGCCAATGTGCTTCGCATCCGCAACGCCGGCATCCCGGTCCTCGGCTTCACCTGGTACTCGCTCACCGACCAGGTCGACTGGGACACCGCCCTTCGCCAGGACAACGGCCGGGTCAATCCGCTCGGCCTCTACGACCTCGACCGCAATCCCAGGAAGGTGGGCGAGGCCTACAAGAAGCTGATCTCCAACTGGAGCCGGGTGCTGGCCGTGCAGAGCGCCTGCCTGACGCTGCCGGTGTTCATGCCCGACCAGCAGGGGGAGAACGTGGTCAAGGCCCAGGGCCAGACCGCGCGTGCGCTGCGCCTGCCCAAGACGAAGACCTCCAACCAGGCCCAGGCCTGAGGCTTCGACGCGCTGCACGGGAACGTGAACGGCGCGGCGGAACCCATCGTCAAACGATCTAGTCTTGCACGCATGGGAAGGACGGGGTGCGGAGATGCCTAGCCGCAAGCTCAGCCGAAGAGGCCTGCTGGCCGCAGCGGCCGGGCTTCCGGTCGCGCCCGCCGCCATCCGCGGCGGCGAACCCTGGCGCGAGGGCGCGGCCGACGCGCCGACGGCGGCGTCCGGCCGGGGCTACAGCTTCTTCACCGCACCCGAGGCCGCCTTTATCGAGGCGGCGGTCGCACGCCTGATCCCGAAGGACGAGCTCGGTCCCGGCGCGCTCGAGGTCGGCGTCGTCACCTTCATCGACCGCCAGCTCGCCGGCGAGTTCGGCCGCGGCGCCCGCTGGTACATGCAAGGCCCCTGGGGCGCGGGCGAGAAGACGCAAGGCTACCAGACGCGGCTCACGCCCGCCGGCGTCTACCGCGCGGCGATCGGCGCGATCGATGCGGCTGTCGCGCACGAGGGCAAGGCGGGGAGCTTCGCCAGGCTCGCCCTGGCCGACCAGGACGACCTCCTGCACCGGTTGGAGAAGGGCCAGCTGCAGCTCGCCGGCGTCGACGGCGTCACCTTCTTCGACATGCTACTGCAGAACACCCTGGAGGGCTTCTGGTCCGATCCCATCTATGGCGGCAATCGCGACATGGCGGGCTGGAAGCTGATCGGCTTTCCGGGCGCCCGCTACGATCAGACGCCGTTCGTCGGCCAGCACGGCAAGCCCTATCCCCTGCCCCCGGTGGGCCTGAAGGGCCGGCCGGCCTGGAACCGCAGCTAGGGGATCGGCGATGGCGACGCGGCTGCCGAACGTCGATGCGCTGGTCGTGGGGTTCGGCTGGACGGGCGCGATCGTGGCCCAGGAGCTGACCGAGGCCGGCCTCAACGTGTTGGCGCTGGAGCGCGGAACCTGGCGGGACACCCCGATCGACTTCGCGCCCACCTTCGACCAGGACGAGCTGCGCTACTACTGGCGCCACGAGCTGTTCGAGCCGCTGGCTCACGAGACGCTCACCATCCGCAACGACGCGAGCCAGACGGCCCTGCCGATGCGCCGGCTGGGCTCCTTCCTGCCGGGCATCAACGTGGGCGGCGCCGGCGTCCACTGGAACGGCCAGATCTGGCGCTTCCTGCCCTCCGACTTCGTCGCGCGAACCCACAACGTCAGCCGCTACGGCAAGGCCGCGGTCCCCGACGACATGACCATCCAGGACTGGGGCGTCACCTACCAGGAGCTGGAGCCCCATTACGACACCTTCGAATACATCTGCGGGGCCAGCGGCAAGGCGGGAAATCTGAAGGGCCAGATCCAGGCCGGCGGCAATCCCTTCGAGGGACCCCGATCGCGCGAGTACCCCAACCCGCCGATGGCGATGAGCTATCCGCCCACGCTGTTCGCCGGGGCCGCGACCCAGCTCGGCCACAAGCCGTTCCCGCACCCCGCGGCCAACATGTCGCGGCCCTACACCAATCCGCTCGGGGTGCAGCTCGGGGCCTGCACCTACTGCGGCTTCTGCGAGAAGTTCGGCTGCGGCAATTATTCGAAGTCCAGCGCCCAGACGACCATCCTGCCGGTCCTGATGCGCAAGCCCAACTTCACGCTGAAGACCGAGTCCGAGGTGGTGAAGCTGAACCTCGACTCCACCGGCAAGCGCGTGGTCAGCGCGACCTATGTCGACGCCTCGGGCCAGGAGTTCGAGCAGCCCGCCGACCTCGTCGTGCTCTGCGCCTACATCCTGCACAACGTGCGGCTGCTGCTGCTCTCGGGGATCGGCAAGCCCTACGATCCGCAGACCGGGCAGGGGGTGATCGGCAAGAACTACGCCTACCAGATCACGTCGTCGGTGAATGTCTTCTTCGATGACAAGATCCTGAATCCGTTCATCGGCGCGGGCGCCCACGGGATGATCCTCGACGAGTGGAACGGCGACAACTTCGACCATTCCGGCAAGGGCTTCATCGGCGGCGGCTATGTCGGGGTGGTGCAGACCGGCGCCCGGCCGATCGAGACCCATCCCACGCCCGAGGGCACGCCGAAGTGGGGCTCAGGCTTCAAGCAGGCGGTCGCCAAGTACTACCTGCGGGCCATGTCGATCGCGACCCACGGCGCGGTGATGAGCCACCGCGGCAACTACCTCGACCTCGATCCCACCTACCGGGACGTCTACGGGCGGCCGCTGCTCAGGATGACCTTCGACTTCACCGACAACGAACATCGCATGTCGGACTACATCACCGATCGCGCCGCCGAGGTGGCGCGCGCGATGAACCCCGCCTCGATCAAGGTCAACTACCGCAAGGGGAGCTGGGACGTCGTCCCCTACCAGACGACCCACAACACCGGCGGGGCGATGATGGGCTCCGACCCGAAATCGAGCGCGGTGAACCGCTACCTGCAGAGCTGGGATGTCCCCAACCTGTTCATCATGGGCTCGAGCGCCTTTCCGCAGAACCCGGGCTACAACCCGACCGGCACCGTGGCCGCGCTCGCGTACTGGTCGGCCCAGGCGATCCGCGAGACCTACCTCAAGGCCCCCGGCCCGCTGGTCCAGGCATGAGCCGGCGCGGCCTGACGGCGGCCTTCGCGGGGCTCGCGCTCGCGGGCCTCGTCGCCGCCGCCGCGCTGCATCCGGGGCCCGCCAGGAGCCAGGCCGCGCCGGCGCCCGCCGAGCCGCAACTCGTGGCGCGCGGCGCCTATCTCACCGCCGCCGGCGACTGCCAGGCCTGCCACACCGCGCCGGGCGGCCAGCCGTTCGCGGGCGGCCTGCCGGTGAAGACCCCGTTCGGGACCATCGTCTCGGCGAACATCACGCCGGGCGGCATCGGCGACTGGACGCCCGACCAGTTCTACCGCGCCCTCCACCAGGGCGTGGACGACGAGGGCAAGCACCTCTACCCGGCCTTCCCCTACAACTACTACACGCTGCTCACGCGGGCGGATTCCGACGCCATCTTCGCCTACCTGAAGACCCTGCCGGCGTCGTCGAACCACCCGAACCGCGACCAGCTGCCGTTCCCGTTCAACATCCGCTTCTTCGTGCGCTTCTGGAACATGCTGTTCCTGAAGGAGGGCCCCTTCCAGCCGAACCCCGGCAAGTCCGCCGAATGGAACCGCGGCGCCTACCTGGTCGAGGCGCTCGGCCACTGCCAGGCCTGCCACACGCCGTCGAATTTCCTGGGCGGACCCAAGCGCGGCCAGGCGTTCCGGGGCGGGGCCTTCCCCGGCTGGTTCGCCCCGGATCTGACGCCCAACCGCCGCACGGGGCTCGGAAGCTGGAGCCGCGCGGACCTGATCGAATTCCTCAAGACCGGCCGCAACGCCCACGCCCAGGCGTCCGGCGAGATGGGCGAGGTGGTGGCCGACTCGACGTCGCACCTCACCGACGCCGACCTGGACGCGATCGCGACCTACGTCACTGACCGGCCCGCCTCGCCGGCCGTCCAGGTGAAGGCGCCCGAGCCGGCGGTGATGCGCCAGGGCGAGGCGATCTTCGTCGACAGCTGTTCGGCCTGCCACCGCATGGACGGGCGCGGTACGCCGCGCTTCTTCCCGCCGCTGGTCGGCGACGCCAACCTGCAGCAGCGCGACCCCACCACGATCCTGCGCTTCATCGAGGGCGGCGTCGCGACCACCCCCACGCCCAGCGCGCCGACCCCGCTGGCGATGCCTGCCTACGGCTGGAAGCTGACCGACGACCAGGTCGCCGCGGTCGCCACCTTCGTCCGCAACAGCTGGGGGAACGCGGCCCCGCCGGTGTCGGTCGGCCAGGCCGCGAAGGTCCGCAAGGCGCTCACCTTCGGTCCCGGCCCGACGGGCGCGGCGCAGCAGCACGGCCGGCTCGCCCACCCGGGCCCGGAGACCTGGAGCACGCCCAACACCATGAGCAGCGATAATGGCGGCGCCAACGCCGGCCGCGCCGCGCCGGCGGGCTCCGGCGCCGGGAACGGCGGCTCGAGCCAGGGGCATCCTGCGGGCGTGACGGCGGGCGGCCCCGGCTAGATCTCGCCGCGGCGGCGCCGGCTCAACGAGGTTTCGGCAATGTGAGGAAGTCCGCCGCCCAGGGCCCGGCTTGGCCGTGCGCTCCGACCCTGGGCGGCTTTTCCGGACCTCCTGGCCAGGCGATGGCGACGACCATCCAGGAGCGCCCGATAGCTGACGACGTGCGGCTGTGAGATCAGATCGTGTCACGATCTTTTTCAGGAATCAACGAAGGATTCCGGCAGGCGCATCATGAATTGCGGGCCGAGCTCGGCCAGCGAGGCGGCGCCCAGGAGGCCCATGGCGTTGATCGCCTCGCTCTTCAGGATCTCCAGCGCGCGGCCGACGCCCGCAGCGCCTGCCGCAGCGACGCCGTAGAGCGGCGCGCGGCCCGCCATCACCGCATCGGCCCCGAGCGCCAGCGCCTTCAGGAGATCGGTGCCGCGCCGCACGCCCCCGGTCAGGTGCAGCGCGATCCGGTCGCCCACGATCTTGCGGGCCTCGCCCACCAGGTCCAGGGCCGAGACCGTCCAGTCGAGCTGCCGGCCGCCATGGCTGCCCAGCACCACGCCGTCGACGCCCGCGTCCACCGCCCGGCGGACGTCATCGAGGTTGAGCAGGCCCTTGAGCAGGAACGGCTTCGTCCAGCGCTGACGGATCTTGCCGACGATGTCCCAGGACATCGAGGTCGGCTGGTGGTCGCGGATCCACATGGCGCTGGCGAAGAAGCCGCGCTGATCCTTCGGCACGAAGTCGATGACGTTCTTGAAAACGGGCATGCCCTGCGTCGCCAGCGTACGGGCGAGCCAGCCGGGGCGGCAGGCGGCGTCGAGCACCGACGAGATGGTCAGCAGGCTGGGCGTCGCCTCGTTGCGCCGCTCCCATTCGCGGTTGCCGAAGATCTGGGTGTTGGTGGTCAGGACCAGCGCCTCGCAGCCGGCGCGGTCGGCGCGCGCCACCAGCTCCTGCCAGACCTCGTCGCCGCCGAACACGTAGAGCTGCCACCAGTGGCGCAGCCCGGGGACTTCGCCCACGTCCTCCATGGTCTCGTTGGACATTGTCGACTGCACGAACGGCACGCCCGAGGCCGCCGCCCCGCGGGCGAGGTCGATGTCGGCGTGGTTGCGGAACACCCCGTTCAGCCCGGTTGGCGCCACGATCAGCGGCATGGCCGCAGGCTTGCCGAGGATGGTCGTCGCCAGGCTGCGGTGCGAGACGTCGACCAGGGTCTTCGGCGTGAAGCGCCACTCGGCGAAGGCGCGCCGCTCGCGCATCAGGCTGGCCTCGTCCTCCGCCCCGCCTTCCAGGTACTCGAGCGCGAACCGCGGCAGCCGCTCGTGGGCCATGGCGCGCAGGTCCTCGATGGCGACGGCGCGCTTCAGGTTGTGGCCCGTGTAGTAGCGCCGGGCCGGCGTGCCGTTGAGCTGGGCGAGGCGGGTGTGCCGGTTGGGCTCGGCGCTCGTCGAGGAGCCGCCGCGCCGCCGCAGGGCGGCATAGGCGGCGGCGCCCGCCACGCCGGCCAGCGCCAGCGGCGCGGCGCGGGCGAGCGGGGAGGCGGGCGCGGGTCGGGTCAGGGCGCGCATGCGAGCTCTCCACGTCGGGCGAGGGTCTTGATCCGCTCGCCGATGCGGCAGGCGAGCGCCTGGATGGTGAGCGAGGGATTCACGCCGCCCGAGGTCGGGAACAGCGAGCCGTCGCAAATCCAGAGGTTGGCGATGTCCCAGGTCCGCCCGTCGGCGTTGACGACGCTGGTCCGCGGATCGTCGCCCATCCGGCAGGTTCCGAGCAGGTGGCTGGTGTCGGTGCTGGTCCACAGGTCGCGACCGCCCGCGGCCTCGAGCATCTCGCTCATGAACCTCAGCGAGTGGCGCTGCAGGGCGCGGTCGTTGCCGGAATAGCCGAACACCACCTTCGGGATCTTCAGGCCGTAGGCGTCGGTCTCCTCGGCGAGCTCCACTCGGTTCTGCGGCCGCGGCTCCGTCTCTGCGACCGGGGCGAAGCCAGCCGTGTGATTGTACCTCAGCATCTGCTGGCGCAGCGCAGGGCCCCACAGGCCGCGCGAGGTGGCCACCGTCTGCGCCCAGGCCATCGGCAGCGGCCCCTGGCTCATGAAGGCGTAGCCGCCCGCGAAGTCCTTGCCCTCGTCGGCGTAGTTCCAGTGCTCGCAGACCGCCATGTTCGGCGGCCCCTTGTACCAGCGGATCTCCTCCTCGAAGGTGGCCCACACGCCGGGGCTGGCGTGCGTCATCAGGTGCGTCCCGACCAGGCCCGAGGCGTTGGCGAGGCCGTCGGGGAACTGCGGGCAGGCGGAGTTCAGCAGCAGGCGCGGCGTCTCGATCGCATAGCCCGCGACCACCACGTTGCGCGCCCGCTGGAAGCGGCTCTCGCCTTCCCGGACGTAGTGGACACCCGAGGCCAGGCCGTCGCGATCGATCTCGATGCGGGTGACCATGGCCATGTCGCGGACCTCCGCCCCGGCCTTGAGCGCGCGCGGGATCCAGACCACCAGCGCGCTCTGCTTGGCGTTGGTCGAGCAGCCGAAATTGCAGAAGCCGCGGTAGACGCACGGCGGGCTCTTGCCCCTCGGCGCGGAGACGGTGGCGAGCGGGGTGGCGCACCACTTCACGCCGAGCTTCTCCGCCCCGCGGCCCAGCACCAGACCCGGCGCATTCACCTCGTGCGGCCGATAGGGGTAGGGGCCGCGCAAGGGCCCCCAGGGATAGCGCACCGGGCCGGCGACCTTCAGCGCCTGCTCGGCCTCCGCATAGTAGGGCCGGATCTCCTCGTAGGAGATCGGCCAGTCGACGGCGTAGCCCAGCCGGGAGCGCGCCTTGAACCACTCCGGCCGGAAGCGCAGCGAGATCATGCTGAAGTGGATGGTCGAGCCGCCGACGCCGCGGCCGGAGTTGTTGCCGCCGAGTGCGATCGGATCGTCGCCGCCGGTGATCCGCGGGTCGGTCCAGTAGAGCTTCTGCTGCTCAAGTTCATCGGAGGCGAACTCGTCGAGCGGCCGCCAGAACGGTCCGGCGTCGAACACCACCACCGAGAAGCCCGCCTCGGCGAGCTTGGCGGCGAGCGTCGCCCCGCCCGCGCCCGCCCCGACGATCGCGAAATCCACCGGCTCGCGCTCGGGGAAGCCGGTCATCGGGACGAAGCCGCCCGGCGTGAACACGTCCGGGGCGCGGCCGTCCCCGGCGCGTGGCGTCTCCGGCGTCACGGCGCCGCCTCGCGGGCTTCCCAGGGATCGCTCTCGTCCAGGCCCAGCCGCACGTAGCCGCGCGGGCTCGCCGGGCCGCCGAAGCCGATCTCGCTCCAGGCCGCCGGATGGGCGTAGTAGAGCCCCGCGGTGATCTTCAAGAGGGCCTCGCGGAAGAAGGACGCCGGATCCATGCTGCGCCAGGCCGCGCGGTCGACCTCGCCGGACTGCACCGCGCGCAGGACCGCGTCCTGGTCCTCGGGCGCGGCCTCGGCGAAGCTGCGCCCGAACCGCGTCCGCGCCTCGGCCTCGATGGCCGCCAGGCCCAGACGCCAGGCCTGCTCAAGCGGCGGCATGGCCTCGTTGCGGTAGCCCTGGCCGCGACCGTCGGCCATGAAGGCGTCCAGCATCGCCGCGAGCGGGATGGGCTCGGCCCGGTCCGGCTGCGGGATCAGCCGAGCGACGATCGCCTCGACGAGCTGCTGCTCGGGCCCCGTGAAGAACCGCCGCGGCGGCGGCTGGGCGATCCGGCGCCGCACGACCTCGCGCGTCTTCTCGTCGAAGGACGGCGTCCGCCACTTCGCCAGCACGTCGTAGCCGGGGTAGCCGCGCGCCATCAGGCCGTCTCCGACGGCAGGAGGGCCAGGGCGGCGAGGCCGGCGACGGCGAGCGCAGTGAACGCCGGCGGGGCCGGAATCGGCGGGCCGTCGACCATGTTCTGCCGCCAGTTGCGCCAGCCGCCCATGGCCCGCGAGACGCCGAAGATGTGGAAGCCCGCGCCGCCGAGGCCGATCGCGGCGGTCAGCATCAGCCAGCCGCGGGTCAGCGGCCGAGGGGTCGGCCGGTTCTCCGCGGCGGCTTTGGCGAGCAGCGCCGCGCCGACCGGCGGCAGGCTCACCGGGATCCACATGAACGGGTTCTGGAATGCGCCGCGGAAGTGAAGCAGGCCGGCTTCCCCGACCGTGCCGGCCAGGCCCAGGGCGCAGAGCGCCGCGAGCTTGCGCCCCGCGCCGCGCCAGCCGCGCCGCGCCGCGCCCGCCGCCAGCCCCAGCACGCCGGCCAGGCTGAGCGCCGCCGGCGCGCCGATCGGGGCGGCGTAGAACAGGTTCGCCCAGTTCAGCCTTCCCGGGCGCTTGAAGATGTTGAACAGGTGGAAGCCGACGCCCACGGCGCCGACGCCGGCCGCGGCCGCATAGACCGCCTGCTTGCCGCCGCCGCCGCCGGCCGCGTCCGAGATCGCGGCCGAAAGCGTCACCGCCGAGGCCGCCAGCGGGGTGTACATGCCGGGGTTCCTGTAGCCGCCGCGGTAGTGCTCGATCGCGCTGTCCAGCAGCACCGAGTGGGCCAGGAGGCCCGCCGCCGCATAGAGGCCCCTCACGTCTGGCGCCGCCGCGTCGCTCGCCCCGCGCCGCCGCGGGGCCGGCCGTTCCGCGAGCAGGGCCGCGCCCA
>NZ_JAICYI010000034.1 GCF_025934275.1 Phenylobacterium sp.
CCCGCGTCGGATCTGGTCGAGCTCGATCGACTCGAACAGGGCCTTGAAGTTGCCTTCGCCGAATCCCTCGTTTCCCTTGCGCTGGATCAGCTCGAAGAAGATCGGCCCGATCATGTTCTCGGTGAAGATCTGCAGCAGCAGCCCCTGCCCTTCGCTCGGCGCCCCGTCCAGCAGGATCTTGTCGGCCCGCAGGCGCTGCAGGTTCTCGCCGTGGCCCGGCACGCGCGCCTCCAGCTGCTCGTAATAGGTGTCGGGCGTGTCCTGGAAGGCGACGCCGTTGTCGCGCATCCGCTCGACGGAGGCGAAGATGTCGCCGGTCCCGAGCGCCACGTGCTGGATGCCCTCGCCGCCGTACTCGCGGAGGAATTCCTCGATCTGCGAGTGCTCGTCCTGGCTCTCGTTGAGCGGGATGCGGATCTTGCCGCACGGGCTGGTCATGGCCTTGGAGAACAGACCGGTCTGCTGGCCCTCGATGTCGAAGTAGCGGATCTCCCGGAAATTGAAGATCCCCTCGTAGAACTCGGCCCAGGCCGCCATGCGGCCGCGATGGACGTTGTGGGTCAGGTGATCGATGTAGGTCAGGCCCATGGCGGCGCCGGCCCGGGCCTCCGCGGCGCCGGGAATCGGCACGAAGTCGACGTCATAGATCTCCTGCGCGCCATACCGGTCGACGAGGTACAGGTTCGATCCGCCGATCCCCTCGATCGCCGGGATGTTGAGCTCCATGGGGCCCACGGGTCCGGTCACCGGCTTGGCGCCGCGCTCGACCGCCAGCCGGAACGCCTGGGCGGCGTCCCTGACGCGGAACGCCATGGCGTTGGCCGAGGGGCCATGCGCCTCGCGGAACGCCGCCGGCTGGCCGGACGGCTCCATGTTGAGGATGAAATTGATGTCGCCCTGCTGGAAGCGGAGCACGTTCTTCGAGCGGTGCCTGGCGGTGGCGGTGAACCCCATCAGCTCGAACAGGCCCCTCAACCGCTCCGGCTCGGGCGAGGTGAACTCGACGAATTCGAACCCGTCGGTGCCCAGCGGATTGTCGAACAGGTCGCGGCTCTGCGGCTTGGCTTCGATGTTCATGGCCTTAACTCCCGTGGGCCAGTTGGTATCATCTGAAACTAATTCGCGATAGCGGCGAGACAAGCGCCCCCTTGGCTGCTAGCTGAACGCCCGAACCTCCCCGCCGGATCGCCGATGCTGCGCAAGACATACGACTGGGTCATGAGCCTGGCCGGCTCCCGCCATGCGGGCCTGGCGCTGGGATTCGTCGCCTTCATCGAGGGCATCTTCTTCCCGGTGCCGGCCGACGTGCTGCTGATGCCGGTGGCGCTGGCGAACCGGGACAAGGCGCTGCGGTTCGCGGGACTGACCACGGTCTGCTCGATCCTCGGCGGATCGGTCGGCTATGCGGTGGGCCATTTCCTGCGGCCGCTCGGCCGCTGGCTGCTGTCGCTGACCGGCCATGCCAACATGATGGATCAGATCCGCGACGCCGCCGGTCCGTGGCTGGCCGCGATGATCGCCACCCCCATACCCTACAAGATCACCGCGATCACGTGCGGGCTGTTGGGCGTGAGCTTCCCCCTGTTCATCGGCGTCTCGATCGCCGTCCGTGGCGTTCGCTACGGCCTGGAAGCCGCGCTCCTGAAGCGCTACGGCGCACCAATCCAGGCGTTCGTCGAAAAGCGTCTCGCGCTGATCGCCACCCTGGTCGGCGTCGCGGTGGTGCTGGTGGTGCTGGCGCTGAGGTACTTGCACTGAGCCCAGGGGCGGGCGCGCCGGATTGAGGGCGGTGGCCGCTTGGAGATAAAGATCGAGGCGATGACCGAGAAGCCCATTCCACCCCGGCCCGGGGGAGGCGCCATGGGCGCGCGCCTGGCCGAGATCCTGCGCGTCGACCATGCGGGGGAGTTGGGCGCCGTGCACATCTACCGCGGCCAGCGGGCCGTGCTGGCCGAGGCGCCGGGCCGGGAGCGGATCGCCGGCCAGCTCGCCGAGCTCGAGGCGCACGAGGCCGAGCACCTGGCTCGCTTCGACCGGTTGCTGACCGAGCAACGCGTGCGCCCCACGGCCCTGGCGCCGCTCTGGCGGATGGCGGGCTTCGCTCTGGGCGCCGGAACCGCCCTGCTGGGCGAGAAGGCCGCCCACGCCTGCACCGAGGCGGTGGAAACCGTCATCGAGCAGCACTACGCCGGCCAGATCGCGGAGATCGGCGAGCGCGAGCCCGCCCTCGCGGCCGAGCTCGCGAGGTTCCGCGACGAGGAGTTGGCGCACCGCGACCTCGCGCTGGAGGAAGGCGCGCGCGAGGCCCCCGGCTATGGGCTGCTGTCGGCCGTGATCCGCACCGGCTGCCGCGCCGCCATCAAGATCAGCGAGAAGATCTGACGCGCCGCCGCCGAGCCGTCGGAGCGCAGGCGCAGGGCGCATCTCCCGACCGTTAAGGCGCCGAAACCATCTTCCTTCAGGGCTTTTCCAGGCGCCGAGCGGAGATTGATCGGAGCGGTGGAGAGCCCGATGAAACTGATCCCTATGCCTCTGGCGGGCGCTGGCGGGCGCAGCGTCTTCGTGAACCCGAGCCAGGTGGTCTGCCTGATCGACCTGGGCGACCGGCGCACGCAGCTGATCACCACCGGCCTGCAGGGCGAATCCTCGATGAGCCTGCTCATCGAGCTCGCGCCGGCCGAGGCGGCCCGTCGCCTGCTGGCGGCGAGCGCTATCCAGGACCCGCCGGCCCCGCGGACCGCAGCGGCGGCGTGAGCCCGCCCTCCCGCCTGAGCGGGGGAGTCAGACCCGGATGTCCAGCCGGCTGCGAGGCCTGCGCCGGCGCGGCCGCACCGCGTGCGCGAACCTCAGCAGCCGCCGAAGCAGCCGCAGGCTGAGCACCACCAAGACGCCGCTGTCCCAGGCCGGCGCGCCCGCAGCCCGGAGCCGGATCGCGGGGGCGCCTTCGACCTCCGTCATCTGCGATTGCAGCCGCGGCCCGGTTTCGGCGCCGCCGGCGTCTTCGTCCGCAGATGGATAGGACATGGCGGGCTCGATCCGGATGCGGGCGGCGGCGAGATGCGGGCGACCGCTGGGGCCTCGCGCGCCGAGGTCGCCCTCGTTCCTGGAAGGCGCTCCGCACGGCGAGGGAACGGGGGGAACGCCATGCGGAGCGCCGGCCATGGGTCTGATCAATGGCAGACGCGGGTAACTAACCGGCGCGGCCTTTCGGACGCGTGCACCAACAGGGTTTCGGCCTGCTAACCCAACCAGCCTGCCGGCCTCTAGGCGGTGGCGACAGCCGTCTCCTCACGGACGACGCGCTCGATGAGATCGAAGAAGTCGCGGGCGAACCCTGCAGCGTCGCCGAGCGGGCTGGCCTTCATCCGAGCCCGCAAGCCGGCATGCAGTTCGGCGCGTCGCGTCCGATCCATCGCCAGATCGACGGCGATTGCGTGGTAGGACTCGAGGTCGTCCGCGACAGGCTCCTGAAGCCCCAGGTTGGCCAGGATCGACCAGCTGAGACGTTCGAAGAACGCGGGGCCCTTGAGGCTGACGACCGGCGCCCCCATCCAAAGCGCCTCGACCGTGGTCGTCCCACCGGTCAGGGGGAAGGTGTCCAGCGCGATGTCGATTTCGTCGTACCAACGCAGATGACCGCCGCGGACCGCGTGAAAGACCACCCGTTCAGGGGAAACGCCAGCCGCCTCGAAGATCCGATGGACGTTCGCCCGGAAGACGGCCGAGCCGCCCTCCGGACGAATGAACGCGAAACGCGCATCGGGAACGGCGGCGGTGATCGCGGCCCAGGTTCGAAGGACTGTCCCGGTGTACTTGTACGGGTTGTTGGCCGTCCCGAAGGTCACCGCACCGCTTCGCGCTTCCGCAGGTTCGGCGTCGATCGCCTCGGCCTCGCTGAACGTGGAGCGTCCCAGTGCGATCCAGCTCCGCGGCAGCACCCAAGGGCGCTCCAGGAGCATCGTCCGGTCGGGCGGCAGGTTCCAAGGGTCGCAGATCAGTCCGTCGATCTCGGCAAGGCCGGCCGAATGCGGATAGCCCAACCAGCTCAGCTGGCGCGGCGCCGGTCGATAGGCGAGCACGTCGAGGCGGTTGCCCTGCGTGGATCCGCCGAGCTCGATCAGCACATCCAGGCGGTCGTCTGCGATCGCCTGAGCGGCCTCCTGGCTGGTGGCCTCCGGCATGCGGCGGAACACTGTGGCGCGGGACCGGAAGAAGCTCTGCAGGCTGTCCGAAGGGCGGTTGTCGAACCCGTAGCAGAAGATCTCGAAGCGGGCGGGATCGAGGTGGCGAAACAGCGGCTCCACGAAATATCCGACGGGATGGCGTCGAAGATCGGACGAGAGAAAGCCCAGGCGAAGCGGTGAGGAACGGGCGCGCGGTTCGGCGACGCGCTGGGCCTTGGTCCGCGCCTTGGCGGCCAGCCGGTCCGCGGCGATGCGATGCTGTTCGAGCAGTTCGCGCCGATCCGCATCGGAGGCGACCCGCGCCAGGTGGCGGAAGAGGGCCGTGTGCAACCCGGCCGCCGCCCAGCTCCGACCGAGGGTCCGGAAGTCGCCCAATCGGTCCATCGCTTCGAAGGCGCAGACCCGGCTGTAGAGGTCGCGCAACACCTTGTTTTCGGCCGGCGCCATGGCCGTCGTGGCCGGCAGGCGCGCCGCCAGCGCGCAGGCTTCGTCCAGCGCAGCGCCCTCCTTGTCGCCGGACGTCCAAAGCAGGTGCTGGATGAGCGCCAGCCTCGGCGCCGCCGCGGCCGGCTCGAGCTCGCAGGCGCGGCGAAGACGGCGCTGGCCCGCCTCGGGGTCATGGGCCGCCACCAGGTCGCCCAGGTAGAACTGGAGCCACGCCACGTCCGGAAAGCGCCCCTCCAGGCTGCGGAGAAATTCCTCGGCCCGCTGTGGGGACGCCGAAGTGCGCAACAGGACCGCCTTTCCCTCGAGCAGCGCCAGGTTGTCAGGATTGATGGCTATCGCCTCGTCGAGGGCGGCTGCCGCGTCGTCGACGTCGGCGTGCTCCGCCAGCAGCTCGGCGAGCGTCAACCAAGCCGCCGCGAGATTGCGATCGCACCGCGTCGCGGCGCGTAGCTCCTCCACGGCCTCGATCGGTCGATGCAGGCTGCGCAACGCCATCCCACGGTTGACCCGCGCCGCGGCGTAGTGGGGGGCCAGCGCGATCGCCCGCTCGGCGGCGACCAGAGCCTCCTCGGGTCGCTGCATCTGCCGATGGAGGACCGACTGCAGGTTCCACATCTCGAAGCAATCCGGATGCGCTTCGAGGGCCGCTGCGGCGGTCCTGGCGGCTTCGTCGAGACGCCCGGCCCTGACGAGCGCACGACCCCGCTCAAGGGCTGCGGCAGGAGATGTCACAGGCGCCTTCCCTGTCATCTTGGGCCATACAATCGCTCACCGGACTCCGACATCATGCCCCACGTACGTAGAACCCCATAAGGAGTAGACCCGAATTTTCCGGGAGGGCTGCCGCACGTAGGCATAGGTGGTCGAATTGGAGCCATCCGATGACCCTGGCCTACCCCTTTGAAGACGTCCGCACCCAGATCAAGTCCGCAAGTCTCGCCGAGGTCATGGACCGCCTGGGCGTGCGGATGAACTTCGCCAAGGACGAGGAGATCTACGCCCAGGAAGAGGATGCGGACCTGATCTACCGTGTCGTCTCAGGCGTGGTCCGCACGATGCGGCTGCTGTCCGACGGCCGGCGTCAGGTCGGCGATTTCTATCAGGCGGGCGACCTGTTCGGCCTCGAGGTCGGCGCGTTGCATCGCTATTCGGCCGAGGCGCTCTGCGACTGCGCCATCCAGGTGGTGAAGCGCTCGTCCCTGCGGGCGCAGGCGGACGAGGGCGAGCTGGACCGCGCGATCTGGGAAGCCACTTGCCGCGATCTGGAGCGGGCGCAGGACCATATCCTGCTGCTGGGCCGCAAGACCGCCTGCGAGAAGGTGGCGAGCTTCCTGATGGACCTGGCGCAGCAGGGACCGAACGAGGCGATCGATCTGCCGATGGGCCGTCAGGACATCGCCGACTATCTCGGCCTCACCATCGAGACGGTCTCGCGCATGCTCACGCAACTTCAGGGCTCGCAGGTGGTCGAATTTGCGAGTTGCCGGCAGTTCCGCGTGCGCAGGTGGGACGTGCTCGAGCGGCTCGCGGCCTAGAGCTGTCTTGATCTGGATCAAACCCAAGGTCTGCGCGCCACGTTTCGTATGGGCTCAGGAGTCGCCGTGATTCCCCCTCGCCTCACCCGTCCGCTGATCGTAGTCGTCGACGACGATCCCGCCGTGCGTGGGTCGCTCACCTTCTCGCTGGAGCTCGACGGCTTCGACGTCGAGGCCTTCGAGAGTGGCGAGGCGCTTCTGATGCGCCAGCTCCCCGACCGTCCCACCTGCCTCGTGCTCGACCAGAAGCTGCCCGGCATCACCGGACTCGAGGCGCTGGACGAGCTTCGCGCGCGGCGCAATGACTCGCCGGCCATACTGATCACCAGCCATCCGCCCCGCGCGGTCATCGAAGCGGCCGAGAAGGCGGGCGTGCCCATCGTGGAGAAGCCGCTTCTCGGCGACACCCTGGTGCACGACATCCATCGCGCGCTGGACGGCTGAGGGCGCTGGTCCCTCGCCCAGGAAGATGACCGGCTTCCGCTAGATGGCCTTGGCGTGACGCTGCGCCTCGGGCGCGAGATAGGCGTCGAACACCGCACAGACCGACCGCACCAGGAACCGGCCCGCTTGCGTCACCGCCAGACGAGCCCCGTCGATCCGAACGAGCCCGTCATCGGCGAAGGGCTGCAGGCAAGCGAGCTCGGCGGCCAGCTCGGCGAGTTTACGGCCATGGCGCGCGCAGACCGCCTCCAAGTCGATGGCGAGGTCGCACATCAGCCGTTCGATGATCTCGCTGCGGAACCGATCCTCGTCGGTCAGCGCGACGCCGCGGGCGATCGGCAGCTCGGCCCTGGCCACGGCGGCGCGCCAGCCGAGCTCCTGGGTCACGTTCTGGACCAAGCCCTGCGGCAGGGATCCGATCGCCGAGGCGCCGACGCCCAGGAGCGTGCGCGCGGCGTCCGTCGTGTAGCCCTGGAAATTGCGATGCAGCCGACCTTGGCGGAGCGCCACGGCCAGCTCGTCCGACGGCTTGGCGAAATGGTCCAGACCGATCCTCACATAGCCGGCCTGCCGCAAGCGCTCGGTGGCGGCCCCGAACTGGTCGAGCCGCTCGGCGGGGCCGGGAAGCGTCGCCTCGTCGAGCAGCTTCTGGTGCGGCTTCATCCAGGGCACGTGGGCATAGCCGAACAGAGCGATCCGCTCCGGCTGCAGCCGCAGCACCGCCTCGATCGTGGAGACGGTGTTGGCCGTCGTCTGGCGCGGCAGGCCGTACATCAGGTCGAGGTTCACGGACTCGATGCCGACCAGCCGCAACCAGCGGACGCACTCGGCGAGGTCCTCGAAGCGCTCCGGCCGGTTGACCGCCGTCTGCACCTCCGGGCTGAGGTTCTGCACGCCGAGGCTCACGCGATTGAGCCCGTGGCGTGCGGCGGCTTCCACCCAAGAGCGGGTGAGCACCGCCGGATCGAGCTCGGCGGCGATCTCGACGCCGGGTTCGAACGCGAAGGCGCTCCGCAGCGCGCCGAACAGGACGTCCAGATCGTCCGGGTCGAGCATGTTGGGCGTTCCGCCGCCGAGATGCAGCGCCCGGGCGCCCATCCGACCCGGCAGCGCCTCGGCCAACAGGGCGATCTCGCGGGTGAGCAGGCGCATGTAGCCGCCGATGGCGTCATGGCTGTTCACCGCCCGGGTGTTGCAGGCGCAGTACCAGCAAAGACGGGAGCAGAAGGGGATGTGGACGTAGAGCGAAACCGGCTCGCCGACCGGCAGCTCGGACAGCCAGCGCCGATAGAGGCCGGCCTGGACGGCGGCGGTGAACTGCACGGCGGTCGGATAGCTCGTGTAGCGCGGGGCGCAGCCCTCGTACTTGGCGATCAGTTGGTCGCGTGGCAGCGGGATCCTGAGCGTAGCGGTCATGTCCTGATGTCGCGCCCGCGGGCGAGTTCCGTCATGGCCGAGATCAAGCCATGGGCCGGGCGAGCCGCGCCTGACGCCCGTCAGGTCAGGGATTGCCAATGATCATGTGAGGCGGAGCCTCACCGGTGCAGGGTGATCGGGCCTCGTCGGGGTTCTCCCCTCTCCCCTCCGGGAGGCCCGATGAGGAGGCATAGGCGCCGTGGACGGCGCCGGTGGCGTCACCGGCGCCGTTTGCGTTCGCGCCTCAGGCGGCGATCACAGGCTGCAGGGCGGCGAGCTCCGCCGGCGTGTTGGCATTGGCGAAGGCGTCGCGGGCGCTCGTCGGCCAGGCTACGGTGACCGCGCCGCAGGCTTCGGCGAAACCGCGCAGTGAGCGCCGACTCGACGCGAGATAGGCGGGAAGCCTGTCCCTGGCCTCGATCCTCCAAAGCGCGCAGACCGGATGGGGCTGGCCCTCGCTTGCCGCCATGGCCGCACGGGCGGACGACTGCGCAATGAGCGCGGCTGCGAGGCGGCGGGCGAGGTCGGCCGGCAGGTCGGGCATGTCGCACGGCAAAGTCAGCACGCATTCCGCGTCGATCTCGCGGCCGTACGCGAGGGCGGCGGCAAGACCGCCCAGCGGCCCCTCCACGCCTGGCATGTCGAGGATCAGGGGCGCATCGCAAGCAGGCAGCTGGCCAGGATCGCGCACGGCGACGGCGACCCTTTCGGCATAACCGTGCGCCAAATCGAGCGCCCGGCCGATCAGGGTCGTGCGGCCGAACCGGCGCAGCGGCTTGCCGCCGCCCATCCGGCGACCCTCGCCGCCCGCCAGGATGACCGCGAGGGTGATCACGCCGCCTCCGGCTGGAGCTGCAGGCCGCGTCGCGCGGCGAGCCGTCGGCTGAGCGCCTTCAGGTCCCTCGCGCTGAGCCGCAGCTTGGCGAGCGGCAGGACCACGGCGTTTTCCAGCGCCAGGTGCCGGAGCTCCTGGGTCGCGAAGGCGTCGAGCGCCAGGGCGGCGGCGGGATCGAGACCCGGGGCGGTGTGGGTCTCGAGGCAGCGCTCCAGGTGCAGGCGAAGCCCATGGCCATGGGCCATGTCCCCGCGGTGCTCGGCGGTCAGGCGACCCAACACCTGTTCCACCTCGTCCTCCGGCCGCGCGCGGGCGCGGAGCAGGGGAAAGAGATCCTCCTCCTCGTCGGAAAGGTGCCGGCCGAGCTCGTGGCGCAGGAACTCGACGACGGCGGCGATCGGCTCCGGCTCGAACAGCACCGCGCGGGAGAGGCCGTGCATGAGGGCGCAGAACTGGCGATGGCGATAGTGCTCGGCGGTGAACCAGTCGAGCGGGCGCTTGATCAGCGTCTTGGGAATGTCCGTGATCGTCGTGAGCGTCTCGGGCATCGGACGGCTCCTTTCAGTACTTCAGCTCGAGCGTCGCCCAGACTTTCGTCCGGTCGGCGAAGGCCCGGCTGGCGCCGTCGAAGACGGCGGCTTTCAGTTCGGCGGCGAGATGCGGCGTGATCGGGGCTGAGGCCAGGGCGTCGAGCTCGCGGCCGTAGCGGGCGCTCCCGTGCGCGGCGCGGAAGTCGTGGGCGACAGCCTGCAGCTTGAGGGGCCTGCCGAGCAGGTTGGCGGGCGCCGTCGTCCCGGCGTTCAGGAACAGGTCCTGCACCCCGTCCGACGGGGTGGTCAGGAAGACGTCGGCCCAGCCCTGGAAGGCGTGAAGGGTGGCGAGCGGCGTCTGGAAGGCGTGGCGGCCGTCGCCGCCGAGGCGCTCATAGCCGACCGCAGCCCAGGGGGCATTGGCCTTCACACCCAGGCCCAGGTCCAGATAGTCGGCGTTGAACGAGAACGGCGTGTTCCGATAGTCGCTCTGATGCGCGAACTCGGCTTCGTAGGTGAGCGCGAATCCGGGCCGCATCGGATGGACGCCGGAATAGCGCGCGCCCCAGGTGGCGCTCGATTGGGTGGGCGCGTTGGGGAAGGCCAGCAGGTAGCCGTAGGCGCTTAGCGCCGCCTCCGGCAGGCGGGCGTCGAGCTGGATCAGGTGGGAGTCGCTGCGCCACTGGCCCTGCGGACTGGCGTCGGTGGAGACCCGATGCACCCGGTCGAGATAGCCGTAGGTGACCGCGATGTCCTTCGAGGGCCGATACCGGGCCAGCGCCGCATCGAAGGTCTGCTCGGTCTGGCGGAAGCCGGAATTGCCGATGAAGCGGGCGTTGCCGAGGATGATCCGCTGGCGCCCGACGGTGATCTCGGCGTCCGCGTCGCTCCAGGAGACCTGGGCCCGGTTGAGCTGCGTGGTCTCCGGATCGGTGACGGTCGGATAGGCCGTCTTGCCGTTGCGGGTGCTGTTGTAGTGGTCGACGATCGCAGCGACGTCCTCGCCCTCGACCAGCGCGCGGAAGCCGTTCCAGACCGGCGTCTCGTAGCCCAGCCGGGTGCGAAGGGTGAGCGCCTCGGCGTCCTTGGCGAAGCCGTCCTGGCTCACCGTCTCGGACCGAAGCCGCGCGTCGAGGATCCAGCGCCCGTCCTCGGGCCCCGCCGCCGCGACCGCCGGCGCGCCGCTGGCGACCAGCAGGACGGCGAAGGCGGCGGCTCCGTGGCGCATGCTCAGACCCTGCGGACGACGGTGAAGCTGCGCTTGGCGGGGGCGACCTTGGCGCGGACCACGGCCGCGACGCAGGCGAGCGCAGGATCTTCCGCATCGCGCGCCGCCGAGATCAGCTTGGTCCAGCGCTCGTCGTCGGCCTCCTCCACGAATTCGGCCAGCGCGGCCTGGACGAAGTCGGCGACGCTTTCGCCGGCGGCTTCGGCGCTCGTCGCCAGGCGCCGGGCCAAGTCGGCGTCGGAGGCTGTCAGCCAGGACTCCAGCCGATGGGCCGCCGCGCCGTCGGCGAGGAAATCGCCGAGCGTGAACGTGCTTGGCGCCACCACCCCCTCCGGCGTCAGCGTCAGGGCCACGCCCCGGGCGCGGGCCTCGGCCGTGAGTTCGGCCGCATAGCGGGCCGCCGCCGCGGTCCAGGCGCGGCTTTCCAGGTGCACGCGGATCCGCGGTTCGGCGAGCTCGAACGGGAGTTCGCGGCCGGGACTCCGACGGTCGAGCTTCAGGACGTGCCACCCGAAGCGGGAAAGCACCGGCTCGGGGCAGACTTCGCCGGGCTGCAGGACCTCGAGCACATCCTCGACTTCCGGAACGAGATCGCCGGGCCGGAGCTGGCCCAGCGAGCCGCCGAGCGCCGCCGACGGACAGGACGAGTGGGCGCGGGCGAGGTCGGCGAAAGCCGCCCCCCCGCTCGCCAGCGTCTCGATCAGCCGTCCGGCGGTCGCGCGGGCGGCGGCCAGCGACCGCTCGTCACCGCCGGCGGCCTCGATCAGGATGTGCGAGGCCTCGCAGAGCGGGGGCGTGCGGAACCGCGTGGGATCGGCGTCATAGACCCGCCGGCATTCGGCCTCGGTGGGCGCGGCGACATCGAGCTCCGCGTCCAGGAGCGCCCGGATCAACGCCTCGTCGGGCGTCTCCTCGCGGCCATCGGCGTCGCGCTCGGGCGCAGCCTCCAGTCCCAGCTCGCGCGCGCGGGCGATGAGCAGGGTGCGAAGCGCGAGCGCATGGCCCGCCGCCGTCCAGGCGGCCCGGCCGGTCGCCTCGGGGTGGTTCTGCGCCTCCTGGGCGATCAGGGTTTCAGGGATCTCGACTCCGTCGATGACGACCGTACGCATGGGCTACTCCGCGGCCTCGAGGCGGCCGGCTTCGGCGGACGCCGCCGCGACGGCCGGATAGACGGGGGCGAGTCGCTCGGGCTTGCGCGGCAGGGCGCGCTTGGTGCGCACCAGCTGCCAGCCGCGGCGGTTGAGATACCAGACCGGCGCCGAGAGCATGTGGATCAGCCGCGTGAACGGGAAGACCAGCAGGATGGTCATGCCCAGCGTCAGGTGCGCCTTGAACACGAACTGGGTGTCGGCGACGTAGTCAGCCACCTGCGGCCGGAACGTGAAGACGCCCTGCGCCCAGTTCATGAACTTCAGCATCTCGGTCCCGTCGCGGTGCTGGAAGGAGACCGGGATGGTCGAAAGACCGAGGACGAGCTGCGCCATAAGGATGATGATGATCGCGGTGTCGCCGAAGCTCGAATTCCGGCGGATCCGGACGTCGAACAGGCGCCTGTGCAGCAGCAGCGCGCCGCCGGCGAGCGCCATCAGGCCCGCGAGGCCGCCTGCGACCATCGCCAGCATCTGCTTGGCGGAGTGGGCGACGTGCAGCGCATCCCATACCCAGACCGGCGTGAGCAGGCCCACGAAGTGGCCGCCGAAAATGGCGAGCATCCCGACGTGGAACAGGTTCGAACCGAGAACGAGCTGCCTGCGGCGCAGCAGCTGTGAGGAGCCGGAGCGCCACGTGTAGGGCTCGCGGTCGAAGCGCACGATCGAGCCGATCACAAGCACCGAGAGCGCGATGTAGGGATAGACCCCGAAGAGGATTTGGTTGGCGTCCATCACGCGGCTCCTTGCGCCGCCGGCCGGCGTCGCGCGGGGGCGGGGCCCGCGTTCATCGCGTTCACCAGGGCCTCGGCCCTGGGGCAGCCGACGTCCGACGGGCCGAAGGTGACGGCGGTCTCGGCCCAGAGCTTGTCCATGGCTTCGAGGTCATCGGGATTGTCGTCGGGCTCATTCATCAGGGCGGCCAGCGCCTCGGCGTCGGCCGGATCGCCGGCCAGTGCGGTGAGCGCGCCGAAGACCGCGCGGTAGGCGCTGCCGCGCTTGTGCAGCCGCTCGCCCAGAGCCGAGATCACGTGGGCGGCCTCGCCCAGCAGCGAGGCGGCTTCGGCCTCCGGCAGCGTGGAGAGGAACTCCAGGAAGACGGGCAGGTGGTCGGGCAGCTCGTTGGCCGAGAGCTCCAGGCCCTTGGAGCGATAGAGCTCCAGAAGCGCGACCATCGCCTGACCCCGGTCGCGGCTTTCGCCGTGCACGTGCTCATAGAGGTTCAGCGACAGCGAGCGGGTGCGGTCGAACAGCCAGACATAGCGCTCCTGCGCCTCGTAGAGATCGGCGGCCGCGATCTCCTCGCAAAGCCTGGCGAGCGCCCGGCGGATCGGGCCGGGCAGGCGAGCGTCGTCGGCCAGCTCCTCGGAGGCGGCGGGCAGCAGCGCGCGCGTCGCCTCGGTCGGATAGGAGAGCAGCAGCGCCAGCGCGCGGTAGGACAGGGTCATTACGCGACCTCCACGGGGGTCTTGGCGCGCGAGCGCTTCTTGGGTCCGAACAGGCCGAGCTCAGTCGTGCCGCCCGAGCAGCCGTTGCCGAACGAGAAGCCGCAGGCGCCCTTGAGATCGTAGGCGTCCTCGACGGTCTCGCGGTGCGTCGTCGGGATGACGAAGCGGTCCTCGTAGTTGGCGATCGCCATATAGCGGTACATCTCGTCGACCTGCGCCGCGGTGAGGCCGACGCGCTCGGCGATCCTGTGGTCGATGCGCCCGTCGATGGTCTTTGCGCGCATGTAGGCGCGCATCGCGAGCATGCGTTCGAGGCCCTGGATGACCGGCGCCTCGTCGCCGGCGGTGAGCAGGTTCGCCAGGTACTGCACGGGGATGCGGAGCGCGCCCACGTCCGGCATCTCGCCGTCCATCTCCAGCACTCCGGCCGAGGCCGCCGCCTGGATCGGCGAGAGCGGCGGCACGTACCAGACCATCGGCAGGGTCCGGTATTCCGGATGCAGCGGGAAGGCGACCTTCCAGTCGATCGCCATCTTGTAGACCGGGCTCTTGCGGGCGGCTTCCAGCCAGGCCTCGGGCACGCCATCGGCGCGGGCCTGGGCGATCACCGCTGGATCGAACGGTTCGAGGAAAACGTCGAGCTGGGCCTCATAGAGGTCCTTCTCGTCCGGGGCCGCGGCGGCCGCCTCGATGCGGTCGGCGTCGTAGAGCAGGACGCCCAGGTAGCGGATGCGGCCGACGCAGGTCTCGGAGCAGACCGTGGGCTGGCCGACCTCGATCCGCGGGAAGCAGAAGGTGCACTTCTCGGACTTACCGCTCTCCCAGTTGTAGTAGATCTTCTTGTAGGGGCAGGCTGAGACGCACATCCGCCAGCCGCGGCACTTGTCCTGGTCGATGAGGACGATGCCGTCTTCCTCGCGCTTGTAGATCGCCCCGGACGGGCAGGCGGCCACGCACGCGGGGTTGAGGCAGTGCTCGCACAGCCTCGGCAGGTACATCATGAAGGTGTTCTCGAACTGGCCGTAGATCTCGGCCTCGACGCCTTCGAAGTTCTGGTCCTTGGAGCGCTTGGCGAACTCGCCGCCCAGGATCTCCTCCCAGTTCGGCCCCCACTCGATCTTCTCCATCCGCTGGCCCGATATCTGCGAGCGCGGGCGCGCCGTCGGGAAGGCTTTCATCTCCGGCGCGGTCTGCAGGTGCGCGTAGTCGAAGTCGAACGGCTCGTAGTAGTCGTCGATCTCGGGCAGGTCGGGATTGGCGAAGATCTTCGCGAGGATCCGCCACTTGGCCCCGATCCGGGGCTCGATCTTGCCGTTGGCCTTGCGAACCCAGCCGCCATTCCAGCGCTTCTGGTTCTCCCACTCCTTGGGATAGCCGACGCCGGGCTTGGTCTCTACGTTGTTGAACCAGGCGTATTCAACGCCCTTGCGGTTGGTCCACACGTTCTTGCAGGTGACCGAGCAGGTGTGGCACCCGATGCACTTGTCGAGGTTCAACACCATCCCAATCTGGGCGCGGACTTTCATTTACGCGAACTCCTTGGCCGCCGGCTCGTCCAGCCAATCGACTTTCCTCATCTTGCGGATGACGACGAACTCATCCCGGTTCGACCCCACGGTGCCGTAGTAGTTGAAGCCGTAGGCGAGCTGGGCGTAGCCGCCGATCATGTGGGTCGGCTTGAGCACGGTGCGGGTGACCGAGTTATGGATGCCGCCGCGCTGGCCGGTCAGCTCCGAGCCCGGCGTGTTCACGATCTTTTCCTGCGCGTGGTACATGAAGGTCGTCCCCTCGCGGATGCGCTGGGAGACCACTGCGCGGGCGGTGAGCGCGCCGTTGACGTTGAAGAGCTCGATCCAGTCGTTGTCGGCGATGCCGGCCTTCTTCGCATCCGTCTCCGAGATCCAGACCACCGGGCCGCCCCGGTTCAGCGTCAGCATCAGGAGGTTGTCGGTATAGGTGGAGTGGATGCCCCACTTCTGGTGCGGGGTGATGAAGTTGAGGACGATCTCTTTCTCGCCGTTCGGATTGCCGCCCTTCACCCAGGTGCTCTTGGTGTCGACCGGCGGCTTGTAGACGCAGAGCGCCTCGCCAAAGGCCCGCATCCACAGGTGGTCCTGGTACAGCTGTTGCCGGCCGGTGAGCGTCCGCCAGGGGATCAGCTCGTGGACGTTGGTGTAGCCCGCCGTGTAGCAGACGTGCTCGCTCTCGATCCCGGACCAGGTGGGCGAGGTGATGATCTTCCGGGGCTGGGCGACGATGTCGCGGAAGCGGATCTTCTCGTCTTCCTTCGGCATGGCCAGGTGGGCGTGCTTGCGGCCGGTCTGCGTCTCCAGGGCCTCCCAGGCCCTCACCGCCACCTCGCCGTTGGTCTCCGGCGCGAGCGTCAGGATGGTCTCGCAGGCGTCGATGTCGGTCTCGATCTTCGGCAGGCCTTCGCTCGCCCCGGGCTCGCTCACCCGTCCGTTCAGCTGGGCGAGCAGATCCACCTCGCGCTCGGTCTTCCAGGCGATGCCCTTGCCGCCGTTCCCCAGCTTGGACATCAGCGGGCCGAGCGAGGTGAAGCGCTTGTAGAGGTTGGGGTAGTCGCGCTCGACGACGGTGATCTGGGGCATGGTCCTGCCCGGGATCGGGTCGCACTCGCCCAAGAACCAGTCTTTCACGTCGAACGGCTGGGCGAGCTCGCCTGCGCTGTCATGCTGGATGGGTGTAAGGACGACGTCCGTCTCGACGCCAAGCACCTCGGGCGCGACCTCCGAAAACGCCTTGGCGACAGCTTTGAAGATCTCCCAGTCGGACTTCGTCTCCCACGCCGGGTCCACGGCCGCCGAGAGCGGGTGGATGAAGGGATGCATGTCGGAGGTGTTGAGGTCGTTCTTCTCGTACCAGGTGGCCGTCGGCAGGACGATGTCGGAGTAGACGGCCGTCGTGGACATTCGGAAATCGAGGGTGACCAGGAGGTCGAGCTTCCCTTCCGGGGCCTCGTCATGCCAGGCGACCTCGGCGGGCTTCTGCCGCCCAGCTTCGCCCAGGTCCTTGCCCTGGATCCCGTGGGCGGCGCCCAGGAGGTGCTTCAGGAAGTACTCGTGGCCCTTGCCGGACGAGCCCAGCAGGTTCGAGCGCCAGACGAACATGTTGCGCGGCCAGTTGGCCGGATCGTCCGGGTCCATGCAGCTCAGCTCGAGCTTGCGGGCCTTCAGCTCGCGCACGGCATAGACCTTGGGATCGACCCCTTCGGCCGCGGCGGCCTTGGCGACCTCTAGCGGATTGGTCTTCAGCGCCGGCGCGGAAGGCAGCCAGCCCATCCGCTCGGCCCTGACGTTGAAGTCGATCAGCGAGGCGTTCCACGGACCCTGCGGCGCGGTGGGCGAGAGGATCTCGGCGGCCGAAACGGTCTCGTACCGGTACTGATCGGTGTGGGCGTAGAAGAAGGAGGTGGAGTTCTGCTGCCGCGGCGGGCGCATCCAATCCAGAGCGAACGCGAGAGGCGTCCAGCCGGTCTGCGGACGCAGCTTCTCCTGGCCCACGTAGTGGCTCCAGCCCCCGCCGGACTGGCCCACGCAGCCGCACATCACCAGCATATTGATGACGCCGCGGTAGTTCATGTCCATGTGGAACCAGTGGTTCATCGCCGCCCCGATGATCACCATCGAGCGGCCGTTGGTTTTCTCCGCGTTGATCGCAAAGCCGCGGGCCACCGCCGTGATCTGCGCGCGCGGCACGGTGGTGATCAGCTCGGCCCAGGCCGGCGAATAGGGCTGCGGATCGTCGAAGCTCTTCGGCATGTGCTCGCCGCCGAAGCCCTGGTCGACGCCGTAGTTGGCGAGGAACAGGTCGTAGACTGACGCGACCAGCGCCTCGTCGTCCTTCAGCTTCAGCCGCTTCACCGGCACGTTGCGGGTCAGCACGTCCGGATGGTCGGTCGCAGCGAAGCCGTTCGCGGCCGAGCCCCCGAAATAGGGGAAGCGGACGGCGACCACCTCGTCGTGCGCGCCCTTCAGGCCCAGGCGCAGCGTCACCTCGCGGCCAGTCGCGTCGCGCTCCTCCAGGTTCCACTTGCCGTCCTCGCCCCAGCGGAAGCCGATCGAGCCGTTCGGCGCGACGATCTCGCCGGTGGCCTCGTCGACCGCGACGGTCTTCCATTCGGGATTGTTCTTCTGGGCGAGGTCGCCGTTGAAGTCGGCCGCCCGGACCAGCCGCTCGGGGACGTAGCCGTTTGCCTGCGGGAGCAGCCGGACGAGCATCGGCAGGTCCGAGTACTTGCGCAGGTAATCCCGGAAATAGGGGACCTGCCGCTCGACGTGGAACTCCTTCAGGATCACGTGGCCGAAGGCCATGGCGAGCGCCGCGTCCGTGCCCTGCTTCACGGAAATCCACAGGTCGGAGAACTTCGAGGCCTCGGAGTAGTCCGGACAGATCACCACCGACTTGGCGCCGCGGTAGCGGGCCTCGGTATAGAAGTGCGCGTCCGGCGTGCGCGTCTGCGGGACGTTCGAGCCCCAGAGCAGCAGGAAGCCGGCGTTGTACCAATCGGCGCTCTCGGCGACGTCGGTCTGCTCGCCCCAGGTCTGCGGCGAGGCGGGCGGCAGGTCGCAGTACCAGTCGTAGAACGAGCCGCAGACCCCGCCCAAGAGCTGCAGATAGCGTGCGCCCGCCGCATAGGAGACCATCGACATGGCCGGGATCGGCGAGAAGCCGAACACCCGGTCCGGGCCCCAGCGCTTGACCGTGTAGGCGTTCGCCGCGCCGATCATCTCGGTGACCTCGTCCCAGCGCGCGCGCACGAAGCCGCCGGAGCCGCGCACCTGCGTGTAGGACTTACGCGCCGCGGCATCCTCCTGGATCGCCGCCCAGGCCGCGACCGGAGTCATCGCCGCGCGCTTCTCGCGCCACAGCTTCAGGAGCCGCGAGCGGACCAGCGGGTATTTCACGCGGTTGGCGGAATAGAGGTACCAGCTGTAGCTCGCGCCGCGCGCACAGCCGCGCGGCTCGTGGTTCGGCAGCTCGGGCCGAGTGCGCGGATAGTCGGTCTGTTGCGTCTCCCAGGTGACGATGCCGCCCTTGACGTAGATCTTCCACGAGCAGGAGCCCGTGCAGTTCACGCCGTGCGTCGAGCGGACGATCTTGTCGTGCTGCCAGCGCGACCGGTAGGCCTCCTCCCAGGCGCGGTCGTCGTCGGTCATCACGCCGTGACCGTCGGCGAACAGCTCGGTTTTCCGGGTGAAGAAGGCCAGGCGGTCGAGGGTGTTGCTCATCTGATCAGGACCTGTTGAACCGACGGCTACTCGGCTGCGATGGGTTGCGAATTGGCGGGCTTGGCGGCCGGCGCGGGCTCAGGGGCGGCCGGCTGCATCCCGGCCATCTCCGGCAACTCGGGCAGGCGCGCGAGCTCCGGCGTGCGCGCCCGCTCCATCATCCGGACGGCGAAGTGCATCCAGGTGAGGGCGGCGGCGACGAGGCCGAAGAGCAGCATGAAGCAGCTCGTCCAGACGTGGGTGACGTCGTTCATCACCCCGAAGGCGATCGGCAGGACGAAGCCGCCCAGGCCGCCCACCATGCCGACCACGCCGCCCACCGCGCCGATGTCGTTCGGGTAGTAGACGGGGATGTGCTTGAACACCGCCGCCATGCCCAGGCTCATGAAGAAGGCGAGGCTCACCAGGACGCCCACGAAGACGGGGAGCGGCATGGCGATGCGGAAGGCGATCGGGCCCTTGATGCCGTCGACGATGTAGCTGGTCGCCGGATAGGAAAGCAGGAAGGTCGCCGCCACGGCCACGATGAAGGCCGCGTACATCACCCGCCGCGCGCCGATGCGGTCCGAGAGCCAGCCGCCGAAGATCCGGAACCCCGCCGCCGGCAGCGAGAAGGCGGCGGCCAACATGCCCGCCGTCTTGATGTCGAGGTGGTAGACGCCGACCAGGTAGCGCGGCAGCCACAGCGCGAGCGCCACGAACGCGCCGAAGTTGAAGAAGTAGTAGAGCGAGAAACGCCAGACCTGCAGCCTCTTGAGCGGCGCGAATTGCGCCAGCATCGGCGGCGACTTGGCCTTGGCGGCGCGCCGTGCGGCGAGCGTCGGCTCGTCCTCGGCGCCCAGGAAGAACAGCAGCGCCAGCACGACCAGGCCGACGGCCCAGATGCGGGCGACCGCCTGCCAGCCCATCGCCTGCATGACGAACGGCGCGCCGAAGTTGGTGATCGCCGCGCCCACGTTGCCGGCGCCATAGACGCCAAGCGCCGCGCCCTGCCGCTCCTTCGGAAAGAACTTCGAGACGTAGGCCACGCCGGCGGCGAACGAGCCGCCGGCCAGGCCGAGACCCAGGGCGGCCAGGAGCATCTGCGGATAACCGTGGGCGTAGGAGAGGGCGAAGGTCGAGGCCGCCGCCGCCAGCAGGACCACCAGGTTGACGAGGCGGCCGCCGAACCTGTCGGCCAGCACCCCCAGGCCCACCCGCGTGAGCGAGCCGGTCAGGATCGGCGTGCCGGCCAGGAGGCCGAACTCGGCGTCGGTGAGGCCGAGATCCTTTTTGATCTTCACCCCGATGATCGAGAAGATCGTCCAGACCGCGAAGGCGCCGCCGAAGGCAAGGGTGCTGAGCGTCAGGGCGCCGGTGGCGCCGCGCTCCGGCAGTTTGACCGCTGTGGCCATGGGGGCTCCCGACTCCGGCAGACCTTCGTTGATCGGGGTTTTCGCGCGACTTGCGACGCGAGGGTTTGATCCGCATCAAGCCGATCGCAGGCCTTGTCTTCGCCGGATCAGAGAATGTGCGGGCGCTCGGCCGCCCAAGCGGTCTCCGCACCGAGGTGAGCACCGCCGGTCAGGCGCGCCTTGATGATCATCAAGCCAATAGGCAGATCGCGGGCCGCAGCGGCGGTTGATCCACGTCAAGGCGGCGACTCGCGCGGGCTGGTGTCAGAAGCGCGGAGGTTTCGTCCATGCCGATCCGAAGCGTCGACCTGGAGCGCGTGAGGGCTCTGTCGCTGTTCGCCGGGATCTCCGACGACTTGTTCCGCGACGTGCTCGGCGGCGCCTTCCTGCAGCGTTTTCCGGCTGGCACCACCCTGCTCACCGAAGGCGATCCCGTCGATTTCCTCTACGTCCTGCTTGACGGCGCGGTCGAGCTGGAAGGCACCTGGAACGACAAGGCGACCACGCTCGCCGTCCTGACGCCGGTCTCCACCTTCGTCCTCGCCTCCGTGGTGCTGGATTCGACCGGCCTGATGAGCGCCCACACGCTCGAGACGTCGAATATCCTGATGGTTTCCGGCGAAGCGCTCCGGCGCGCCATGCGGCGGGACGCCGGCTTCTGCTTCACTGTCGCCCAGGAGCTCGCCGGTTGCTACGGCGGCGTGGTGAGGGCGCTCAAGAACCAGAAGCTGCGCGGCGGCATCGAGCGGCTCGCCAATTACCTGATCAGCCAACAGGCGCGCCAGGGCGGGGATGCCACCTTCACGCTGCCGCACGAGAAGCGGGTGCTCGCCTCCCTGCTCGGCATGACGCCGGAGAATCTCTCCCGCGCCTTCGCCAGCCTCGGCGACTATGGCGTGACGGTGAACGGGCCCCAGGTGACCATCGGCCGCCCGACGCCGCTGCAGCGGCTCGCCAAGCCCGATCTCCTGATCGACAGCCGCCCGCCGGCGGGAGAGGCCGCCCTCAGCGCCGCCGAGGTCGAGCGCTGGACCGGCGCCGCCCAGGTCCGCGCCGCCTCCTGAGGTCCAGGATCACCCGCCGAACTGCGCGAGGTGGCGGGTGTCGCCGCTGACCTGCTCATGCAGACGATGGCCCTTGGGCTTGCCCGCGAGCGCCGCGGTGATCCGCGCGTGAAGAGCCTCGGGCTCATCTTTCTGCAGGAGATCGCGGAGGTTCACGCCGAGCTCCCCGAACAGGCACAGCCTGAGCTGCCCGCGCGCGGTGATCCGCAAGCGATTGCAGCTATCGCAGAAGCCTGGCGCATAGGGCGCGATCAGGCCGATGCGACCGGCGTAATCCGGTTGCGCGTACTCGAACGCAGGTCCGTCGTCGAAGGCGCGCTCGCGCTTCGTCCAGCCCCGCGCCTCGAGCCAATCCGTCAGCCTCGATCCCGGCACATGCTGGTCGGCGAAGTATTGGGCGTTGTCGCCGGTCCGCATCAGTTCGATGAAGCGCATCGCGATCGGCCGCTCGCGCACGAATTCGGCGAACGCCTCGAAGCCGTCCTGCGCACCCTCCTTCAGGAGCACGCCGTTGACCTTCACGGTGGGGACGCCGAGCGCCAGCGCCTTGTCCAGGCCGCGCACAACGGACTCCAGGCGGTCGTGGCCGGTGATCCGGTGGAAAGCCGCGGGGTCGAGCGAATCGATGCTGACATTCACGTTGGTGAGGCCCGCCTCGCGCCAACCCGCGACCTGGCGCTCCAGGTTCCAGCCGTTGGTGGTGAGGCAGACCTTGTTGATCCCGGGTGTTTGCGCCACGCGGGCGATGATCTCGGGCAGGTCCTTGCGGACCGAAGGCTCGCCGCCGGTGAGCCGGACCTTGCAGACGCCCGTGTCGGCGAAGGCGCGCACGACGCGCTCCACCTCGAGCGGGCTCATGAAGGAGAGCGGACCTTCCTTGCGGTAGCCGTCCGGCAGACAGTAGGTGCAGCGGAAGTTGCAGACCTCGGTGATCGAGACCCGCAGATACCAGAAGCGGCGGCCGAAGCCGTCGACGAGACGCGACACGATGCGGCCCCTTTCCAAACACGGGAGGCGGGGGCGTTTCCACCCCCGCCCTTGGACCGCGCGATAGCGGACCTCGGCCCAGCCGCCGTGGCGGATTCGTTTTAGGCGGCGGGGCTCGGAGCGAAGTTGCGGCCAGCCTGGGCCAACCGTTTGCGCAAGCTAGGATGGAAGGCGCGGGCGGCCCTTGACGCAGATCAAGCGGCCGCCGGCCTCGGGAGGGCCAGCATGCGGCCGTAGGTGAGTGCGAACCCTGCGAAGGCGAGGGTCCAGAGCGCCGCCGAAAGCTCCAGCAGCGCGGGCTGAGATGCGCCTGCGAACGGCGCCGCGACCCGCGATAGCGCCGCGGCGTTGATCCCGAGATAGACGGCCACGGTCCACCGATCTGCGTGCAGCGCGCGGCCGGTGTGGCCGCGCGTCGCCCGGCTCATCACGGCGAGCGTCATCACCCCCACCGCGCCCGCCGTCAGCGCATGGACGCCGGCCGTTGCCGGGACATGCGGCCAGAGCACCGTCGCGCCCAGCAAGGCGAGTCCCAGTCCGAGCCACGCGTAGCCCAGGTGCAGGATCCAGACGAGCGCCTCTGCGCCGGCGCGCCAGCCGCGCCAGCGAGCCAGCCGTGCGAGATTGCCGAGGCCGGCCGCGAGCAGCAATGCGCCTGCCGCCTTCAGGTCAGGGACGGCGGCCCACAGCAGCACCGCAACGCCTGTCAGCCCCAGCACCGCCAGGTCGAAGCGGCCGGGCGCGGCGGGCAGCGCGACCTCGCCGCGAGCCTTCAGCCAGTTGCGCGTGAAGCTGGGAACGATTCGCCCGCCGATCAGCGTGATCAGCAGCACCGCCACGGCCAGCCCCAGCCGCGCGCCGAGCGCCAGCCCCGTCTCGTCCGGCCAGACATGCCAGGCGAGGTTCGCCAGCGCATAGAGGCTGACCAGCAGGCAGACCGGCAGGTTGCGCCAGTTCTTGCCGGCCAGCACCTCGCGCCAGATCACGCCGGCGAAGGCGATCAGGAAGAGCGGATCGACGATGGCCGCCGCCGGCCCGCCGAACAGCATGGCGAGCCTTCCGGCGACCCACAGTCCGAAGAGCCCGGCCAAGGGCGCCCCGATCACCGGCATGCGGCCGGTCCAGTTCGGGATGGCGGTGGTCAGGAACCCGGCGATCACGGCCGCCAGATAGCCGAACAGCATCTCGTGCACGTGCCAGCCGCGGGTCAGCGCGCCGGGGCCGCCCGCCATGAAGCTCCATACCCACAGCGGCACGACCAGCGCCGCCCAGATCGTCCCGGTCAGGAAGAACGGGCGGAAGCCGAAACTGAACAGGGCCGGGCCGGTGTAGGCGCGCCGCGCGGCTGCGGTGGTCATGGCGGTCCTATCGCAAGCAGATGCATCGACCGCCTTGCGCTGGATCAACGGGCGCTAGCCGCATTTCGAGTAGCCGCAGCCGAGGCAGGTGTCGCAACCCTCCTTGCTGACCAGCTTGAAGCCGCCGCATCGCGGGCAGCTCGCGCCGGCGAGGGCGCGCATGGCGAGCGCCGCCTCGGGCGGCTCGTCGGACGCCGTCCCGTCCTTCTCCAGGTGCCGCTCGATCACGCCGCCGATCGCCGCCAGCAGCGAGGGGACGTAGCGGCCGCCCAGCCAGGCGCCGCCGCGCGGATCGAACACCGCCTTCAGCTCCTCGGCCACGAAGCCGACGTCGCCGCCGCGCCGGAAGACCGCCGAGATCATCCGGGTCAATCCCAACGTCCAGGCGTAGTGCTCCATGTTCTTGGAGTTCACGAAGATCTCGAACGGCCGCCGCCCTGCCGCCGCCTCCAGGTCGTTGATGGTGACGTAGACGGCGTGGGCGCTCTCCGGCCAGGCGATCTTGTAGGTGGCGCCGGCGAGGGCCTCAGGCCGCGGCGAGAGCGGCGGCTCCGGGGGCTCAACCGCCGCCGCCGCGACCGGCGCGACCGACAGAACCGAGCCGGTGATGCGGTTGGGCCGATAGGTGGTCAGCCCCTTGCAGCCGGCGCGATAGGCTTCTCGATAGACCTCCATGAAGTCATTGAAGACGATGTCTTCCGGGCAGTTCACGGTCTTCGAGATGGAGCTGTCGATCGCGCCTTGCGCGGCCGCCTGCATGCGGACGTGGTCGGCTGGCGTGAGGGTCTGGGCGGTGACGAAGATGTCGGCGGGCGGCGGCTGCGGGCCTTTCAGCCGCTTCCAGGCCGACAGAGCGTAGTCCTCCACCGGCTCGTCGCGGCTCGAGCCGTCCGGCTGGCGCACCTTGCGGCTGTAGGAGAAGGCGAACACCGGCTCGATGCCCGAGGAGACGTTGCCGGCCAGCAGCGAGGTCGTGCCGGTCGGCGCGATCGAGGTCAGGCAGCCGTTGCGCAGGCCGTTGGCGCGGATCAGCGCGCGGGTCTGCGCGTCCAAGCCTTGCAGGTTGGGCCGCTCCAGCATGGACGCGTCATAGAGCGGGAAAGGCCCCTTCTCGCCGGCCAGCTCGGCCGAGGCGCGATAGGCCTCGCGCTTGATCGTCCCCAGCCATTCGCAGGTCAGCGCCAGCGCGGGCTCGGAGCCGTACGCCGCTCCGCAGAAGACGAGGGCGTCCGCGAGGCCGGTGACGCCCAGGCCGATCCGCCGCTTGGCCTTGGCTTCCTGCTGCTGGGCGGCCAGTGGATAGCGCGAGATGTCAATGACGTTGTCGAGCATGCGCACCGCCGTCCGCGTCAGCTCGGCGAGCGCGGCCTCGTCGATGGCGGCCTCGGTTTCGAAGGGGGCGGTGACCAGCCGCGCCAGGTTGATCGATCCCAGGAGGCATGCGCCGTAGGCCGGCAGCATCTGCTCGCCGCACGGATTGGACGCCAGGATGGTCTCGCAGTGGGCGAGATTGTTGGCGGCGTTGACCCGGTCGATGAAGATCACGCCCGGCTCGGCCGCATCGTACGTGGCTTCCATCAGCCGGCGCCACAGGTCGCCCGCCCGGACCGCCCTCCCCGCCTGGCCGGCGAACGTCAGCGGCCAATCCGCATCAGCGTCCAGGGCGGCCATGAAGGCGTCGGTCACGAGCACCGAGAGGTTGAAGTTGCGGAACCGGCCGGCGTCCCGCTTGGCGTCGATGAAGGCCTCGATGTCCGGGTGGTCGATGCGCAGGCAGCCCATCATCGCCCCGCGCCGTTGCCCCGCCGACATGATCGTCCGGCACATGGAATCCCAGACGTCCATGAAGCTGAGCGGCCCGGAGGCGTCGGCGGCCACGCCGCGCACCGGCCAGCCCGCCGGGCGGATGGAGGAGAAGTCCATGCCCACGCCGCCGCCCTGCTGCAGCGTGAGCCCGGCCTCCCGCACCTGGTCGAAGATGCCGGGCAGGTCGTCGGGGATATCGCCCATGACGAAGCAGTTGAAGAGCGTCACGTTGCGCGCCGTGCCCACGCCCGCCAGGATCCGGCCCGCCGGGATGAACCGGAAGTCGGTGAGCGCGCCGAGGAACCGCTGGCGCATCTCCGGCCGGCGCTGCGGAGCTTCGGCCTCCGCCAACCCTGCGGCCACCCGGCTCCAGGTCTCGTCCACGCTGGTGTCGCCCCCGCCGGCGGCGTCCTTGAATCGGTACTTGGACGCCCAGATCTCGCTGGCGAGCGGATTGTCGAAGGCCATGGTCGGTCTCTCCTGTGGGGAGATCGAGGCTTGGCGATTCCCCGCCGTCGGCGAACGAACCCGGTCGCGGCGGGGCTTGTCGGATATCAAGCCGAAGACGGGCCGCCTTCAAGGCGACCGCGCCGGGAGAACGCTAGGTTGCGGCGCAAAGGAGCCTTCTCATGCTCGAGACCTGGGCCCTCCTGCGCGACTTTGGTCCGCACGCGGTCCATTCACCGCCCGACGAGGCGCGCGAGATCCGCGAGCTGATCGCCCACATCATCGAGCGCTATCACGAGGTGCATCGCGCGGAATTTCCGCAGGCGATCGCGCTGGCCCGAAAGGTCGAAGGCGTGCACCGGGACGTGGCCGAGGCGCCCCATGGCCTGGCCGACCACCTCCAGCTGATGTTCGACGATCTGGATGCGCACCAGCGGCGTGAGGAGCTCGTGCTGTTCCCCACCCTGGAAGCCGGCGGTTGCTCCGTCGCGCGCTTCGCCATCCATCGCATGATGGCCGACCACCGTGACGTGGAGCGCCAGCTCGCGACGCTCCGCAAGCTGGCGGGAAACTATCAGCCCCCCGCCGGCGCCTGCCGCACGTGGCGCGCGCTGCTCGAATCCTGCCGCAAGCTGGACGACGATCTCACCGAGCACATGCGACTGGAGGACGAGGACCTGTTTTCGAGATTCCTTTGAGGCCCGGGGGAGGCGCCCCGGAAGGCTTCCGGGCGCGCCCGCACCCAAAGTGCGCGGGCCTCGAAGAGGCGGCGGCGGACCCCGAGCTTCCGCCGCCGCCCGCCATCCCGGATCCCACGCGCAGACCCAGCGCGCGGCGCCTGTGCGCGAGCCGCAAGCGGCGGACCAACCTGCCGGGACGACCGAAAAGTCAGGGCCACGCGACGGCCGTCCCTCGAAGGTCTCTCGCCGACTGATCAAGGGCGAGCCGCAAGCATCCCAACATCAACGCGCGGCTTGACCATAGGCAATTGGGATCGGGCTTCGGCGACCTACCCTGCGTGAGCCCTAGAGGAGGATTGCCATGATCCAAGCCGCTCATCGCCCGCTCGCCATCGCCGCCCTGTTCGCGGCCGCGTCCGTGGCGCTTCCTGCCTTCGCCCAGCCGCAGATCGCGCCGGTGACCGTGACGCAGGCGCCGACGACGGTGCGCATCTCGATCCTCGGAAAGAGCCCGTCGACCGTCTACCGCGACGTTCGCCACGCGGCCTATGTCGTGTGCAGCAACGCGGTCGGAAACCACGAGCTGGCGCTCTCCGACCACACCTTCTGCGTCGACACCGCGTCGTCCAAGGCGATGGTTCAGTTCGCTCAGATCGAGCGCGCGAGAGGTTTCGCCGACTCCGGCCTGATCGTCCTCAGCGCCCGCTGAGACCGAAGCCCCAGATCGAAAGTTTGGCGCCCGCCACCGGCGGGCGCTCCTCGTTTTCGGAGCGCCGTCGACCGGAACAAGGCGGCGGTGGGGCCTGCCACCTCGCAAACGGTCTCCAGCCGCGTCGAATCCTGACTGGCGGCCTGAGATTGCTCATGGCCGAGTTCGACTTCCGCAAAAGATAGATCGCGTTATAAACTTGTTGGGCCAACTGGGAGGCCCGTATGCTGCTCAGCGACGTTCCGGCCATCGCCGCCCATCACGCGCCCGATGTCATCGCCCTCCGCTTAGAGGACCGCACCTGGACCTACGCCGAGTTGCGGGACCGCTGCTGGCGACTTTCCAATGCGCTGATCCGGGTCACCGAGCCCGGCGACCGCGTCGCCATCCTCTCGGAGAACTGCCCGGAATACGTGGAGTGCTACTACGGCGTGCCGGGCGCGGGGCTCGCCTTGGTCTTTCTCAACTATAGGCTGGCCGCCCGGGAGCTCGCCTACATCATCGGCAACAGCGAACCGCGTCTGCTGTTCGTCGAGCGGCGGTACTTGCCGGCGATCCGCGAAATCCGCGGCGAGATCCCCTCCGTCGAGCAGATCGTGGTGATCGGCGAGCAGACGGAGGACGCCATCTCATACGATGCGCTGCTGGCGACCGGCGCCGCCTCCGAACCCCTGCGGCGGCCGAAGGAGGATGAGCTCTGCTGGCTCCTCTACACCTCGGGCACGACCGGCCTTCCGAAGGGCGCGATGCTGTCGCACCGGAACATCATGGCGGCCATCACCAACAGCATGTGCAGCTGGGAGGCGGCGCCGGACGACGTCTGCCTCTTCACCTTCCCGCTGTTCCACGTCGCCGGCTACGTCATGCCTATGTACCATCTGCGGACCTATCCGGTGGTCCTGCTCCGCAGCTTCGACATCGAGACGCTGCTGGCGAACATCGAACGCCACCGTGTCACCAGCACCGCCATGGCGCCCACCATGATCGCCATGCTGCTCGAGAACCCGGTGGCGGACCGCTACGACATCTCGAGCCTCCGGCGCATCGGCTACGGCGCCTCAGCCATGCCCGCCGAGGTGCTGAGGCGCGCCCGCGGCCGCTGGCCGGGCGTCGCTTTCTCCACCGGCTTCGGGATGACGGAGCTCTCCGGCAATGTGATGTTCCTGAGCCCGGCCGACCACGACCGCGCGGCCGATCAGGGGCTGGACATCCTCCGCTCCGTGGGCCGCCAGATGCCCCTCGCCCGGGTGCGTGTTGTCGATGACGAGGGCCGCGACGCGCCCGCCGATACGCCCGGGGAGATCGTCGTGAAGGGCGATCAGGTGCTGATGGGCTACTGGCGCAATCCGGAGGCGACCCGGTCCTCGTTCTTCGCGGGCGGCTGGTTCCGCTCCGGCGACGTCGGCCGCTGGGATGCTGATGGCTACCTCTATATCGTCGATCGCAAGAAGGACATGATCCTGACCGGCGGCGAGAACGTCTATCCCCGGGAGGTCGAGGAGGTCCTCTATCAGCATCCCGCGGTCGTCGAGGCCGCTGTCATTGGCGCGCCGGACCCCAAGTGGGGCGAGAAGGTCGTCGCTGTCGTCTGCCTGAGAACCGAGGCCAGCGCGGACGAGCTGATCGCCTTCTGCCGTGAGCGGATCGCCAGCTACAAGAAGCCCCGCCACGTGGTCTTCATAGAGGCGCTTCCGAGGAACGCATCCGGCAAGGTGCTGAAGCGCGAGCTGCGCGAGCGCATCACTGTAGGAGAGCTTGCGCTCGGGGAGCCTCAGTCGTTTCGCCGGCCAGACGCTGGAAGTTCAGACTCAGGCCAGGCCTCGGCCAGCGGCACTTGAGCAGTCTGCCGGTCCCCGAGGCGGTGATCCAGGCCGTCTGCATGTCGGGCCCGCCGAAGCAGATGTTGGTGACCAGCGGATCCGGGAAGGCGGTGTGCTCGAAGCCGCCCGCCGGATCGAAGGCGGTGATGCCGCCGTTCACCAGGGTCGCGCAGCACACCTTGCCGCCCGCCTCCACCGCGAGGCTGTCGAGCATCTGATAGCCCGGCAGCGGGCCCAGCACCTTGCCGGCCGCGAACAGGTTCGCGGGCGCTTCGATCTCGCCCTCGCCGATGATGTTGAAGGCCCAGACCCGGCTGGTGTGTGTCTCGGCCACATAGACAGTCTTCTCATCGGGCGAGAGGCCGACGCCGTTCGGGGTGACCATGCCCTCGCGGACCCGCTTGATCATCGAGCCGTCGGGCTTGGCGTAGAGCAGGTGGCCCATTTGCATTCGGTCGCCGTCGGACTTGCCGAGATCGGTGAACCAGAAGCCGCCCGCCTTGTCGAAGACGATGTCGTTCGGGCCACGCAGCGGCCGTCCGTCGCAGCTGTCGTAGAGGGTCGTCGCCTCGCCCGTGTCGAGGTCCACGCGCTGGATCGATCCGGTCTTGTAGTCGTGGGGCGTGCCGTGCGGCAGGGTCAGGCCTTCGGCTTCCATCCACTCGAAGCCGCCGTTGTTGCAGACGTAGACGGCGCCGTCGGGGCCGAGCGCCGCGCCGTTCGGGCCGCCGCCCAGCTCGGCGATGACTTCCTGCCGGCCGTCGGGCCGCACGCGGGTCAGCGTCTGCCGCTTGATCTCCACAAGCACCACCGAGCCGTCCACCATGGCGACGGGTCCCTCCGGAAACGCCAGACCTTCCGTGACCACCTCGAAGTCCATCGGGCGACCTCCCTGCTGAGGCTATTTTCATTACTTGTTATAACTAAGACGTCGTCCGTCAAGGCGGCGCTTCGTGGCGTTCGGGGCGAAAGTCGACGCCGTTCTGTTGAACGGGTTTCAAAAATCTGGAAACCTTCCGCGGGAGCTTCAGATGCGGGAGGAATCCATGAGCGCGGGCGCAGATCGGCGTTGGCCGGCGGTGAGCATTGAGGAGACCTATCGGATCCTGACCGCGCCGGGAGCTCCGTTCGAAATGGAGGAGATCACCGTCCGCGGCCGGCGCGTGCGCGCCTATAAGAACGCGCTGTCCAGCCTGCGGCAGGTGTTCGACCTCGGCCGGTCGTGGGGCGAGCGGGAATTCATCGTCTACGAGGGCGAACGGCAGACCTACGCCGAGCACTTCCGCGCCGCCGGCGCTCTGGGTCGGATCCTCTCCGAGCGCTTCGGCGTGAGGAAGGGCGAGCGCGTCGTGATCGCGATGCGCAACCTGCCGGAGTGGTCTGTGGCCTTCTGGGCGGTGCAGTCGATCGGCGGCGTGGCCACCCCGCTGAACGCCTGGGGACTGGGGCCCGACCTCGTCTACGGCATCCAGGACTCCGGCGCGAAGGTTGCGATCGTCGACGGCGAACGGCTGGAGCGGCTCGCCCCGCACCTTGGCGAAGTTCAGCTCGAGGCGCTGGTCTCCGTTCGCGCGCCGGACGACCTGGTCGCCGACGCCATTCCCCTGGATGCGCTGATCGGGCGCCCCGACGCCTATCGCGATCTGGCTGACAATCCGCCGCCGGATCCCGGGCTGCAGCCCGACGACGACGCCACCATCCTCTACACCTCCGGCACCACCGGCAAGCCCAAGGGCGCGCTCGGCACCCACCGCAACGTTCTGACCAACCTCGTCAGCCTGGGCTTCTCCGGCGCTCGGGCCGCGATCCGCCGAGGCGACCTTCTTCCCGTTCCGGATCCGAACGCGCCGCAGCGGGTCAACCTGCTCCCCGTGCCGCTCTTCCACGTGACCGGCTGCAACTCGATGCTGGTCCCGACCGTCGCCTCCGGCGGCAAGCTCGTCCTGATGTACAAGTGGAACCCTGAGCGGTTCCTGGAGCTGATCGAGACCGAGCGGGTGAACGGCACGACCGGGGTCCCCGCCATGGTCTGGCAGGTTCTGGAGAGCCCCGACTTCGACAAGCGCGACCTCTCCAGCCTGGACTCATACGGCTACGGCGGCGCGGCGGTGGCGCCTGAGCTCACGCTCAAATTCGCCAAGCTCTTCCCGCACATTCCACCGGGGCAGGGATACGGCGCGACCGAGACCTCCTCGGTCTCCACCAGCAACAGCGCCGAGGACTACCTCAACCGGCCCGACAGCGTGGGCCTCCCGGTCCCGTGCTGCGACATCAAGATCGCCGATCCGGACGGCGGCGAGGTCCCGATCGGCGATGTGGGCGAGATCTGGATCCATGGGCCCCATATCGTGATGGGCTACTGGAACAAGCCCGAAGCCTCGGCCGCGGCCTTCACCGACGGCTGGTACCACACCGGCGACATCGGCCGCCGCGACGAGGAGGGCTTCGTCTACGTCCTCGACCGCGTGAAGGACATGCTGATCCGCGGCGGCGAGAACATCTACTGCGTGGAGATCGAGGACGTGCTGGTCGCCCATCCGGCGGTCATCGATGCTGCGGTGATCGGCCTGCCGCACCGCATCTGGGGCGAGGAGGTGGGCGCGGTTGTGCAGCTGAAGCCGGGCGCCGAGATTGACGAAGCCGACCTGATCGCCCACGCCGGACGGCTGCTGCCGGCGCACAAGGTCCCGGTGCGGATCGAGGTGCGCATCGAGGAGTTCCCGCGCAACGCCAGCGGCAAGACGCTCAAGCCCCAGTTGCGCGAGGAGATGCTCGCCAGGCTGGCCCCGGCGTGATGGGACGAGGCGCGGGCTGCGCCCTCGGAGGGCGGCTGTTATAGGTCGTCGGGGGACAGTCGCGTGATTTGAGGGGTGGGGCGAGATGAGGGTGGAGAGCGCTGCGGAGACGCCGGTCAGTCGAAGAGAAGCCGGCAAGGCCGAGCGCCGCCGGCGCATCATCCATGCGGCCCGCGACCTGATCCGTGAGACAGGAAACGCCGGGCTGTCGATGCGGGCGCTGGCCGCCCGGGCCGGGGTGAGCCTGGCCACCCCCTACAACCTGTTCGGCTCCAAGCGCGCCATCCTGCTCTCTGTCCTCGACGACATCCGCGAGTACCTAGACAGGTTCAATCAGCTGCGCGCCATCGATCCTCTTGAGAGGCTGTTCGGCGCGCTCGACATCTGTATCGACTTCTACGTGGCCGACCCGGAATTCTATCGGACCATCTGGGCGGCCCTGTTCGATCCGTCCGACGAATTCCGCTCGCAGATCTTCAACTCAAGGCGGGCGGCTTTCTGGGAGGGCCTGGTCAACGACGCGGCCAAGGCCGGCGTGATCGCGCCCGAGGTGGACACCCGGCTTCTGTTCAAGGCCCTCGACCGCAGCTTCGGCGCCACCATGCTCGACTGGGTGACGGGGGAGTTGAACCACGACCAGCTCGGGCCCGCCATTCGCCACGCCTATGCCCTGATCCTGAAGGGGGCGGCTTCGCCCGACTGGCGCGGTCCGCTCGAAGTGCGCATCCTGCAGAGCCAGGCGGCCATGCTGCAGCCAGGACATGCCTGAGGCCGGCCGTCTTGGAGACGTCGCCCCGGCCCACCGGTTCGATGTGGGCCGGCTGGAGGCCTATCTCCGCCGGGCGATCGACGACTTCGGCCAGCATCTGGAGGTGCGCCAGTTCCAGGGCGGCGCCTCGAACCCCACCTTCCTCCTGACGTCCGAGACCCGCGCGGGTCCGCGCCGCTATGTCCTTCGCAAGAAGCCGCCGGGTCAGCTGCTCGCCAGCGCTCACCAGGTCGAACGCGAATTCCGTGTGATGAGCGCCCTCGCCCAGACCGAAGTGCCCGTGCCCCGCATGCGCGTGCTCTGCGAGGATCCGGAGGTGATCGGCACGCCGTTCTACGTGATGGATTTCCTGGAGGGCCGCATCTTCCGCGATGCAGCGCTGCCCGGCCTCCCGCCGGCGGAGAGGGCTGAGATCTATGACCAGCTCAACGCCACCTTGGCCAAGCTTCACCAGGTGGACTACGCGGCCGTGGGGCTTTCGGACTATGGCCGGCCGGGCGGCTACTTCCAGCGCCAGATCGCCCGCTGGACGAAGCAGTACCGGGACGCCGAAACCGAGGCGATCCCGGCGATGGAGCGGCTGATCGCCGAGCTGCCGGGGCGCATGCCTGACGACGACGCGGTGACGATCGCCCATGGCGACTACCGGCTCGAGAACGTGATGTTCCGCCCGACCGAGCCGAGGCTGATCGCGGTTCTCGACTGGGAGCTCTCGACCCTGGGCCATCCTCTGGCGGACCTGGCCTACAACTGCTTCCTCTGGCGTTCGGACAGCCCCGCCTGGGGCAGTCTGCAGGGCGTCGACTTCGCGACCAGCGGGATCCCGATAGAGGAGGCCTATATCGCGGCCTATTGTCGTCGGACAGGCCGCCAGGGCGTGCACGACTGGCCCTTCTATCTCGCCTTCTCTGTCTTCCGGCTGGCGTCGATCTCGCAAGGAGTCTACCGCCGGGTCCTCGCCGGCATCGCCGCCAGCCAGCGAGAGGCGGTCAACGGCGCGCCCCACCTCGCGGACGTGGCGATCGACATTCTCTCCGAAGGCTCATGAGCCGCAAAAAGAGCGGCCCCACCGTCGCGGGGCCGCCGTGCGGCCGGGGAAGCAAGCCGCAATGATCCCTACTTGAAGCGGTAGCTCACGGTTACGCCGTAGGTGGCCGGATAGCCCGTGTAGCGGAGCAGCACGTCGTTCACGTGATCGGCAGCCGTCCAGTAGTACTTGTCGAGGATGTTCCGGCCCCAGATCTGGGCGAGCCACGGCCCGCGTATCACCCCCGCGCGGAGGTCGAGCAGCACGTAACCCGGCACCTTCAGCGGGTCGTTGGGATGGTTGGTCGGGCAGGGTCCGACGGGCGTCGGCGAGGGCCCGCCCGCACAGGTCACATAGCCGCCAAAGACCGGCAACACGCCCGAGACGCCGGCGTTCTTGAAGGCCGGAATCGGCGTGCGGTTCACGAAGAAGGTGTTGGTGTCGGAAACGAAGTTCGCCGTCGCGCCGACGAACGCCCGCGTGTCGTCTCTGAACAGCCATTCGTACTGGGCGTCGATCGACCCCTGCCACGTGGGGGCGGAGGGGAAGTGCTCGCCGGTGAAGTCGGCGTACTCGTTGTAGGCGTCGAAGTTGTAGTAGTGGCCCGGGATGCAGGTGATGAGGCCCGGCAGGGTCGGGTCCGACTGGGCCGGCGGCGGAGCGCAGGTGTTCCGGTTCGAACTGTCGATCTTGCTGTACTGGTAGCTGACGGCCGGCGTGACCGTGAGCCCCTTCAGCCAGTCGGGCGCATAGGTCGCCGACACCTCGAAGCCGACCACGTGCGACTTCGGCACATTGACCAGCGAGGGCAGGGCGCCAAACAGCGGATCGCTGACCGCGCCCAGGATCTGCTTGTCCTTGTAGTCGTAGTAGAACACCGCCGCATTGGCCTGCAGCGTCTTGTCGAGGAGCGCGGATTTCACGCCGACCTCGTAGGAGAGCAGCGATTCCTGCACGACCGGATGGGTCTGCTGGAAGGTGGCGAGCGCCACCGTCGGGAACGAGCCGCCCTTGTACCCCTTGGAGATGTTCACGTAGGCCAAGGTGTCGGGGATAGGCTTCCAGTTCAGGCCCACCTGCCATGACACGTTGTGCTGGTTGAGGCTCGCGAAGAACAGGCCGCCGTCCGGGGGCGAGTTGAAGGTCGGCCCCGGTCCCGTGGACGCGCAGGTGCCCGCCGGCGACAGCTTCGGCGACGTGCTGCCGAAGGCGCCCTGGAGGATGAACGCCACCATTGCCCAGGTGCCGTCCCCACCGTCATTGCCGCAGGTGCCGCCGAGCTTGTCCTCCTTGGTGTACCGCAGGCCGGCCGTCGCGGTCAGCTGATCGAGGATCGGGTACTCGGCGTGGGCGAACGCCGCGTAGGTCTTGGTGGTCTGGAGATCGGTGGGCTTGGTCGGGCCGAGTGGGAAGCCGATGTCCACGCCAAGGTCCGCGTTGAAGGCGAACAGAGTGGGGCTCGCCGTCGAGGCGTTATAGCTCTGCAGGAACTGGTCCCAGGTCTTGTCGTGCTCGTAGTTGGCGCCGATGATCCAGGCGCCCTTGCCGCCGAAGTTCCCCGCGGCCCGCAACTCCTGGAAAAAGCTGGTGATCTTCCCGTGCTGGATCGACTGGTAGTCCTGGATCGGGATGCCGGCTCCGTCGATCGCCTGGTGCCGGCTGAACCTCTGGATCGAGGTGAGCGAGGTCACCGTCATGCCGGCGCCCAGGTCGTAGTCCATCCTGAGCGCGGCGCTGAAGTAGGTGTTGTCTTTCTTGGCCGGCTCGCAGCTGGTCGGCTGTCCGCCCGCCTGCACGACTGAACCCGGACCCATCGACTCCGGCGGCGCGTTCGGCACCGTGGGGTTGATGTTGACCGCAAGCGTCCCGAGGTTCTGGTTCTGGATCGGATCGAACGGCGAGTTGTTGACGCAGGAATTCCAGCCGGCCGCCTGGTCGTTCTTCGGCGCGAGCGGGTAATTCGCGATAAACGGCGACAAGGGCGCCAGCGGGCTGAGCTCAGCGATGCCGTAGAGCTGTCCCATCTGCGTCCAGCCGCGATCACGCCAGCTGTTGAGGGTGAGCAGGGCGCGGAACGCGTCGTTCGGCTTCCACTGCAGCGAGACGCGGCCGTTGATGAAGTCCTTGCCGCCGATCGTTTGGCCTTGCTGCTGGGCGTAGCCCTTCTGCCAGGCCCCGCTCTCATTGATTCGCGCGGCGACGCGCATGTCGAGGCCCTGCGCCACACGGCCGCTCGCATAGCCGTCCACGTCGACGTCGTTGAAGCGGCCCCAGCTGGCGTCGAAACCCGTCTCGAAGTCGTCCGTCGGCTTGCGCGCGACGTAGTTGATGGCGCCGCCGGTGGCGTTCTCGCCGAACAGCGTTCCCTGGGGCCCTTTCAGCACCTCGACGCGTTCGAGATCGAGCGTCGCGCCATTGGTGAGCGCAGAGAACGGCAGCGGGAATTCATCGATGTAGACGCTGACCGTCGGACTGCCCGCGAGTGAGGTGTCCTGGAATCCGACGCCGCGGATCGTGAACACGTAGGTGCCGTAATAGGTCGGCGTCGCCTGGAAGCCAGGGACCAGCTTCTGAAGGTCGGCGGTGTCCTTGACGCCGGCCTGGATCAGCTTGTCGCCGGAGGCGACCTGCACCGACATGCCGACATCGTTCAACGACTGTTCGCGCTTCTGGGCCGTCACGATCAATTCCTGGATCGTCGTGGCCGATGCTGCGGCCGCGGCTGAAGGCCCCGCCTGGGCGAAGGCTGCGTGCGCAGAAAAAACGAGAACAGCGGTCGAAACGCCGCAATACGCGAGCGAACGCCTGGTCATTGTGTTCCTCCCCCTAGCCTCGTCCTTGCGCATCCCCGCGGGCGCTCCATGGAGGCCTACCCACGTTATCTATTTCGGGTGAAGCTTCCACCGTTTTCATAACGCGTTCTATTCGTTTGTGAGCGCATTGTGGCGTCTGCGGCACGCTGCCGGCGTGACGTCGCGTTCGGATTGTGGCGTGATTAGATCGCGCTATAGTTTTTGCGCGCGAGAGGCGGCGCCCGGCGCAGGGACGCAGACGACCATGGCGAGGACGCGGCCGAGCGCGGCGACGCCGACATCGGGACCGCTTCGGCGCATGGTCGAGGGCGGAAACAAGACCCTGCATCAGGGGCCCAGAGACGGGGCCCCGGCTTGGCGCGAAATGCAGGGATTTCCGGCGCGTCTAGAGACGACGCCGATCAGGGACTAGAGCGAAGTAGGCCGTGTAGTCCACGACTTGCGAGCGCGGTGCGCGGAAGAGCCCATCTTCAGGGACTGGGTGGCGGTGAGAGAGGGATTTAGTTCTCGTAAAATCAACAACTTACGCCAATGGCGGCGAGGCGGTTTGGCGCATATTTCTGTAGATATGCAGAAAACTGAATCCCTCTGTTTCCGTC
>NZ_JAICYI010000087.1 GCF_025934275.1 Phenylobacterium sp.
CGCGACGAGGGCTGGTTCGCCGAGCACATGCTGATCGTCAAGCTGACCCCGCCCAAGGGCGAGCCGCACTACATGGCCGCCGCCTTCCCCAGCGCCTGCGGCAAGACCAACATGGCCATGCTTGTCCCGACGCTGCCCGGCTGGAAGGCCGAGACCATCGGCGACGACATCTGCTGGATGCGGTTCGGCGAGGACGGCCGGCTCTATGCGGCCAATCCGGAGGCCGGCTTCTTCGGCGTCGCGCCCGGCACCGGGCTGAAGACCAACCGCAACGCCATCGCCACCCTGCACGCCAACTGCATCTTCACCAACGTGGCGCTCACCGACGACGGCGACGTCTGGTGGGAGGGGCTGACCCCGGAGCCGCCGGCGCACCTGACCGACTGGCGCGGCCGCGACTGGACGCCCGCGAGCCCCGAGCCCGCCGCCCATCCCAACGCCCGCTTCACCGCGCCCGTCGCGCAATGTCCGGTGGCCGCCTCCGAGTGGGAGGATCCGGCCGGCGTGCCGATCTCGGCCATCCTGTTCGGCGGCCGGCGAGCCTCGGCGGTGCCGCTGGTCACCGAGGCCCGCGACTGGGCGCACGGCGTCTTCATGGCCTCCAACGTCGCCTCCGAGGGCACCGCCGCGGCGGAGAACAAGATCGGCGAGCTCAGGCGCGATCCGTTCGCCATGCTGCCGTTCTGCGGCTACAACATGGGCGACTACTTCGGCCACTGGCTGGCCATGGGCGAGCGGGGCGATCCCGCCAGGCTGCCGCGCATCTACTTCGTCAACTGGTTCCGCAAGGATGAGCGCGGCCGGTTCGTCTGGCCGGGATTCGGCGACAACTCGCGAGTGCTGAAGTGGATCATCGAGCGGCTGGAGGGCCGCGCCCAGGCGCTCGACACGCCGATCGGCCTGGTGCCTGCGCCCGACAGCCTGGACATCGCCGGCCTCGGCCTCACCGCGGACCAGCTGCGGCTGCTCACCGCCGTCGATCCTCAGGTCTGGACGGAGGAGGCCGCCCTCATCCGCGCGCACTACGAGAAGTTCGGCGACCGGCTGCCCAAGGCGCTCCGCGCCGAGCACGAGGCCCTCGTCCGACGCCTGAAGGCCGCCCGCTCCCCCGCCATGGCGGCGGCGGAATAGCGCAGCGACGCGTCGCCGCATTTTCGCCTGGCTGGCCGCGCACCTCTGCGCCCAGTTTGGGAAGGACCGAAATGCTGGTCGCCGTTGCGGTGAGTCTTGTGGGATGCGCGGCCGCGGGGCTGGTCGCGACCTTGCTGCGCCTGCACCTGGCGCGGGTCTATTCGCTCTAGCCTGAGCGCCGGCGGGCTCAGCCGCCGGCCACCACCCGCAGGTTGGGCGCCGCGCCGGCCCGCTCGCCGCGCACCTGCGCCACCAGCCGGAAGATCGCCTCGCGCACCGCCTCCCCGTCGCCGTCCTCGGCCAGCGCGCGAAGCTCGGCGATGTGCGAGCCCTTCAGCCGCAGCGGCGCGGAGGAGACCACCTCCAGCACCTTCGGCGCGCAGGGCTCGGCCCGCTCGCTCTCGTCCAGCAGCGCCTCGGTCAGCTTCTCGCCGGGACGCAAGCCCACGATCTGGATCTCGATGTCCTTGCCCGGCGTGCGGCCGGAGAGCGCGATCATCTGCCGGGCCAGGTCCATGATCCTGACCGGCTCGCCCATCTCCAGCAGGAACAGCCGCGCGGGTCCCGGCGCCCCGTCGGCGCTGGTCGCCGTGGCGTGCAGCACGAGCTGGGCGGCCTCGGGGATGGTCATGAAGAACCGCGCCATGTCCGGATGGGTGACGGTCACCGGCCCGCCGCGCTCGATCTGCGACTTGAAGATCGGCACCACCGAACCGGCCGAGCCCAGCACGTTGCCGAACCGCACGGCCGCGAAGCGCGTGCCGTTTGACGACTGCTGGCCCTGGATCACGGCTTCCGCCAGCCGCTTGGAGGCGCCCATCACGCTGGTCGGGTCGACCGCCTTGTCGGTGGAGATCAGCACCATCTGGGCGGCCCCGCAGGCGCGCGCCGCCTCGGCCACGTTCCAGGTGCCCACCACGTTGGTCAGCACGCCCTCGCAGGGGTGGCGCTCGACCATCAGCACATGCTTCAGCGCCGCGGCGTGGAACACCAGGTCCGGCGCTTCCTTGCGGAAGATGGCGTTCACCCGCTCGCCGTTGCGCACGTCGCACAGCACCGCGCGGCAGGGGACCTGCGGATATTTCTCGCAGATCTCCCGCTCGATCTCGAACAGCGCCGTCTCGGAAAAGTCGACGAGGCTCAGGTGCGCGCACTGGAAGGCGGCGACCTGGCGGCAGAGCTCCGCGCCGATCGAACCGCCCGCGCCGGTGATCAGCACCCGGCGGCCGCGGATCAGCCCGCCCACCGCGTGGCGGTCGAGCTCGATCGGATCGCGCGCCAGCAGCTCCTCGATGTTGATGTCGCGCATGGCCACGAGGTTCACGCCCTCGTGGTGCGCCAGCTCGACGATGGACGGCAGCCGCAGCAGCCGCACGCCGTCGTTCTTCAGCCGCCCCAGCTGGTCGGCGGTGAGCCCCTTGAGCCGCGCCGGCTCCTCCAGGAACAGCACCGCGCGCGGATAACGGTTCCAGCGGCGCAGGTCGGTCAGCGCCGCGTCCAGGTTCTCCAGGCTCTCGATGATGCAGACGCCACGCACCTGCTGGCCGACGTCGCGCGGCTCGGCCGCGACGATGCCGATCGGGGTGAAGCTGCGGTCGTGGCTGCGGGCGACATCGCGCAGATAGGTGTCGGCGAGCGACGGCGGGCCGATCAAGAGCAGCGGCGGCGCCTGGGCCGCGCGATCGCTGAAGTTCTTCAGCGGCGAGAGCGCGACGAACGCCCGCTCGTGCAGGGCGCGGCGCAGCACGCGCACGCCCATCGAGGCCGCCATCTGGAACACCGGCGCCAGGAACAGCGTCGAGCGCGGCACGCCGCGGGCGCGGTCGAGCACGAACACCCACAGCAGGAACACGCCGGCGGTCAGGATGGCGATCCGCGCCAGCACCAGCACGTCGCCGATCGAGGCGTAGCGCCACGGCGACAGCTCGCGCCGGAACAGCACCGTGAAGCCGCCGGCCAGCGCCGCATAGAGCGTCACCAGCTGGATCAGGGTGAGCGAGGGCAGGTCCGAGAAGCCGAAGCCCGTCAGGCGCAGCGGCGCCACCGCGTAGGCGAGCGCGAAGGCGAGGGCGGCCAGCACCACGTCGGCGACGATGGTCTGGGCTCGAAACGCCACTCGCTCCATGGGCCGCACCTCGTTCGCGTTGCGAGTCGTCAGCATATGCTCCTGGGAACGGCCACCAAACGGTTAAGGCGCGGCATAGACGACGCTCCCCAGGGGCGGAGCCCGGCGACGAGCGGCAGCCTGGCGGATCGCCCCGACCTTAGGAACCGCGCCGGACAGACGCAAACGGATTTGCCCCGCCGCGATCGCCGGAGCGCCGAGTGCGCGTTTCGGGCGACACCCCGCCGCCCTCTCAGAACAGGACGCCCGCCTCCACCATGGCCCGGGTCTGGCTGTCCTTGCTTCCGTCGGCCCCGAAGCCCGCGCCGGGCGCCGCCTTGTCCAGGCCCGTGTAGGAGACCTCGCCGCGGATGAAGAAGGTCTTGAGCTGCCAGGTTGGCGTGAGCGTCAGCGACCAGGCCCTGCTGCCCGGGCCGTAGAGCATGTTCGTCCCGCCCGAGGAGGCGATGTACTCCGCGCGGCTGGCCAGGCTGAAGGTCGGGCTGAAGCTGTACTTCGCGAGAACGGCGGCGCCCCAGTGCGAGCCGGAATCCGGGATCCCGATCGAGGGCTTGGCCGAGACGTGCATGTACTGAAGGTAGGGGATGACCTGCCAGGCGCCCTCGGTATGGGTCCAGATCAGGTTGAAGATGTCCCCATTGTTCTGGACGAGCGGGGTCGCGAAGCCGGTCTTGGCGGTCTTCTTGAACTGCACGGAGCCGGCGAACGCCACCGTGTCCTGCTTGCCGACCGTGTAGGCGACCAGCGCCGAGCCGGTGGTGAACCGGTTCGAGTAGTAGCCGTCGTTGACCGACAGCGAGACCGCCCAGGGCCCGTTGGTGATGTTCGCCTGCACGCCGCGGCTGATCGCCGGCTCCTGGTTCCACAACAGGCCGCGGGCGATGTTCATGTTCTGGAAGGTGAAGGTGTACTCCGCGCCGATCAGGGTCGGCAGCTTGCCGGCCATGATGCTGAAGTTGGCGCTGGGCTGGATCTTCACATAGGCGAGCGGGACCCACTTGTAGGTCAGGTCCGGCAGCTTGTCGGCCTTGATGTAGGGGGTTCCGAGCGAGGGCAGCGAATAGGCGCCGCCCTGGACGTAGAACTGGAAGACGCCGTCGGTCTTCTGGATCTCGAGCTGGGCGTTGGAGAGGCCGGCGCGGCTGTCCTTGTCGCCCGGGATCGAGTTGTCCTGCCACAGCCCGACGCCGGTGAGCTGGCCGCTCAGATAGATCTTGCCGAGCGCGCCGGCGTCGAAGCTGGCCGGATCGGGATCGGCCGCCAGCGGCGGCGTCATGGCCGGACTCGACAGTGCATCGGCGCGGGCGGCCGTGGCCGCTCCGAGGCTCAGGGCCAGGGCCGCGGCCCCCGCCAGGCCGATCTTCTCGAATGGCTTCATCTCGTTCCCCTCGTTTGGGCCTTGTCCGGCGGACCGGCGGCCGTGCGGGGGGAATGGGGACGGCTTGGGCGCGCGGGTTCAACGCAACCGCCGCCTGCGCCGGCCGAATGGCGACGCCTGATCGAAGTTTGAGCGCCGGTTGGCCCGGGCGCCGCTTGATTGGGCGCCTCGCGCGGCGCTCAGCGGGCCACGAGCGGCGCGAACCCGAGGTGGCTGCCGGCGTCGACCAGCAGCGTCTCGCCGGTCACGTGGCGCGCGGCCGGCGAGGCCAGGAACACCGCCGCATCGGCGATGTCCTCCGGCGTCGAGGCGGCCTTGAGCGGGGTGTTCGCCGCCGCATTGGCCCTGACCCGCTCGGCGCCCTGCTCGCCCAGGCCGCGGACGAACCAGGGGGTGTCGATGAATCCCGGGCAGACGGCGTTCACCCGGATCTTCGGCGCCAGCGCCCGGGCGAGCGACAGGGTCATGGTGTTCAGCGCCCCCTTCGAGGCCGCATAGGGCACCGAGGAGCCGATGCCGGTGACGCCGGCGATGGAGGCGGTGTTGACCACCGCGCCCGGGCGCGGTCCGGCCTCCAGCAATGAGCGGCAGGCGCGGATCATCTGGAACGGCCCCACCACATTCACTCCGTAGAGTCTCAGGAAGTCCTCCGCCGACACCCGATCCATGTCGCCATGCGCGGCGAAGGTGGTCGTGCCGGCGTTGTTGAACAGCGCATCGATGCGCCCGAAGGCCTGCGCCGCCGCCGCGATCTTCCTGCAGTCCGCGTCGGAGGCCACGTCGCCCTGGACCAGCACGGCCTTGGCGCCGGCCGCGCCCACCTCGGCCGCGGTCTCATTCGCCTCCTGGGCGCTCCGGGCGTAGTTGATGACCACCGCGCTGGCGCCCCGCCGGGCGGTGGCGACGGCGATCGCCCGGCCAAGTCCGGTGGACGCCCCGGTCACCACCACCACGAAATCCTTGAAATCGTCCGCCGCCATGGCTCTCTCCCGCGCCTGTTCGATGGGTGTCCTAGCGCCGGGCGCGCGGCTTGTCTCGGTTGCGGCCGCGCGGGCTCCGGGGCTAAGCCATCGGGCATGGACGACCACCAGCTCACCCAGCTCGGCCGCCAGACGCCGGGCTTCGCCAGCCCGGACGAGGCGGTGCTGGAGCGCGCGCCCAACCCGCAGAAGGGCGTGCTCTACCTCGCCCGCTTCACGGCGCCCGAGTTCACCGCGCTCTGCCCGGTGACCGGCCAGCCCGACTTCGCGCACCTGGTGATCGACTATGCGCCCGCCGAGTGGCTGATCGAATCCAAGTCGCTGAAGCTCTACCTGGGCTCGTTCCGCAACCACGGCGCCTTCCACGAGGACTGCACTGTCGCCATCGGTCGCCGGATCGTCGAGGTGGCGGAGCCGCTCTGGCTGCGGATCGGCGGCTACTGGTATCCGCGCGGCGGCATCCCGATCGACGTGTTCTGGCAGAGCGGGCCGGCGCCCGAGGGCCTGTGGCTGCCCGATCAGGGCGTCGCCCCCTACCGCGGCCGCGGCTGAAGCTCCGGAACGGCTCCGGCCGTCTTCCCCAAGGTCAAGGCGGGTCCGCACCGGTCCTTCGAACCGGGCGGCGTCGTATTGCGGTGTCTAGGGGCGCCGGGGGGCAGCATTCGCAGCCCGTCAACTGGCGGCGCCTTAATTCTCCTTCCGAGGGAAAAGCTCGGCGGCCCTCGCGTCGCACCCGATAGACGCTTTCCAAACGCCTCCAACCGTCCTATACCTGGGCTCGCCCAACTCTCCTCGGGCGTGTCACCTCAGGCCGGACGGCGCTTGGCGCCGCCCGGCCGTTGTGTATCCGGGGATCGCCACCGCCGCTGCCCTTCCTCCATCGAGGAGGAGGGGGTGCGCTCAACCTTGCGACCGCCAATAGGTCACCAGGTTTTCCGGCATCGGCCGCTCCCGCTCGCGGGGCGGCTCGGCCGGCGTGCCGATCAGCAGGAACCCCGCCACCCGCTCGCCCTCCGTCAGGCCGAGGATCGCCTGGGCTTCCGGGTCGTAGGCGTACCAGTCGGTGATCCAGTTCGCCCCATAGCCCATCGCCAGCGCCGAATAGAGCAGGGTGGTGCAGACCGCGGCGGACGAGAGCCGCTGCTCCCATTCGGGGATGTGCGGCGCCTTGGGCGAGGAGATCACCGCGACGCCCAGCGGCGGGGTCCTCAGCTTGGCCAGCTTGGCCGCGGACTGCGCATCGCCGCGGCCTTCCGCCAGCGCCTGCAGCCGGTCCGCGAAGGCGTCCTTTCCGGGCCCCTCGAGGATGACGAACCGCCACGGCGCAAGCTTGCCGTGGTCCGGCACGTGGGTCGCGAGCCGGAGCAGCTGGCCCAGCTCCTCGGCCGTGGGCCCCGGGGCGCGCAGGGTGACGGCGGAGGCGGAGCGCCGCCTGGCGAGGAACCGCAGGACCTCGGGGGCCGGTTCGACCGGCAGGGGCTCGCCGAACTCGGCGGCGGGCGGCAGGGCGACGGGCACGGGCGCCTCGTTTAAGAAAGCCGAAGGTGGCGCCTCTTTATGGGTGCGCCGGCGTCCGGGACAAGACGAGCAAGCGCGATGGCCGACAAACCCGCCTGGCTGCGACCTCACGGCCGGCCATGGATCCGCGGTCCCGGGCGCGTCGCCTTCGAGAATCCCTGGATCCGGGTGAGCGAGTTCGACGCCGTCGCGCCGACCGGCCGGCCGGCCCGCTACGGCCTGGTCGGGTTCAAGAACTTCGCCATCGCCGTCCTGCCGATCCACGACGACGGCGCCGTCACCCTGGTCGGCCAGCACCGTCTGCCGTTCGCCGACTACAGCTGGGAGATCCCCGAAGGCGGCGGGCCCGTCGATGTCGATCCCCTGGAAAGCGCCCGGCGCGAGCTCGCCGAGGAGACCGGCCTGCAGGCGGCCCACTGGCGCGAGGTGATGCAGGTGCAGCTGTCCAATTCGGTGACCGACGAGCTGGCGTTCGGTTTCGTCGCCACCGGCCTCAGCGAGGGCGCCGGCGGCCACCACAAGGACGCCACCGAGGATCTCGCCATCGCCCGGCCGCCGTTCCGCGAGGCGCTGGCCGCGGCGATTGACGGCCATCTGAAGGACGTGTTGACGGTGGCGATGCTGCTTCGCGCCTACCATATGGCCCATGAAGGCGCTTTCCCGGACGCGCTGGCGCGCGCCATGCTAGGATGAGGAGAGGTCCGATGGGGCGGGAGGATGCGATGAGCGGACGGCTGGAAGTCGTCGATCCGGCGACCGCGCCGCCGGTCTGGGCCGCGCTGCGCAACGAGGCCGCCCAGGCCGCCAAGCAGGAATCGGCGCTGGCCAGCGTGCTGGCGGCCACCATCCTGAACCACGAGAGTCTCGGCGACGCGCTCTCCTACCAGCTCGCCCGCAAGCTCGGCGACCAGGAGCTGCGCGCCATGACCCTGCGCGACATCTTCGAGGAGGCCTATGACGGTCACCCCGAGCTGGTCGCGATCGCCGAGGACGACCTGAAGGCGGTGTTCGAGCGCGATCCCGCCTGCAAGGGCTACGTGCAGCCGTTCCTGTTCTTCAAGGGCTTCCAGGCGCTGCAGACCCAGCGCGTCGCCCACTGGCTGTGGGGCCACGGCCGCGAGACGCTGGCCTTCTACCTGCAGAGCCGGATGAGCGAGCTGTTCCAGGTCGACATCCACCCGGCCACCCGCATCGGCCGCGGCATCTTCATGGACCACGGCACCGGCATCGTCATCGGCGAGACCGCGGTGGTCGGCGACGACGTCTCCATGCTGCACGGCGTCACCCTGGGCGGCACCGGCGCCGAGCGCGACGACCGCCACCCGAAGATCGGCAAGGGCGTGCTGCTGGGCGCGGGCGCCAAGGTCCTGGGCAACATCGAGATCGGCGACTACGCCAAGATCGCCTCCGGCTCGGTGGTGCTGAAGCCGGTGCCCAAGGGCTGCACCGCCGCCGGCGTGCCGGCGCGGCTGGTCAACTGCCCGACCTGCGACGAGCCGGCCAGGAGCATGGACCACACCCTCGCCGAGGCTGTGTACGACTACGTCATCTGAGGTATATCGCGCGCGCCGGACCGGCTAGGTTCGCCGCCGCCGAAAGCCAGGGAGCGTGGGCGTGGACGAGAAGACCATCCGCAAGATCGAGGGCCACCTGCGCGGGACCTTCGCCAATGCGCGGATCGCCCTGCATCCGCGGCCCAAGCAGAAGGACAGCTGCGAGGTCTACGTCGGCGAGGAGTTCATCGGCGTCGTCTTCCAGGACGAGGACGACGACGGCTCGTTCATGTTCGAGATGGCCATCCTCGCCGAAGACCTGCCCTAGGTCGCGTTGGACCGCTGCGCACCAGTCAGTCGATCACCATCGCGATCCAGGTTGAGCGCTTCACCCAGCCGCGGCGGGTGTGCTGCTCCCAGCGACTGAGCGGTAGGGGACGCTAGGTGGAAAAGCCCTTTTGATCGCCTGAGAGTTGTTGCGGGGATACCGGCCGCGTAGCGCAATTTTGCAGCACCTCCGCCACGGATTCCATCAGGCATGACGAAGGACCTATTCCGCCTATCTCAGCTTCTCCACCTTCAGGCTCCCGGCCGGCAGGGGTCCCACCGGCGGCTGGGCCTCGGCGGGGCCGAGCCAGGCGGCCCACTGGTCCTTCGGCAGGATGACGATCTGGCGGTTGTGGTAGGGCGCCACGTCCGCCCCCGGCTCGCAGGTCAGCATCGTGAAGCGCTCGTCCCGCACCAGGCCCGCGATGCCGAACAGTTCTGAGCCGTCGGCCGGCGTGAACAGCCACTTCGACTTCGGGTATTTCGTCCCGGTGAACTCGTAGAATCCGTCGGCCGGGATCAGGCAGCGCCCGTTCGCGAACCTGCGCCCCTCCGAGCGGAAGTTGATCACCGGCGGCCGGCCGGGCTGGGCGAAGCCCCAGCGCAGCTGCTTCAGCTCCGCGCCGTCCGCGGTCCCCAGGATCACCGGCGCCGGATCGGTCGGGCGGATGGAATCCCG
>NZ_JAICYI010000033.1 GCF_025934275.1 Phenylobacterium sp.
GGTCCTGGAGCCGCGTGTCATGCAGGTGCTGGTGGCGCTGGCGCGCGAGCGCGGCGAGATCGTTTCGCGCGACGACCTGATCGCCAGCTGTTGGGCGGGCCGGATCGTCGGTGAGGATGCGATCAACCGCTGCACCTTCCGGTCCGACCCCCGCTTCTGGCGCGCGGCCGCCCGGGCGGGCTACCTCGACTACTGGCGCAAGCGAGGCGTTTGGCCGGACTTCTGCTACGACCCGAAGCTGCCGTTCGATTGTAGAAGGGCGGCAGTCGCGGCAACCGGCTGAGGACTCGGCCCCGCCGGCGTCTTCGGGAAGACCGGTCCGTACCGCCCCCGTTCACAGCCCCCGAAGTCGGTGACCTCAAGGCACAGGGGGCCGACTGCAGCCCTTGCGCTCGCCGTTAGCTCGCCAGGCGCGCCGGCTCGGCTCCGCCGGCCTCGGCCGCCTCGGCGAGCAGCCGCTCGATGGCGCCGAACAACAGCGCGGCGTCGATCGGCTTGGGTACGTGGGCGTCCATGCCGGCGCCCTCGTACTCGGCCACCTGGTGGGCCATGGCGTTGGCAGTCAGCGCGACGATCGGGATGCGCGGGCGGCCGAGCGCTGTCTCCGCCTCGCGGATGGCGCGGGTAGCCTCCATGCCGCCCATCTCCGGCATCTGGATGTCCATCAGGATCAGGTCGAAACCGCCGTTCTCCCAGGCCTCCACCGCCAGCTTGCCGTTCTCCACCACCACCGGCTCGACGCCGACCTGCGCGAGCAGCGCCTTCAGCACCAGCTGGTTGGTCGGGTTGTCCTCGGCCGCCAGGATGCGCAGGTCGCCTGCCTCGGCCGGCGCCGCAGGCTCGAAGACCGGCTCGGGGGCGGGCGCCGGCTTCGCCGCGCCCGCCTCGGCCCGCTCCAGTGGCAACGCGATGGTGAAGCGCGAGCCCTTGCCTGGTTCGCTCTCGGCGCCGATCGTCCCGCCCATCAGCGTGCAGAGCTCGCGGCAGATGGCCAGCCCCAGGCCCGCGCCGTCGTGCCGGCGCGTCGCCGACAGGTCGGCCTGTTCGAACTTCTCGAAGATCCGCTCCAGCCGGTCGGGGGCGATGCCCACGCCGGTGTCGGAGACGCTGAGCACGAGGCCGCGGTCCGCGCCGGCCTCGACCGAGAGCTTGATCTCGCCCTCGTCGGTGAACTTGAGCGCGTTGGAGATCAGGTTGAACAGCAGCTGGCGCACGCGGGTCGGATCGCCGAGGTAGGCGCCCTTGGCCGCGTCGGCCACGAACAGCTTGAACTTCAGCCCCTTCTGCCTGGCGAGCGCCTTGAACGAGACGTGCGCGCTCTCCGCCACATCGCCGATCGCGAAGGCGATGTGGTCCAGCTCCAACTTGCCGGCTTCGATCTTCGACAGGTCGAGGATGTCGTTAAGGATGGCCAGCAGCGACTCGCCGGAGTCCCTGATGGTCTGCAGCCGGGCGCGCTGGGCCTGGGTCAGGGTGGGGTCGGCGGCCAGCGCCTGGGTCATGCCCAGGACGCCGTTCAGCGGCGTGCGGATCTCGTGGCTCATCACCGCCAGGAAGGCGCTCTTGGCCTGGCTGGCGGCCTCGGCCTGGCGCTTGGCCTCCATCAAGGCCGCGAGGCTGGGTGTCTCTTCGCCGGCGCCCGCCGGGCCGGAGCCCTCAGCGGCCGGGGGCGGCGCCCGCGGCGTCCGACGCGCCGCAGCCCGAGACTCGGCCCCGCGCTGCAGGTCGCCCAGCAGCACATAGCCGGCCAGCCCGCCCTGGACCAGGGACAGGAGGATCAGCGCCGTCTCGCCGCCCCAGCGCGAGGGGAACAGGATGGTGGTCAGGAGAGGCGCGATCAGCGCCGGGGCGTGGGCGATGTCCAGCGCCGGCGAGCGGTCCCGCCGGGCGACCACATAGAGCAGCAGGGCGGAGAACACCCCCATGCCGCAGGCGCGACCCGCCATCCCGCCCGCGCTCCACAGGATGAGGCCGGCGGCGATCCACAGATAGCTCTGCAGCATGCGCAGGATCACCGAGCCCCAGCCGCGCAGCTGGGTCATCGGCTCGCCCTCGGCGATCGGCTGCATCACCGCCTGCAGCCCGCCCTCCAGCGGCAGGGCCAGCGCCGCCCAGGCCAGCGCGGCGCGCCAGTCGCCGGCCACCGCCAGCACCAGGGTCATGGCCAGGCTCGCGCCGAACCTCAGCTTCGCCTGGCTCCGGTCGCGCGACGTGGCCTGCAGGAACGGTTCGTCGAACCAGCTCTCCATGCCGCCATCTTGGCCCGGCGCGGCCTGCCGGAGCGTGAACCGACATGGTTGGAGACGTCTTCACCATGCTCCGTTCCTCCCCATTGGGGGGAGCGGGTAGATCTCCCGCGTCAGCGCCTCTTGCCGAGCTCGGCGGCGATGTCCTTGGTCAGCCGCCCCACCTTGCGGTGCGCCGCGGTGATCTGTTCGCGGCTGACGCCCCAGCGCTTCATCCAGTATTCGACCGCCTTGCGCTCGGAGAGGTCCAGCCGCTCCTTGTCGATGAAGCCCCGCTTGTCCTTCAGCCCGGCCACTACCGCTTCACCCACGGCTTGGACGCCCCGGCCGGCTGGGCGGCGGACCCGCGCTGGACCTTCCCGGCTCCGGGACCCTTCGGGCGCGCCTCAAGCGCGGCTTTCTTCAGCCGAAGAGCGCGCTGCAGGGGCGTCTCGGAGGGATCGTGCGGCGGTTCGTCCACGCCGCTGATCTAGCACGGTCCGGCCCTGGGGGTGAACGGTCCGCGCCCAGCCCTATCCCCTTACGCCGGCTGGGCGGCCAAGCGCTTGTCGAGGTAGGCGCCGATCCGCCCCTCCAGGTCTGGCAGGTTCTCGACCCAGAAGTGGCTCGCGCCCTCCACCACCTCGTAGTCGATGGTGATGCCTTTCTGGGTGCGCAGCTTCGAGACCACTCGCTCCACCTCGATCGCCGGCACCACGCTGTCATTGCCGCCGTGCAGGATCAGGCCAGAGGCGGGGCAGGGGGCCAGGAACGAGAAGTCGTAGGCGTTGGTCGGCGGCGAGACGGCGATGAAGCCGTCGGTCTCCGGGCGGCGCATCAAGAGCTGCATGCCGATCCAGGCGCCGAAGGAATAGCCCGCCACCCAGCACTGTGAGGCCGCCGGATTGGTCGCCTGCAGCCAGTCCAGCGCGGTCGCCGCGTCCGCCAGTTCGCCGATGCCGGCGTCGAACTCGCCCTGGCTGCGCCCGACACCGCGGAAGTTGAACCGGAGCACCGAGAAGCCGCGCTTCATGAACAGGTGGAAGAGCTGCACCGTCACCGGGTTGTTCATCTGGCCGCCGGCCTTGGGGTGAGGATGCAGCACCAGCGCCACCGGCGCCGTCTCGCTCTTGCCTTGGGAGTACCGCCCCTCGATCCGCCCGGCTGCGCCGGTCAGAACCACCTCTGGCATTTGAGCCCTCTCGAAAACAACGTCGGCAATACTTGACTGCTGCGCTAGGTCTTCCTAAGTCCCGGGCATCCGGCCGGACCGGGCAGGCAGCCCCGCGCGAGGCGGCGGCTTGTAACATAGCCCAGCCCGGATGCGCGCAAAAACCAACGCGCCCGCGTGCGCAAGCACGCGAGCGCCAAGGAACAGAAGGCAGCCGCAGATGCGCCTCTCCACCAAGGGCCGCTACGCCGTGATGGCGATGGTCGACCTCGCCCGCCGCGAGAGCGATGCGGCGCGCGCCGTGGCGCTCGCCGACATCGCCGCCCGCCAGGAGATTTCGCTCTCCTATCTCGAGCAACTGTTCGCCCGCCTGCGCCGCCAGGGCCTTGTCACCTCGGCCCGCGGCCCGGGCGGCGGCTACCGCCTGGCCAGGGGCGCGGACGCCACCTCCATCGCCGACATCGTGCTCGCCGTCGACGAGCCGCTGAAAGCCACCCGCTGCTCGGAGGCCAGGGGCTGCATGATCAAGGGCGAGCGGTGCCTGACCCACGACCTCTGGGACGACCTCGGCGCGCGCATCCAGTCCTACCTGGCTTCGGTGAGCCTGGCCGACGTCGCCATGGGCCGCATCAAGGCCGAGCGGCAGGCGGCATGAGCGCGCGCGCCTACCTCGACTACAACGCCACTGCCCCGGTGCGTCCCGAAGCGCGCCAGGCGGTGCTGCGCGCCCTGGACCTCGGCGGCAATCCCTCCTCCGTGCACGCCGCCGGCCGCGCCGCCCGCGCGCTCGTCGAAGAAGCGCGGGCCGAAGTGGCGGCGCTGGTCGGCGCGCCGGCCGCGAGCCTGGTGTTCACCAGCGGCGGAACGGAAGCCAACGGACTGGCGATCGGGAGCGCCATCGCGGCGGGCGCGAGACGCCTGATCGTCTCGGCCATCGAGCACGACAGCATCCAGGAGACCGCGGAAGCCTCGGCCGTCGCCGTCGAGGTGCTGCCGGTGGACCGGAACGGGGTCGCCGACCTCGACTGGCTGCGCCGGCGGCTGGCGCGCTGGGACGCCGCCGACGGTCGGCCGTTTGTCGCCCTGATGCTCGCCAACAACGAGACCGGCGTCATCCAGCCGGTCGCCGAGGCGGCCGAGCTGGTGCTGGACGCCGACGGCTGGCTGCACGTCGACGCCGTCCAGGCCGCGGGCAAGATCCCCCTCGACGCCCGCGCGCTCGGCGCCGACACCCTCGCCGTCTCCGCCCACAAGCTCGGCGGGCCGCAGGGCGCAGGCGCGCTCGCCATCGGGCCCCGCGCCGCGCTCACCCGCCGCCAGCACGGCGGCGGGCAGGAACGCGGCCGTAGAGGCGGAACAGAGAATGTATCTGGGATCAACGGATTCGGAGCTGCAGCGAATGCATCGCGCGAATTGATGACGCACCTCGTCGATGTTGCGGAAAAGCGGGCCTGGCGCGACGCCGCCGCCGAGCGCCTGAAGGCCGCCGGCGCCGTCGTGATGGGCGAGGCCGCGCCGCGCCTGCCGAACACTCTGTGCGTCGCGACCCCCCGCTTCCCGTCCGAGCTGCAGGTGATGGGCCTCGATCTGGCCGGCGTCATGGTCAGCGCCGGCGCCGCATGCTCGTCCGGCAAGGTCAGGGCCTCGCCGGTGCTGGCCGCCATGGGTCAGGGCGAACTGGCCGGCTGCGGCATCCGCGTCTCCGGCGGCTGGGCGACCAGCGAAGCCGACTGGAACAGGTTCGCCGACGCCTGGTTCGAAGCCTTCCAGCGTCACGCCGCGCGCCGCGCCCCGGCGCCTGCAGGAGCCTGATCATGGCCGCCGTCCGCCAGACCGTCGAACACGTCGAGAGCCTTGAGCGCTACAAGCACGGCTTCGTCACCGAGATCGCCCAGGAGTTCGCGCCCAAGGGCCTGAACGCCGACGTGATCCGCTTCATCTCGGGCAAGAAGGGCGAGCCCGAATGGATGCTCGCCTGGCGGCTCGAGGCTTTCGAGCGGTGGCAGGCGATGGAGGAGCCCGGCTGGGCGAGGGTGTCGTTCCCGCGCATCGACTATCAGGCCGCCTACTATTACGCCGCGCCCAAGCAGAAGGCGGGACCCAAGAGCCTTGACGAGGTCGATCCGGAGATCCTGGAGACTTACAAGAAGCTCGGCATTCCGCTCCGCGAACAGGAGGTGCTCGCGGGGGTCGAGGGCGCGCCGAGATACGCCGTGGACGCCGTCTTCGACAGCGTCTCGGTGGTGACCACCTTCCGCGAGGAGCTCGCCAAGGCCGGCGTCATCTTCTGCCCGATGAGCGAGGCGATCCGCGAGCACCCGGAACTGGTGAAGACCTACCTGGGCTCGGTCGTGCCGGTCTCCGACAACTACTTCGCCTGTCTGAACTCGGCCGTCTTTTCGGACGGCAGCTTCGTCTATGTGCCGCCGGGCGTCCGCTGCCCGATGGAGCTGTCGACCTACTTCCGCATCAATGCGGAGAACTCCGGCCAGTTCGAGCGCACGCTGATCATCGCCGATCGCGGCGCCTACGTGTCCTATCTCGAAGGCTGCACCGCGCCGATGCGCGACGAGAACCAGCTGCACGCCGCGGTGGTCGAGCTCGTCGCTCTGGAGGACGCCGAGATCAAGTACTCCACCGTCCAGAACTGGTACCCGGGTGATCCCGAGACCGGGAAGGGCGGCATCTACAACTTCGTCACCAAGCGCGCCGACTGCCGCGGCGACCGCTCCAAGGTGGCCTGGACGCAGGTCGAGACCGGCTCGGCGATCACCTGGAAGTACCCGTCGTGCATCCTGCGCGGGAACGACAGCGCCGGCGAGTTCTACTCGATCGCCATCACCAACGGCCGCCAACAGGCCGACACCGGCACCAAGATGATCCATCTGGGCTCGGGCACCCGGTCGCGAATCATCTCCAAGGGCATCAGCGCCGGGAAGTCCTCCAACACCTATCGGGGCCTCGTCTCCGCCCACCCGAAGGCCAAGGGCGCGCGCAATTTCACCCAGTGCGACTCGTTGCTGATCGGCAAGCACTGCGCCGCCCATACCGTGCCCTACGTCGAGGCGCGCAACGGCCAGGTGGTGCTGGAGCACGAAGCGACCACGACGCGGCTCTCCGACGACCAGCTGTTCTATGTGATGCAGCGCGGCCTTTCCCAGGAAGAGGCGGTGCAGCTGCTGGTCAACGGCTTCGTCAAGGACGTGCTGCAGGAGCTGCCCATGGAGTTCGCCGTGGAGGCTCAGAAGCTGGTGGCCATTTCGCTGGAGGGGAGCGTCGGATGACCTCGCGGACCAAGAAGGAGAAGACGCTCTCGCTGAAGGACGCCTTCGAGATGGAATACGCGCGGCGTCAGATGGAGCGCCGCAAGCGCGATGAGGCCGAGCGCAAGCAGCAGGAGGAGGATCTGGCGCGGGCCGAGCGGCTCCATGAGGCTCTGCAGGCGGACGCCGAGTTCCTGGCCCGCCGCGACCTGACCGTCGACCGGCGCCGCTACACGGTCTCGATCGACCACCGCGACTATCGCGTGGCCGCCTACTTCGAGGCCGGCAAGGCGAGCGTCACCTCGGCGGACAAGCGCACCGCGAGCACCACGACCGCGGCCCCCCGCAAGCAGCAGACGGTCGAGAGCGTTGAAGAGGCGCTCTCGGTGATGGCCCAGTTCCTCGTCGACGAGACCCGCTGATGCTGACGGTCTCCAATCTGCACGCGGCCGTCGACGGCAAGGAGATCCTGAAGGGTCTCACCCTCGAGGTTCCCGCCGGCGAGGTGCACGCGCTGATGGGTCCGAACGGGGCCGGCAAGTCGACCCTGTCCTACGTGCTCACCGGCCGTGACGGCTATGAGGTCACCGCAGGGTCCGCCACGCTCGAGGGAGAGAACCTGCTCGCACTGTCGCCGGACGAGCGGGCGGCCCGCGGCGTCTTCCTGTCGTTCCAGTACCCCTTGGAGATCCCAGGCGTCCCGGCGCTCACGTTCATCCGCACCGCGCTGAACGCCCAGCGGCGGGCGCGCGGCGAGGCGGAGATCTCGGCTCCGGAGTTCCTGAAGCTCGCGCGCCGGACGGCGCAGAGTCTGAAGATCGACTTCGAGATGCTGAAGCGGCCGCTGAACGTCGGCTTCTCCGGCGGCGAGAAGAAGCGCATGGAAATCCTCCAGATGGCGATGCTCTCGCCGCGCTTCCTGATCCTCGACGAGACGGACTCCGGCCTGGACATCGACGCCCTGAAGATTGTCGCTGAGGGGGTCAATGCGCTGCGCGCGCCCGACCGGGCGATGCTGATCATCACGCATTATCAGCGGCTCCTCGATTACATTCGGCCGCACCGCGTGCATGTGCTCTCGGCGGGCCGCATCGTCGCCTCGGGCGGCCCCGAGTTGGCGCTAGAGCTGGAGCGCGAAGGCTACGACAAGTATGCGAGGGCCGCTTGAGCCTGGCCGCAGCCATACGGGACCGCGATCCCGCCGCGCTTCCGAGCCGGCGTGACGAGGTGTGGCGCTGGACCGACCTGCGCGGCCTGATCCGCGAGGTCCCCCCGCCGTCCGCGCGCATGGATCCGCGCGACCTAGGACCGGGGGTCTTCGATCATCTCGCCACGAGCTCCTATGTCGTGGCGAACGGTCTCGAGCCGGTGCGGATCGAGATCTCGGCCGGCGAGAGGACCATCGTCGCCCTGCGGTTCGTCTCCCGCGGCCAGGGGGCTCATGCCGCTCTTGCCGAGATCCGGCTTGGCGAAGGCGCGCGCCTGCGTCTCCTGGAGACTTATGAAGGCGAGGGCGCCTACCTCGCGGACGCCTCGCTTTCCATCACGCTCTCGCCTGGGGCCGTCGTCGAGCGCATCGTTCTCGCCGACGATGATCCCGAGGCGGTTTCCGTCAGCCACGCCAACGTGAAGCTCGCGGCCGGCTCCGAGTTCGGTCAGATCGTGCTCACGTCCGGCGCGCGGAGGCAGCGGATCGAGACCCGCGTGGTTCATCCTGACGGCGGCGCAAAGCTCCGGCTCGACGGCGTCTATCTGCTGGAGGGAAAGCGGCATGCCGACCTCACCACGGTGGTCGAGCACCAGGGCCTGGACGGGGTCACCATGCAGATGACCAAGGGCGTGGTCCGCGATCAGGCCCGCGGCGTCTTCCAGGGCCGGATCGTGGTGGCCGAGGGCGCGGACCGCACCGATGCGCGGATGGAGCACCACGCGCTCATCGTGGGCGACCGCGGCGAGGTGGACGCCAAGCCCGAGCTCGAGATCTACGCCGACGACGTCGCCTGCAGCCACGGCAACACGATCGGCGCGCTGGACCAGGAGGCGCTGTTCTATGCCCGCCAGCGCGGCATTCCAGAACCCGAGGCGCGCGCTCTCTTGACCGAGGCCTTCATCGGCGAGGTCGTGGACCGAGTCTGGTTCGAAGGCGCTCGCGAGATCGTCCGCCGGTGGGCCGCCCAGCGGCTGAGGGGCGCCTGATGGCCTTCGACGCCGAAGCGATCCGCGCCGACTTCCCGATCCTGCAGCGGCAGGTGAACGGCAAGCCGCTGGTCTATCTCGACAGCGCCGCCTCGGCCCAGAAGCCGTCCGCGGTCATCCAGGCCATGGTCTGGGCGATGGAGCATTCCTACGCCAACGTGCACCGCGGCCTGCACACGCTCGCCAACGAGACGACCGAGGCCTACGAGGGCGCACGCAAAAAGGTCGCCGGCTTCATCGGCGCGCAGCCGGACGAGATCGTCTTCACCAAGGGCGGCACGGAGGCGATCAACCTTGTGGCCGCGGGCCTGGGCGCAAGGCTCCAGGCGGGCGACGAGATCGTGCTCACCGAGATGGAGCACCACGCCAACATCGTGCCCTGGCACTTCCTGCGCGAGCGCCAGGGCGTCGTGCTGCGGTTCTGCCCGATCACCGACGAGGGCGCGCTCGATCTTGAGGCGTTCCAGGCCCTGCTCGGCCCCAGGACGAAGGTCGTGGCGCTGACCCACATGTCCAACGTGCTGGGCACGATCAATCCGGTGGCGGATCTGGCGGCCATGGCGCATGCCGCCGGCGCGCTGGTGCTGCTCGATGGCTGCCAGGCGATCGTCCACAAGCGGGTCGACGTGAAGGCGATCGACGCCGATTTCTACGCCTTCTCCGGTCACAAGCTGTATGGCCCGACCGGCGTCGGCGTCCTCTACGGCAAGGCCGAACAACTGGCGGCGCTGCCTCCCTATCAAGGCGGGGGCGAGATGATCGGGCAGGTCACGCTCGATGCGATCACCTATGCCGATCCGCCGCATCGGTTCGAGGCCGGCACGCCGCCGATCCTGGAGGCGATCGGCCTGGGCGCGGCGATCGACTGGCTCTCCGGTCTCGACCGGCTGGCCATCGCCGAGCACGAGCATCGCCTCTATCAACGCGTCCGCGAGGGGCTGGCCGGCGCGAACTGGCTGAAGGTGCTGGGCGAAGCGCCGGGCAAGGGCGCGATCCTGGCCTTCACGGTCGACGGGGCCCACGCCCATGACATCGCCCAGATCCTGGATCGCTACGGGGTGGCGGTGCGGGCCGGCACGCACTGCGCCGAGCCGCTCATGCGGCGTTTCGGCGTCACGTCGAGCGCCCGGGCCTCCTTCGCCCTATATAACACCGAGCGTGAGGCCGACTTCTTCGTGGACGCCCTCACCAAGACTCAGGCCTTCTTCGCGTAACCCATGGACGACGCAGCTTCCATCGACGGCGACACGACCCGCCCGCTCTCGCAGGCGGAACTGGACGCGCTCACCGATCAGCTGATCGACAAGCTCAAGACCGTGTTCGATCCGGAGATCCCGGTGGACATCTACGAACTCGGCCTCGTCTACAAGGTCGACGTCTCGGACGACAAGGACGTGGCGATCGACATGACGCTGACCGCTCCAGGCTGCCCGGTCGCCGGCGACATGCCGGGCTGGGTCGAGCAGGCGGTGATGGAGATTCCGGGGGTGCGATCCTGCAAGGTCGACCTGGTGTTCGATCCGCCATGGGATCCCTCGCGGATGTCCGACGAGGCCAAGCTGCAGCTCAACATGTTCTGACCATGGCCGAGCTTTCCGTCACACCCACCCCCCGCGCACGCCGCCCCCGACCCAAGGTCGTCACCCTGACCGAGGCTGCGGCCCAGCGCGTGAAGGAGATCATGGCCAAGGCCGATCGGCCCTACATCGGGCTTCGCGTCGGCGTGAAGAACGGCGGCTGCGCCGGCCAGGAGTACGTGCTCGAATATGCCGAGAAAATCGAGCCGCCGGACGAGGTCGTCGAGGACAAGGGCGTGACGATCGTCATCGAGCCGAAAGCGGTGTTGTTCCTGATCGGCGCCGAGATCGACTACGAAGTCACCAAGCTCACGGCGAAGTTCGTGTTCCGCAATCCCAACGAGACGGACGCCTGCGGCTGCGGCGAGAGCGTCACCATCCAGCCCGCCAAGCCCGACTGAGTTCCGAGGCGGCGAATTAGGCGGCCGGCTTGCGCCGTGCGTAGACGATCACGCCGATGCCCACGAGGGCCAGCACGGCCCCATAGATCGCCCACACGATATGGCCGGTCATGAAGCTTCCCGGCAGCACGTTGACGCCCTGCAGGATCCAGACGCAGCCCAGGAGGATCGCGAGCGCGCCCGCGACCGTTAGGACCAGCTTCATCTTCGCCCCCTATCTGCCCTTGAATTCGGCGGGCCGTTTCTGGAGGAAGGCGACGATCCCTTCGCGCGCGTCCTCCGTGCGGCCGGCGTCGCCCTGCGCGTAGGCTTCCGCCTCGAGCTGCAGGTGCCACTCGGCGTCGAAAGCTTGCCAGACCAGATTGCGGGTCATGCCGAGCGAGCTCGGGCCGCTGGCCAGAGCGCCGGCGATCTCCAGGGTCTTCGGCATCAGCTCCGCGTCGGGCACGCAGCGGTTGATCAGGCCCCACTCGAGGGCCGTGGCGGCCGGCAGCTTCTCGCCCAGCAGCATCAGCTCCATGGCGCGGGCCTTTCCGATCAGCCGGGGCAGCAGCCAGGTCGCCCCGCCATCCGGAACCAGGCCGATACGGCGGAAGGCGAGCAGGAAGTACGCGCTCTCCGCCGCGACGCAGAGGTCGCAGGCGAGCGCCAGTGAGACACCTACGCCGGCCGCCACGCCGTTCACCGCCGCGACGGTGGGCTTGGGCGACTTCCGAAGCGTGCTGACGAACGGGTTATAGACCTTGAGCAGGCTCTCGTTCGGACCCTTTGCGGCGCCGCGTCCGTCGACCCGTCCGCCCGAGAGGTTCGCGCCGGAGCAGAAGCCGCGACCCTCGCCGGTGATGACGATGCAACGCACGCCGTCGTCGGCGATGAACGCCTCGACGCCGGCCTGCAGCTCGGCGGTCAGCTCGGCGCCCGCGGCATTCAGGGTGGCGGGATCCGAAAGGGTGATGATCCCGACGCGATCCTTGATCTCGCTGCGGACCTTGGGGGCGGCTGCGGCTCCGTCCATCATATCCTCCGTCGAACGAACTCGGTTCGATCTACGGCACGATACCCGGCGTCAGCCTAGAGGGAAATCGTCAGGCGGCGGCGGCGATCGGGTCGGCGGCCGAGGTGCGGTTGCGGCCGCCGCGCTTGGAGGCGTAGAGCGCCGCGTCCGCCCGTTCGATAAGGCCGGCCGGGGCTTCGTCGGCGCGGCGTTCGGCCAGGCCGGCGGAGATGGTGACCGCGCCCAGGTCCTCGCTGGTCGAGCGGCGCTTCAGCACCCGCGAGGCGACTTCGCAGCGGATCTCCTCCAGCACGGCAAGCGCCGACTTGGCGGCTTCGCCGGGGAAGATCAGGGCGAACTCCTCGCCTCCGTAGCGGGCCGCCGTGCGCGGTGAAGCGCCGGCGCGACCGATCACGCTGGCGACGTAGCGCAGCACCTGGTCGCCGGTCTGATGGCCCCAGGTGTCGTTGAACAGCTTGAAATGGTCGATGTCGATGAGCGCGAGCGAGAGCGCCTCGCCGGTCTCCTCGGCGGTGGCGCAGGCGCGCTCGAGGGCTTCGTCGAAGGCCTTGCGGTTGGCGAGGCTGGTGAGGCCGTCGGTCATCGCGTCGAGCCGGGTCTGTTCGAGGTGTTCGCGCAGGCGGCTCACCTCGGCGGTGGTGTCGGCGAGCTGGCTCTCCAGGGTGGCGTTCTCCTGGCGCACCCGCTGGGTCGCCTGGGTCAGGGTCTCGACCATCGCCTTGATCTTGCCGGTGTCCTCGCCGGCCAGGGATTCCGAGGCGCTGGCCAGCTGCTGGCCGTACTCCTCGCTTGAGGAGCGCGCGGATTCAATCGCGCGGGAGACCGAGTCCAATTCCTTGGTCAGCGCATCTCCCGCCTCGAGGATCTCGCCGGACAGCCTTGCCTTGGGCAGGAAGCGCTCGGCGAGCTTCTCGCCGACGCTCTCGGTGAACGGCTCGCCCGCCTCGATCAGCAGGTTGATCTCGGCGGCGAGCGGACTGTCCTGGGCGGCCACGTAGTGGCTCCAGAGCTCGAAGTTCAGCGCCGTCGGCCAAACCTTGTGCTTCTCCATGGCCGCGATCGCCCGGCGGGCCAGGTCGTAGGCTTGCGGGCCGCGCAGCGAGGTCTCGAATTCCGCCGACATGCGGAGAATCCTAGGCGGCAGAGCCAAACGGCTGGTTAAGCGGCAGGGTTTCAGGAACGTCGTGACGAGGGCGGCCGCTGCAGGAAGGCGGGCACATCGCCGCCGAAACCGACGACGCCATCGCCCTCGTCGCGCCGCTCGCGCCGCTCGCCGCGCGGCTCCGGACGATTTCGCTCGCGGCCGGAGGGACGCTCGCGCTCGGCGGCGCGCGGCTCGGGCGGATTCACGGCCTCAGGCTCGGGCGGCGCGGGGCGCGGCGCCTCGGGCCGGGCGGCTTCGGGCTCCGAACGCGGCCGGCGTTCGCGCCTCGGCCGCTCAGGACGTTCCCCGCCCGGCGTGCGCTCACCGCGGCCTGAGCGCTCGCCACGCCCGCCCCGTTCGCGGCCGCGTCCGCTCCGCGGCTCGTCCTTCAGGTTGGCCCAGTCCAGGTCGAGGGTGATCTCGTCCGGCGTCTTGCCGATCAGCTTGAGGATCTTCTCGAGGTTTCGGCCGTCTGCCGGGGTGACGATCATGAACGCCTGGCCGGAGCGACCGGCGCGGCCGGTGCGGCCGATCCTGTGCACGTAGTCGTCGGCGTGGTGCGGCACGTCGTAGTTGAAGATGTGGCTGACGTCGGGGATGTCGAGGCCGCGGGCGGCGACGTCGGACGCGACCAGAAGTTTCAATTCGCCGGTGCGGAAGGCGTCCAGCGTGCGCATCCGTGTCTGCTGGTCGAGGTCGCCGTGGATCGGCGAAGCGTCGAGGCCGTGCTTGCGCAGCGACTTGGCGACGATGTCGACTTCGGACTTGCGGTTGCAGAAGACGATGCCGTTCTTCACGTCCGCCCGGCCGATCAGGGCGCGCAGCGCGGCACGCTTCGCCTTGGGGTCGGAGGAGGGGATGCGAACCAGGTTCTGGGCGATGGTCTCGGCGGTGGTCGCGGGCTTCGCCACCTCGATGCGCAGCGGATCGTTGAGGAACTGCTTCGTGAGTCGGGTAATCTCCGGCGGCATGGTCGCCGAGAAGAACAGCGTCTGCTTGCCGGGCGGGGTGAGCTTGAAGATCCGCTCCAGGTCCGGGATGAAGCCCATGTCCAGCATGCGGTCGGCTTCGTCGACCACCAGCATCTGCACGCCGGTGAGGAGCAGCCTGCCGCGTTCGAAATGGTCGAGCAGGCGCCCCGGCGTGGCGATCAGTACGTCGACGCCGCGATCGAGCTTGGTCTCCTGGTCGCTGAACGAGACGCCGCCGATCAGGAGCGCCCAGGAGAGCTTCTGGCCCTTGGAGTACTTTTCGAACGCCTCGGAGACCTGGTCGGCGAGCTCGCGGGTGGGTTCGATCACCAGCGCGCGCGGCATGCGCGCCCGGGCCCGGCCGGCGGCGAGACGGTCGATCATCGGCAGGGTGAAGGCGGCGGTCTTGCCGGTGCCGGTCTGGGCGATGCCCAGGACATCACGGCGCTGCAGGACGGCGGGGATGGCCCCGGCCTGGATCGGCGTTGCGGTATGGTAGCCTGCGTCGGCGACGGCCTGGAGGGTCGCGGACGACAGGCCAAGTTCGGCGAATTCTATCATCAGATACGCATGGGGCGGCGACCTTCCGGATCAAAGGCAGGCATGCCGCGGCGGCGCGGACGGAGATCGTCGCGCGCCGCGGAACATACGGGCGAGGCTCGGCAAGTCAACGCGTCCGGTCCGCCTCGGTTCATGAGCGTATCGCGGCGCGAGCCTGTGCGCCCGGGCGCACCAAGCCCTACCGGCCGTCGACCGAGTAGGCGAGCAGCACGTTGACGCCGTTTCCCCCGGTCCGCGAGGCGCCGTTGAAGCCGCTCATCACATAGACCATGCCGCTTGCGACCGCGGGACCGAGGCCGTCGATCGAGCCGCCCGGCTGGGCCTTGATCTGGTTGAGCGTGTCGTAGGTCTGGGCTGTGGTGGAGGTCTGCCAGAGGATCTTGCCGCTCGCGGTGTCGTAAGCCCGCAACCACCCGTCCGTCGTTCCGGAGAACACCACGCCTGGGATGACGCTGGGGGCCGCCGACTGGGCGCGGATGCAGCGGCCGCCGGCATAGTCGCGGCTGCGATCGCCTGCATAGCGGCACGGCGCGTCCGGCGCAGGCGCGGCCCAGAGGATCTTGCCGGTTGCGGGGTCCAGCGCATAGAGGCCCGGCTTGGCGGGGCCGTTCTCGCCTTCCACCGGCGGCTTGCCCTGGGCGCGCATCACGTCGTCGAACAGGTTGATGGTGTCGGCGTTGGCGACGTAGAGGCGCTTGTCGTCGGCCGCCATGCCCCACTCGATGCCGCCCAGCGCCGAGCCCGAGCCGACCTTTGTGCTCCAGAGGAGCCGGCCCGTGTCAGGATCCATGCCGTAGACGGTCCCCGACTTCTGTCCGGACAGCACCACCTGCTTGCCGCTCGGCAGCTTGAACAGGATGGGCGATGCGCCGAAGTCGTAATCGGGGCCGATCGGGTTGGGGCAGTTCGCGCCGCGCGTCGCGCCGTTACAGCCCATGATGAAGTTGTCGCCGGGGGTGACCTGGCGTTTCCAGCGGACCTTGCCGGTGGCCATCTCAATGGCGACGATGGCGTCGGCCCCGGCGGTGGGAACTTCGGTGTAGCTGTCACCCGTCGCCACATAGACGAGGCCGCGCTTGGCGTCGGCGGTGGGGGCGGACCAGATGGCGCCGCCGGCCGGCCCTTGCAGCTGGGTTCCGGCGGCGGTCTTGCGCGTCGGGTGCAGCGGTTCGGTGATGACGTAGGTCTTCCACTGGATTTGGCCGGTCTCGAGGTCCAGCGCCGAGAGCGAGCCGCGGAACGAGCAGCAGGGATAGGCGGCCTGCGTCGCCGCGCCTTCCTCGCCCGAGCTCATCGGCACGAAGAGCTGGCCGCCCGAGACCACCGGCGTCCCGGTGATGCCCGCGACCGGATTGCTCTCCAGCGGCGCGCTGCGCCAGATCGCCTTGCCGGTCTGGGCGTCGAAGGCGCCGACCGTGCGGTTGCGCTCGCCGACGAAGGTCGCCCAGCCGGAGGGCGAGATGGCCGACTTCACGATCATCGGGGTGGTGCGCGAGGCGACCCCTTCGGCGACCCAGCGCACGCAGCCCTTCCTGGCGTCCAGCGCATAGAACTTGCCGTTTCGGTTGGTGACGAACAGCCAGTCGCCGATCACGGTCGGCATGCCGCCGCCGACCATGGAATATGCCCATTTCAGTTTCAGGCGCGCCACGTCGGCCTTGGCGAGGTCGGGGTCGCGCTGGAAGCGGCGGGAGGCGGCGTCGACACCGACGCTCGCCCAGTCGGAGCCGGTCTGGCGGATCGGCGGCGCCGCGCCGTCGCACTTCGGATCGACGCCGGGCGGCGGGCGAAAGCCGCCGCGGCGGGCAGGCGTCGCCGCAGCCTGTTGGCCCGGATGGGCGTAGGGCCCCTCGGCGCCGCGCGCGGTGAGGTAGTCGGCGATCGCCTGCTTGTCCTCGGCCGAGAGCCCCGTGGCCATGGGCGCCATGACGCCGGAGGTCAGTACCTCGACGATCTGAGCGGCCGGCAGGACGGCGAGCGAGGCGCGCGCCGGCGCCCGGCCGACCGGCGGCTCGTGGCAGGCCCCGCACCGGGCGTTGAACAGCGCCGCGCCGTCCGGCGCCGCTGGCTGGGCGCGGACAATCAAAGGTCCGCAGAACGCCGCCGCGCAGGCCGCGGCGGCCGCCGCGGCGATCCAACTCCCGAACTTCATCCCCGACCTTTTCTTGTTCTGCTTCCGACGTCGCGGGCCTCTTCGCCTGCGGAGATTGCAGGCGTGTGTCTGGCGAGGGCAAGCCGCAGCTTGCCGCGACGACGGATGCAGGCCTCAGGCGGAGCTCTGGAAGGGATGACCGGGCGAGGGCGGCGCGTTCAGCGCAGGCGCCGCCGGCTGGGCGGCAGATCCCGGCGCATCGTCGCCGAACGAAGGCTTGGGCAACCCCAAGTCCTCGCACAGTCGTACGATCTGCGCCTCGATCGGCGTGGCGGCGAAGTCGTCGTCGAGCACGGCCGCATCGAGTTGTTCGCCCAGGGCGGCGACGAGATCCTCGCCTTCGTCCTCGTCCCGTTCGTATTCGGTCCAGATCAGCCGCTCCACCGCAGCTTCCACCTGGGCGCGGCGGCGCTCGACGCCACGTTTCCTTTCCTTTTCGGCCGCCTCGCGATCCTCGCGATCGGCGCGGGTCAGGTCGCGCGCGAAGCGCGCCTCGAGCGCCATCGACTGGCGCACGGAACGCGAGACCTTGTGGAAGGCGTTGGCCACGTCGGCGGCCTCGGCCGGCGTCTCGGCGGCCAGCGCGCGGGCCTGCAGGTCGAGCGCGATGACGCGCCCCGCCTCCGTGAGCTCCGCCAGCACGCTCGCGTGCCGCTCAGCCATGTCCGCCCGATTCACCATGAACGAAAGTAGAACACATGCAGCAGGAGCAAGTCAAGAATTTCATGCACGGGGGGGCGAAGGGCTCGCCGGTCGGCTGCGCCAGCGGCCCGGGCTCAGATGCTCGTGAACCGTCCGCCACTGGCCGTCGATGCGCTTGAGGACCGAGGCGCCGCCGCCTCGCCCGGAGGCCGGCGCGCCGTCCACTTCGCCTGACCACTCGAAGCGAAACACCGCGACGGCCGCGTCCGGCTGATCGACGACCCAGGTCAGGTCCTTGACCTCATACACGTCGTCCTTGATGCCCTCGAAGTTTGGCCTTCATGGCCTGTTCGATCTCGGCCTTGCCGAACATCGCCGCGCCGTTGCTCCAGAAGTAGACGGCGTCGTCGGCGATGAGTTCCATCGTCCCGACGAGGTCCTTGGCGTCCATGCCTCGCAGGAGCTCTCGCTGGTATTCGGTGGGACTTTGCATGGCTGCTCTCGGAGCGTGGTCGCGCGTGTACGCGGCGCTCGGTCGGCTGCGGCGATTTTCACGCCGGGCCGGCCGGGACGCAAAGTTCCTTCGGCTACGCTGAAACCGTCAAGTCGCCCAACAAGTTAGGCCGGAATGTCGCGATACCACTTCCACCAAGAGGACGGCCGGTCCTATCCGGACGAGCAGGGTCTCGAGCTGCCGAGCATGCAGGCCGCGCATACGGCGGCGCTGCGGATGCTGATCGAGATGGTGCAGGAGAACGAGCCGGAGTTCTGGGCGTCCGGATCGTGGCGAATGATCGTCACCGATCACCGAGGGCTGGCGCTGTTTTGTCTCGACCTGTCGGCGACGCATGCGGCCGCCGGAGCGCGCGCCTGCGCCCATCCGCCGGAAGCGGGCCACGGCGCGCCCTAAGCCGTTAGCTGCCGGGCTCACGAGCCGCTCGGCCTATCAAAGGCGATGCCAGGGAACTCGGATGCGCCGCCGGGGCTTGGCAGTTCTGTAGCTTCCGAATCCGGCACGACCCGTGACGCCCTACCTGCTTCCCATCGCGTCCAAGCGCACATCCGACGGCGATCTCATCGCCATCTACAGGTCCCGCAATGGAGGGCTCGTGTACGTGCCCGCCATCGCCCGCTGGCGCGGCGCCGCTACTCGGCGAGTCCGCCAGCCAACCGGCCTCTGGCTCGACGACAGCCCGCTCTAAGCTGCGCGGCGTCTAGCTATTTCGCGTCTGGCTCTTCGGCCAGGGCGGCGTCGAGTTCGCGCTGGCGGAAGTGGCTGCGGACGCCGGCGGGCGAGCCGAACTCCATCAGCTGGTCGGTCGCGGGATCGTACTTCGGCCAGGACGCAGCCCCGCAGCGCGGGGTTCCGGTCTTGGCGAAGGAGACCCAGCAGGCATGGACTAGGGCGGCCATGGCCTTGTCCTCGTCGGAGGGATTGGCGGGGCCGGAGACCGGGTTGGCGGGGCTCGGCGTCATGATCGGGCTGAGCTCGCGGTCGAATACGTAGTAGATCTCGCCCGCGTGCGGCGCGCCTTGATTGTCCGGCGTCCGCTTCTCGGTGGGCACATAGGAGAAGAAGTAGAGCCAGCTCGGCTTCCCTTCGGCGGACCTGGCGGCGATGAACCGGGCCGGGGCGCCGCCCTCCTTGTTGGTCCAGTCCACCGCCGCCTGGCCCTTGAGCGAGCGGTCGAGCCACGCCTCCCAGCTGTTGGAGCCGACGATCAGCGGGACATCGACGGTGTGCTTGCGAGCCATGGCCTGCAGCGAGGTCTCGGTCATCAACCGACCGTCGACGATGGGGAACAGCGCGCCGCGCTGGGCGGCGACGAGCTTCTCCGCCGGGATCGCCTTCAGCTCGGCGAGGCCCGCGGTGGGCGAAGCGCCGGCGCGGACCGCCAGCGCCTGGCCGTCGGCCTGGGCTTTGGCGAGAGAGGGGGAGTCGCCCCAGGTGATGTTGGATTCGATGATCGCCTGGCTGAACAGGCCGCGCGCCTTCTTCAGGCCCAACAGGGCGTAGATGTCGATAGCGCCGGCGGATTCGCCGAACACCGTCACCCGCCGCGGATCGCCGCCGAACGCCTTGATGTTGGCCTGCACCCATTGGAGCGCGGCGAGCTGGTCCATCAGCCCGTAGTCGGCGAGCGGCTCGGCCGGGCCGGCCGCCTTGCTGATCGCCGGATGGGCGAAGAAGCCCAGAGGCCCAAGCCGATAGTTGATGAACACGGTGACGATGCCGTCCTTGGCGAAGGCGGGGCTGACGTACTGGACGCCCGAGCCGCCGAGGTTCGAGCCGCCGTGGATCCAGACCATCACCGGCGCGCCCTTGGCTCCAGCCGGCGCCACGACGTTCAGGTAGAGGCAGTCCTCGGAGGACTTCGGGCCGCCGGGGCGACTGCGCTGGGTGCAATTGGGCGAGGCTTCGGTGGCCGGGCGCTCACCGGTCCAGTGCGGCGCGGGCTGCGGCGGTCGCCAGCGGAGCTCCCCCACCGGCGGGGCGGCGAACGGGATGCCCAGGAAGCCGACCGCACCGCCTGAGCGGCCGCCGACCAGAACGCCCTCGGCGACCCTCACCTTCACCGGCTCGGCGCGCGCCGCGCTCGCGCAGATCAGCGCTGCGGCGAACACCGCACCGAACAACCTCAACATGCATGCCCCCAATCCGGCGCGGACCGATCGCGCGCTACACCGCCACTATGGCGGCGGCGCGGGGGTGACGCCAGGGGATCGGGGAGAGGCGCCCTGGGGTGCAAAGGACTGGGCGAAGGCGGGGTAGAGGATGATCGCGCCCGGCTTTGCGGTGAACGCGAATCCGGAGCCGGAGAGGCCGGCGGTGCGCACGCCGGGCCCGGTGGCGCCGGGGACGGTGAGCGGCGGCAGCGGCTTCAACGCGACGACGTCGACGGTGTTGTCGGGATCGATGGTGACCACGGCTTCGTCCGGGACGATGTCGGCGAACCGGCCCTTGGCCTGCAGCGCCCGGACCACCTCGGCGGCCGAGGCGCCGAGCCCGGCGGCGCGGCGCCAGTCGCCCGCGCTCAGGGCGGCGGCCTTCGGAGTGGGCGCCGGGGCGTTCGGCGCGGCCGGCGCCGGAGCGGCGGGCTTGGAAAGGTATTTGGCCAGGTAGGCCGAGATCGCGAGCTGCTCTTCGGCGGTCATCTCGGCGCCGGCCGACTGCATCTTGGTGATCTCGAAATCCCATTCGTCGGGCGTGTAGCGCGCAAACGCGAACTCGGTGGCGTCGTGGCAGGCCGTGCAGACGCGGACCACGACGTCCTTGCCGGGCCCGGCCGGGAGGGGGTCGTCGGCCGGCGCCTGGGCCGACACCGGACCGGCGAGGCCGAGGAGGAGCGCGGCGGCGGCTGCGATCGTTCGCGGGGTCATCGGCGGAGCATGTGCGCGTTGCGCCGCCGAGCCAAGGGCGGCAAGGCGTGTTGTTCCCCTGACAGGGGAACTTGTCGCTGCGGTGGAGATTAAATATAGCGCCTTTCCGAGGGACGCCCCCGAAGGCCAGGTGAACGCAGCAACCCCGCCTGGGCCCCGGTGCTTGGAAGCCGCCGGGGCCAAATGCTTCAGCGCCTGATCCGCTCCCCACCCGTCCGCGACGCGGGCGCCGTCATTGCACCGGCCGGCTCGACGAGCGCCGCGGTGACCCATTCTGGAGCATTCGCGGCCAGTAGGAGTGGCCGAGTGCAGGACGCGTTCAACCGGGAACTTGGAAGGTTGCTCAGGGAGCGGCGGCGGGAGCTCAAGCTCAGCCTGAAGACCGTGGCCGAGCTGTGCGGCGCGCAGTTCCAGCTGATCCACAAGTACGAGCATGCCGAGGCGCAGGTCTCGGCCTTCCGGCTGTGGCAACTGCTGCGCTCGCTTAAGCTCGACGCCACCGACCTGCTCCACGAGGTGGAGAAGGCGCTCCCGGCCGGCGCCGGCGAGGCGACCGCGTCATCGGCCGCCGGCCGCTCCGAACTCTGAGGACCGGGCGCGAGCGCGCGGGGCCGTCGATCGGTCCGGCGCAGCGGCGCCGAAGATCGCCTGAAGGTCAGCCGCCACCGAACCTGTCCAGGGACGGAACCTCGCCATGCCGTGCGCGTGCGGCGAGGCCGCGCCGCACCAGCCGACCTGGAATTCGACCAGCAGGTTCCTGAAGCTGTAGGTCACGGCTCGCGCCCTTTTCGCCCGAGAGGCCGCCGGCCGGGCCGGTGAGGCCGAAATCTGCAAATGACATAAGCGAAGGCAGAGCTTGGCGGTTCCCCTGATAGGGGAATGTTGCGCGATTTCAGGTCGCTGTCGCTCGCAGGACGGCCCGGAAACGGAACTCAGGAAATCCCACCTCCGTTGGTCCATAACCCATGGAGGTCATGATGCCCCGAGAGTTGATCGAGCCCCACAAGGGCGACAAACGCTATGCTCGGCGTGACGCGAACGGCCGCTTCAAGCGGGAGGTGGAGGTGGGTCGCTCACTCGCCGCCGATCGCCGCCAGCACGCCAAGACGAAGGCGAAGCCCGGCGAGGGAGATCGCGGCGACCGCTGATGCGGAAGGCGGGGCCCGACGCGAGCTTGACCATGATGCAACCAGAGCGCCATTATAACTTCGTTATGCGAAGGGCAGGGCGCGTTGGTGGCGCACTACAGGCTCTATTTCCTCGATCCGGCGGGGCACATCTGCAAGGCGGTCGAGCTGGACTGCGAGGATGACGCGCAGGCGATCCGCGGGGTCGAGCCGCACCGCGACGGCCGCGCCATGGAGCTTTGGCAGGCCGATCGCCAGGTGAAGACCTATCCGGCCGACCGGCGCGGCGCCGAACCGCCGGGGCGAAGCCCGCCGCATCGGCCGGGCGCCGCCTAGCCGTCCTCAGCTGGCCCTCAGCGCCTCGGCGACCGGCAGCCGCGCCGCGCGGATGGCCGGAAACAAGCCGCCGATCAGCCCGATCGCCAGCGCCACGCCCACCCCCGTCAGCGCCAGCCCCGGCGTGACGCTGGCCTGAAACGCCAGCCCCGCCGTGTCGATGCCGTGACCGTTGAAGCCGAGCGCGGCGATCCCCACGCCGATCAGCGCCCCGGGGATGGCCAGCGCCAGCGCCTCGATGATGATCGAGGCGACCACCGAGCCGCCGCCGAAGCCGATCGCGCGCAGGGTGGCGATCTCCCGCAGACGCGCATCGACCGCGGCGTAGAGGGTCGTGATGGCGCCCGCCGCAGCGCCCACCGCCATCACTCCGCCCACGAAGAAGCCGACGAAGTCGAACAGCACGCGCAGCTGCTTCATCTGGTCGCGGTAGTACTGGCCGAGCGTCTTCACCTGGGCGTTCAGCTGCGGGTTCGACATCACCCAGTCGCGGAAGCGGCGATAGTCGGACGGCGAGGCCAGCTGCACGCCGATGCTCTGGTAGGTCGTGTTGCCGAACGCCGCCTTGATGGTCTCCACGTCGCCGGCCAGCGAGTTCTCGTCGATCCCGCCCTCGTCGGCATAGACGCCGACCACCGTCCAGGGCGCGCCGCGGATGTCGATCTTGTCGCCGACGTCGAGGCCGCGGAAAAGGTCGTGGGCGGTCTTGCCGGCGACCAGCTCGTGCATGCCGGCCCGGAACATCCGCCCCTGGACGATGTGCAGGGTGGACTTGTTCATTAGGTTGCCGATCTCACCGGTGCCGCGCAGCATCTCGTTCTGAGGCGCGCCGTCCTTGCGGCGGATCACCTCGACGCCCACAGCGGCCAGCGGCTGGATCATGCGGCGCCCGTCGGCGGTGCGCTTGACCCCCGGCGCGGACTGCAGCACCGCGACATCGCCGGTGGTGAAGGCGCCGGCGAACTCCGAGGCGCCGCCCGCCGGCAGCAGCACGGCGCGGTCTTCCTGATCGTTGACGTCGACGAAGCGTCGCACGCCCTGGCCGATCGCCAGGATGCAGACCATCACCGCGACGACGGTGGCGACGCCGACCACCGTCACCGTGGACGGGCCGAGGCGCTGGGGCAGGGTGCGCAGCGCCAGGGCCGTCGCGACGAGGATTTGCCGGAGCGGATGCATCTCGCCTCTCCTCAGCGTCCCGCCAGGCCGTCGACGATGGACAGCCGCGCCGCGCGCCAGGCGGGTATCGCGCCGGCGACCAGCGCCAGCAGCAGGGCGACGATCAGCCCTGCGGGCAGGGCGGGGCCGGCCTTCACGTTGAAGTGGATGGTCTTCATCACCACCGGATAGAGCGCGGTCGAGATCAGCAGGCCTGCGATCGCTGCGGCCAGGCAGATCACCACCGCCTCGACGATCGTGATCCCGACCACCGTGGCGTCCCCGAAGCCCAGCGTCTTCAGGACCGCCAGTTCGACGGTCCGCTCGCGGCCGGACTGGATCATCACCGAGCCCACCGAGAACAGCAGCGCGAAGAACACCGCCCCGGCGATCAGCCGCACGGCCAGGCCGACGTCGCCAAGCCGCGCGATCGAGGCGAGCGCCAGCTGCCTGAGCGAATAGGTCTTGGTCTCGTGCGGCGAGTTGGCGAACTGGCGGTCGATGGCGACAGACATGACCCCCGACTTCAGCGGATCGTCGATCCGCACCAGGTAGCCGTTGACGGTGCCCGCGTTGCTGGCGCGGCTCTGGTCGATGTAGTCGTAGTTCAGCAAGACCAGGCCGCCGAACACGCCGTCGTCGGGGTTCGAGGGATAGATGCCGACCACGTCGACGGGGAAGGCTCTGCCGCCGTCCTTGTTGGTGTAGAACTGGGGCGTGAGCGGGACCCGGTCGCCCACCTTGAACCCGTAGAGCTTGGCGTGGTCGGAGGTCACTAGCGCGCCGCTCCTGGTCGCCTTCAGCGCCGCCCATTGGGCCGGCGTGATGTGCAGCTGGTCGTCGACCGCGCGGGCCTCGTCGGGATCGATGGCCTGCGCCGGCAGGAACGCGTTCGGCTGACGGAACGGGCCGCCGAAGAACACCGTCCGCGCGGCGGCTCTCACGCCCGGCGTGCGCTTCAGGATGTCGAGGTCGGCGATCGGCAGGCGGTCGAGCGGGCCGCCTCGGCTTTGGGTGATCAGCACGTCGGCCTGGGCGTTGGCCACTAGCCGGCTCAGGCCCGAGGTGAAGCCCTGCAGGATGCCGAAGATCACGAAGGCGCTGATGATCGAGATCAGCGTCAGCGCGGTGCGCCCCGGGCGCCGCCAGACGCCGGCCCAGACGAGCGGCAGGAACTTCACGCCGCTTCCGCCGGCGCGGCGGCGAGCGCGCCCTTGTCGAGGTGGACGACGCGGCTGGCGAACTGCGCGGCCTTGGGGTCGTGGGTGACCATGACGATGGTCTTGCCCTGTTCGCGGTTGAGCAGCTGCAGGAGGCCCAGGATCTCCTCGGCGGTCTCGCGATCGAGGTCGCCGGTGGGTTCGTCGCAGACCAGCAGGGTGGGGTCGGTGACGATGGCGCGGGCGATGGCGACGCGCTGCTGCTGGCCGCCGGAGAGCTCGGAGGGCTTGTGCTTGCGCCGGTCCGTGAGGCCGACGAGCTCCAGCGCCGCGGCCACGCTCTGCCGGCGCTGCGCGCCCGATAGGCGCGTCAGCAGCAGAGGCAGCTCGACGTTCCGCTCGGCCGAGAGCGTCGGCATCAGGTGATAGAACTGGAAGACGAAACCGACGTGACGCGCCCGCCACCTGGCGAGCTGGCCGCCGGAGAGGTCGTCGATGTGCTCGCCGGCCACCACCACCTCGCCGTCGCTCGGCCGGTCGAGGCCGCCGATCAGGTTGAGCAGCGTGGTCTTGCCCGAGCCGGAGGGGCCCATCAGCGCCAGGAACTCGCCGGGCTGCACCTCGAGGTCCAGGTTGTGCAGCACCTGGATGCTCTCCGAGCCGCGCTTGTAGCGCTTGACGACCCCGCGCATGCTGACCAACGGCTCCATCGCGCTCTCCTCAGCTCGCCTGCGCCTTGCGCCGGATCTTCACCGCCCGGCCGTCCTTCAGCTTGTCGGCTCCCTCGACGGCGACGGTCTCGCCTGGGCTGACGCCCGCGATCACGGTCTGGCCCTGGCTGGTCTTCTCCCCCAGCCTGACCGCGCGCCGCTCGGCGTGGCCGTCCGCGATGACGAACACCACCGTCTGGCCGCTGTCCTCGCTCTGCACCGCCTCGGGCGGCACGACGACGGAGCGGCCGGCCTGCGAGGCGCCGGCGGCGGCCGGCGTCGGGCTCAGGAAGGCGACGTGCGCGCCCATCTGTGGGATGATCCGCGGATCCTTCAGCTTCAGCCCGACGCGCACGCTGACCGTCGCCTTCGACTGGTCGGCGGTCGGCACGACGGCGATCACCTCGGCCGGGATGTCCCAGTTCGGATAGGCGTTCAGCTTGACGCTGGCCGGCATGCCGGGGCTCACCCGGTTGATGAAGCTTTCGGCGACGTCGACGTCGACCTCGAGCGAATCCATGTCGACGATGGTGCCGATGCCGGTGCGGGTGAAGCCGCCGCCGGCCGACACCGGGGAGACCATCTCGCCGGGCTGCGCCGCCTTGACGGTCACCACGCCTGCGAACGGGGCGCGAATGATGGTGTCGTCCTCGGCCCGTTGCTGGACTTCGACCGCGGCCTTGGCCGTCATCACCTGACGCTGTGCGAGGTCGAGGCTTTCGCGGGCGGAATCCGCTGCGGCCTTGGCGTCGTCGACGTCCTGCTCGCTCAAGAATCCGCGGTCGTGCAGCTTCTGGCTGCGCTCGTACTTGGGCACGGCGCCTTCGAGGTTCGCCTGGGCGACGCGCACGCTCGCCTGCGCGGCGGCGACCTGGGCGCGGGCCTGATCGAGCGCGGCCCTGGCGTTGGAATCGTCGAGCCGGGCGATCACCTCGCCGGCCGCCACCCGCTGGCCCTCCTCGATCATGACCTGCGCGACCTTGCCGGTGATCTTCGAGGAGACGGTTGCGGCGCGGCGGGCGACCACGTAGCCGGACGCGTCGAGCAGCGAGCCGCCCTGGGCCGCGCCGCCGCTCCAGGCGGGCTTGGCGGTGGCGACCTCCACCGCGACGAGGTCGGGCCGGGCCACGACGAACCAGCCGACCGCGATCGCGAGGGCCAAGCCGGCGGCGCCGCCCAGCGCCCAGGGCCAGAGGTCCGGACCGCGACGGCGTCGCCGCGCGCCGGCCGGCGCCTCGCGCTCGATCTTCAGCTGGCCGATCAAGGAGGCCTTGTTCAAGGCGGCGCCCCGGGCGGGCCGTCCTGGGACGTATTCGTCGCCACGTGATGACTGATCATCGGCATTCCTCGGTGCAGCATCTCCCGGTTGCAGCCGCGGGCGAAGTGAATTTCAGGAAAGGCTGCTCCGGTCCGCATCTTACGAGTGTAGTACGGGCTGTAAAGAGTCCGCGAGGGGTTTAGGCTCGTCGCCAAGGCCGCGGGGCCGGCCCGAAGCTGAACCTCGACGGAGGGAACGATGATCCAGGGACCGATCAGCGGCGGCCAGCATGGATGGGCCTTCAACCGGCCGCTCATCGACCTTGCCGCGAAGGACTTCGTCGAAGCGGAATATTTCCTGGCGGGCGAGGCGATGACCTATGCCCCGGCGTCCGGCGCGGAACTCGGCCGCGACGGGAAGTGGCGTGTCCAACCGAAGGGCAAGGTTCCCTTCAAGACCCGCTTGCTGGTGTATCGCCCGGCTGACCCGGCAAGGTTCAATGGCACGGTGGTGGTGTGCTGGAACAACGTCACCGCCGGCTATGAGCTCTTCTTCGGCGAGAGCCCGGAGGTGTTGGACGGAGGGTATGCCTACGTCTGCGCCAGCGTGCAGCGGGTGGGTGTCCACGGGTTTCCTGACGCCCCGCAGGGTCTCGTGGCGTGGGACGGCGAGCGCTACGGCGATCTCAGCATCCCGACCGATGACGCCTCCTACAATATCTTCTCGCAGGTGGGCCGGGCCGTTGGGCCCGAGCGTGACCGCACGGTGGACCCGCTGGGAGGACTGGCCGTGAAGCGGGTCATCGGCCTGGGCGCCTCGCAGTCGGCGGGTCGCCTCGCGACGTACATCAACGCGGTCCATCCGCTGCCTGCGGATCGGGGCGGCCACGCCTTCGACGGCTACATGCTGCAGATCTACTTCGGCAGCGGGACGCCCATCGAGGCCAGCGATCGGCCGGTCAATCCGGCGACCGCCAACGCTCGGCCTCTGCCGCGCGCCCAGAACCTGATCCGGGACGATCTCGACGTCCCGGTGATGATCGTGAACACCGAACTCGAGGCGATCGCCTGCCTCCCGGTTCGCCAGCCGGACACGGACCGCTTCCGCACCTGGGAAGCCGCGGCGCTCACCCACGTCTCCTACCAGTCCCAAGTGATGCGGAACGCCAAATACCGACGGGACTTCGGCGCAGCGCCGCCTCCGCCATCGGAACAGGTGAACCGGATCTACCTGCAGCCCCTCTATGACGCGGCCCTGCATCACCTGAACCGCTGGGTCGGCGGGGGCGCTCCGCCCCCCACCCAGCCGCGGATCGACTTCACCGATGACGGCAAGGTCGTGCGCGACCGCCATGGCATCGCCACGGGCGGTCTGCGCCTTCCCCAGGCCGCCGCGCCGGTGGCGATGAACAGCTCGACGCCGGTCACGGACGACTTCGCCGGTCGCCTTCGCGGCTCGAACCGACCCTTCGATGTGGCCGAGCTGGACGCCCTCTATGGCGACGAAGACGGTTACATCGCCCGGTTCGCAGAGGCGGCTGCGGCGGCGGTCGCCGCTGGGGTGATGATGCCCCGCGACGTGGAGCCCGCGGTCGCGGAAGCGGCGCGGGAATATCGACGGGCGCGGGAGACCAGCGCGCGCGAGCCCGCCGCGGCGGCCACATGATCGAGCTGATCTTCGCCGCCGCCCTCGCCAACAGCATCGCCGCGCCCCCCGGGATCTGGGCTCGCGCCAGATGGGGTGCGATGCGCCCGAACATCGAGCTCGAGATCGAGAACCGGAGCACCGTCAAGGCATGGCTGGTGGACGTGACCTGCAAGGCCTACGACGCGCGCGGCGCCGTCGTCGCGGTTTCCACGAGCAATGTGGCGGAGCTTGAACCCGGCGAGCGGACCAAGACCTGGGCTGTCGCGGACGGGCGAGCGACGGCGGTTCGTTTCGCCTGCAACGTGGACGTCAACGACTGGCGGCGACCGGACTGAACAACATCCGGTCCGCGCCACTCGCCCTGGCGCGCCGACTGGTCGCTAAGATTGCGCTGGTGTATTGGCCCCCGCCGATGGCCGGGTTGCCGCCCAACTTCCACCCAGACGCGTTCGCCGGTCTCGCCGACGACTATGTTCGTTATCGGCCGCCCTATCCACGTGAGGTTCTGGAGGGGTTTCTGGATGATGCGCGGCTGCCGCCGGGCGCGCGTCTCCTGGATCTTGCTTGCGGGCCCGGGCGCGTGGCGCTGCCGATCGCGGACCGTGTCGCTGAGGTCTGGGCTGTTGACCTAGAGCCGGACATGATCGAGGTGGGCCGGCGCGAGGCGAAGCGTCTCGGGCTCGGCAACGTCCACTGGACGGTCGGCCGCGTTGAGGACTTCGAAGCAGCACCCGGCGGGTTCGACCTGATCACTATCGGCGAGGCCTTCCACCGACTCGACCGTCCCCGCGTCGCCGCGAAGGCATACGGATGGCTGAAGCCGGCCGGAGGCTTCGTGACTCTCGGCCCTCAGATCGAGGAAGAGACGGCGCCCCCGTGGCGGCGCATCGTCGCCGCTATTGTGCGCGATTTTGTCGGCGAACCGGTCCGTCGCCTTGGCGCTCCCAACGCGACCCCTGAGCTCGAGTTTGCAGAACAAGTACAGGTTATCCGCGACGCAGGCTTCGTCGACGTGACGAACCGATCGTTCGCCGTCCTCCACGAATGGACCCTGGAGACGCTCCTCGGCTACACCCGCTCAAACTCCACACTTTCCCCCCGCGCCCTCGGTGGACGGCACACGGCGTTCGAGGCCGCGCTCAGCAGCGCGCTACTCGCGTTCGATCGATCCGGCCAATACCGTGAGGAGATCAATTGGGGCTACACATTCGCTCGGCGCCCGTAGCCCCACGTGCCGTGTGGACCGGACGCGGGGAGGGGAGGAGTTCAGTGCCGCGTGCGCGGGCGACGCGCGGCGTCGTTCAGGGCGGCGCTGAGCTCGGCCGCGAGCGCTTCGATGCGATAGGGCTTCAGCAACAGGCGTATGCCTTCGGCGGTGGCGTCCGCCGCCGACGAGCTGTAGCCGGTGCTCAGCACGACCGGCAGGTCCGGACGCTCGCGGACGATCTTTCGCGCCAGGTCGAGCCCGCTCATGTCGCCGGGCATGACCATGTCCGAGAACACCAGGTCGAACGCGTGTTCCAGCCGAAGCGCTTCGAGCGCGGTCGCGGCGCTCGGCGCCCGCGTCACGTCGTAGCCGAGTTCGCGCAGCATCTCGCTGACGAGTTCGGCGACGCGTTCGTCGTCCTCCACCAGCAGGATCCGGCACTTGCGATCGACGCCTTTCGGGAAGCTGCGGCGGCGCGCGATCGTCGTCACGGCAGGGGTCTTCTCCGACCGCGGAAGCCGCAGCGTCACCTCAGCGCCTTCGCCGAGTTCGCTCTCGATCTTCACGTCGCCGCCGGACGCCCTGGCAAAGCCGTAGACCTGGCTGAGGCCGAGCCCGGTGCCCTGGCCCACGCCCTTGGTGGTGAAGAACGGCTCGAAGGCGCGGTTGAGCAACTCCGGCGCCATGCCGTGGCCGCTGTCGGTCACGGTGATTCGGACCATGTCGCCCGGTTGGCCTTCGTCGCACGGCGCGTTCTCCAGGCGGACGGCGATGACGCCGCCGTTCGGCATCGCATCCCTGGCGTTGATCGCCACGTTGAGGACGGCGACCTCGAATTGCGCCGGATCGATCTCGACCGGCCAGAGACCGTCCTGGGCCTCGACGCTGACCTTGATGTCCTCACGCAGCGACCGGTCGAGGACGTCGCGCATCCCGGCGATCAGGTCGGGGAGGTTCACCACCTCGGTCTTCTGCGGCGACTTGCGCGAGAAGGCGAGCAACTGCTGGGTGAGATCGGCGCCGCGGTCGATGGCCTGGCGGATGCCCTGCTTGAGGCGGTCGCGGCGGATCGGATCGGAGGTTCGGTCCATCAGGTCGAGACCGCTGGACGCGACCATCAGCAGATTGTTGAAATCGTGGGCGACGCCGCCGGTCAGCTGGCCCATGGCCTCCATCTTCTGCGCCTGGCGCAGCGCCTCCTCGGCTTTCTCCCGTTCCTCGATCTGCTCCTGCAGCTTGCGGTGCGCCTCGGTGAGTGAGGCGTGCGAGGCGCCGAGCGCGGCGATCAGCAGCGAGGCCATGATCATCACGATGCCGATGCCGAGATAGCGCAGCTCCCGGTGCAGCAGGCTTTCGACGCGGATCCGCAGGTAGATCGAGCCGAGACCGGTCGTGCCCTGCTTCACCAGCTTGCGCAGCGTGAGCTCGCCGGTGGTCGCGGTGAGCGCGCCGACGGTGTTGGTCGGCGGAGGACCATCGCCGGCGCGTCGGAAGCTCGCCACCAGCCGGCCGCTCAGGTCATAGGCCCCGGCCGCCTCCACCGCGGGGTTGGCGCCCAGCGCATTCAGGTATTCGTGGGCCGCGCCGATGTCGTTGAAAGCCAGGGGCGCGGCGAGGCTGCCCGCGAGGATGTCCGCCTGGACCTGCGCCTGGTCGAGGGTCTCGGCCCGGCGCGCGTTCTGGCTCATGACGCCGAGTGCGAGACTGGCGAGGAGCAAGGCGATGCTGACGCCGATCGCGACGCGAGGCGTCCTGGTCACCGGCCGGCTGAGGCGTTCCCAGATCGGAGCCATGCTAGTCCGCTCCTCGCTGAGGAGTGGTCGCCAACGCGAGCAGCTTGCTGCTCAGGACAAGGCCCCCCGCGCGCGCCAGGCCGTTGTCTATCGTGAATCGGACGCGCCCGTCCTGGACGACAAAGTGGATGATGCCGCCGTCGACTCCTTCGCGCGCGTCGGTGACCGTGAGCACCGGCAAGCCGCGCAGGGCGTGCAGCACCTCGGCCGGCGATGGCTGCCGGGACCGGCTCACGAACACGACCTGACAGTCGATGCGGCCCTCGACGGACTCGATGCGCCGGACCGCGACCGGATGGCCCGCGATGGTCTGACCGCGCGCGGCCTGGTCGAGGAGGCCGCCGAACGGGTCGGCGCCGAACACGCAGATGTTGAAGGGGCTGGAGGCCGCGGGAAAGGCCGAGGCCGGCCACTCGACGAATGGGCCGAACTTATAGAGGAAGCTCGCCTTGACGGCGGATTCCAGAGACAGGGCGCTCGCGCCGGCCGGAAACGCCGTGATGGCCAGCATCGCAAGGGCGGCGATCAGCCCTCGGACACGCCGTCGAGCGGCCCCGAGCAGGAACAGAACCCGCATCAAGCGTCCACCAACCCCGCTCGCAGGCGGGCGGGCGCGCCACGGCGGCGCGATCGGCGGCGAGCCAGCGTTCGCGAGCTTGACAGAATTTCCCGCCCTGGTCGAACCGCTCCCGCCTGGCGAGAGCCGACGCCGGGGGCCGCCCCGTGGCGGAATCTCAAAATCGCGCACGTAACTCGGCCAGCACGCTTCGCGGGACCGCATTGGCTTGCGGCGCCGGGAATTCCTGATGGTGGTCGTGAAGCAGATTGTCGCCGATCACCGCGACCTGAAGCGACGGCGTGATGTTCCAGGCCAGGCGGGTGTCGAGCTCGACATAGGCGGGGACCCGCGGGTCGGGCAGCCGGCTCTGGTATCTCAGCACCGCGTCCCAGGTGACGGCCGGACCCAGATCCATTGAAGACTTGAGCTGCGCCTGCGCCTTCGGATCGTCCCCGACCTGGCTCAGGCCCAGGATCCGGCTGGCGCCGGGCTTGAACTGGAACGACTCCGACAAGAGGTTCACCGCGGCGGAGAGCCGCCACTGCGGCGTGGCCTGATAACTGCCCCAGGCCTCCAGGCCCGACGTGTGGCCCTTGATCCGGTTGCCCCAGAAGATCGGGATGAAGGTGACCGGCGTGATCTCGATGCTGCGCAGGTCATCGTAGACGTTGTAGTAGGCCGACGCCGAGAGCGAGAGCCGGCCGGTCGGACTGAGCCGCGCGCCCACCTCATAGGCGTCGACGGTCTCGGGCTCGAAGTTGCGGTTGCCGGTGAGGAACACCTGACCGCCTACGGTCTCGACCACATCGCGATCGAACGGCGTCGGGGCGCGGATCGCGCGCGAGGCGGCCGCCCACAGAAGCGTGGAAGGCAAAGGGGTCCAGGACAGCCGCGCATTCGGCAGCGCGGACCAGCCGGAATGCGGATCCTCCTCGAGCTTCACCCCGAGGATCAGCCGCAGCGAGGACGTCAGCGTGAGCGTATCCTGGGCGAAGACGTTGGAGAGGTTCAGCGCGCCCCTTGCCGGGACGAACCCGATCCCCCCGTCGGCTTCCAGGCTGTATTTCGCCTGCCGCAGGCCGCCGCCGAGCACGACGTCGTTGCGGGCGCCGAGCGCAAATTCGTGCTGCACGTCGACATCGTAGGTGTCGACCCACAGCGGCAGGCCGCCGGTGAGATCATGACCCCGCTGTTCGCGGTCGATGTAGGCCTGGACCTGCAGGTGTGCGCCGCCCTCGGTCGCGTGGCTCCAGCGGGCCGCCAGGTTGCCGCCGCTCATGCTGCCGCTGGTCACGCCGGAGCCCTTGAACGCGTCGCCATGGATCGAGACGTCGTCTCGGTCGCTCGGGCTCCAGTCGAGCCGGAAGCCGCCCTGCACGCGATCCCAGCGGTCCAGCGCCTCGGCGCCCGTCGAGGTGAGCGTGTCGTCGGCGCGGTAGGCGCGGCCGTAGATCCGGTAGCTCGCCGCATCGCCGAGGCTTGCGCCATAGCGGACGGCGGCGAACCGTTCCTGGTCGCCGGCCCCCTCGGTGACCTCGAGCCCCTGCGTCTCGTCCGACCTGCGCGTGATGATGTTGACGACGCCGTTGACCGCGTTCGCGCCCCACAAGGTCGCGCCGGGGCCGCTGATCACCTCGACATGGTCGATGTCGGAGGGCAGGACGTCCTGCATGTCCCAGTACACGCCGGAGAACAGCGGCGTGTAGACCGTGCGCCCGTCGATCAGCACCAAGAGCTTGTTGGAGAACGCCTGGTCGGCCAGGTTGCCCGAGAGGCCGCGGGCGGTGATCACCCAGCTGTTCGCGCTGGTCTGCGCCACGAACAGGTTGGGCGCCAGGCGCAGGATTTCCGGCAAGGTGCGCGCGCCGCTGCGGCTGATCTCCTGGCGCGTGATGACGTAGGCGGCCGCCGGGGCCTGCGCCAGCGACTCCTCCCGACGCGAGACCGTGGTGACCGGGACGTTGGCGAGCTCCTCGATCGACAGCCCGCGCAACCGCTCGACCGCCGGCGGGCCGGCCGCTTCCTCGGCGAACGCCGGCACGGCGCTGAGCAACGCTGCAGCGGATAGGGGCCCGATGGCCCGCCAATGGATGCCCAACTCGACGCCCCCTCGGCCTGAATCGCGTCAGGCCGATGATCCCACCACGGCAACGCTTAAGAGAGCGTGATGTTCCGGGCCCGGGGCCCTCGCGCGCTCACGGCAAGGGCGCGGTCGGTTTGGCGGGGGAGCTTGCGGGGGCAGGCGGCGAGCGGCCGCGGATCACGTGCGGGGTGATGACGATGTAGAGGTCGGTCTTGGCGCGGCTGCGGTGCTCTGCCTGGAAGGCGAGGCCGAGCAGGGGCAGGTCTCCGAGGCCCGGCAGCTTGCTGCGCTGGGTCAGGTCCGCTTCCTGCGTCAGGCCGCCGATCACGAAGCTCTCGCCATCGCGCACGGTGGCCGAGGTCGACGCCTCCCGCTGGCTGATCGCCGGATATCCCTGCGAAAAGCCGGTCACGCTGGAAACCACCGCGAACACGTGCGAGGTGACGAAGCCGTCGTCGGAGACCCTGGGCGCGATCTGCAGGGTGACGCCGACGTTCACGTACTGCACCTGCTGCTGCACGGCGTTGACGCCGGAGAGCGCGATCGAGGTGAGGATCGGCAGGGCGTCGCCGGTGACGATCTTGGCGGTCGAGCCGCTCTGGGCGGCGATCCGCGGCTTGGAGATGATGCGCCCCTCGCCCCTGGCGATCTGGGCGTAGATCGCCGCCTGCAGGTTGGCCACGACCGCGCCGCCCTTGGAGGTGTTGGGCAGCCCCGGGAAATCGCCCTTGACGTAGGAGTAGGCGACGGAGCCCACCTGGCCGTTGGCGTTGTTGAAGTCGATGCCGACGTTGCGTGCGCCGCTCTGGGTGAGCTCCACGAACACGGTCTCCAGGACCACGCTGTCGACCGGCACGTCGAGCTGGGCGATCTGCGCCTTGATCTGGGCGACCGTCGCGGGGGAACCCTTGAGGATGACGGCGTTCAACCGCCGATCGATGCCCATGACCTGGTCGACGGCGCGGCCCAGCGGCTCCGCCTGCGGTCCGGACGGCTCAAGCGCGGGGTTGAGCGGCGGCGTCGGCAGGCCGCCGCCGCCGTAGTAGCCCTGGAAGCCGGAGGAGCCGAACGAGGGCTCCTGCGGCGTGAAGGTGTCGTTCGGCCGAACCTGCGAATTGCCGGTGAGCAGCCCCACCACCTCGCTCACGTCGGCGTACTTGAGCGGCACCACCTCGAACACCTCGCCTGGGCCGAGCGCCAGGCCGGTGGGGGCGGCGACCGCGGCCGGCGCCGACGCGCGCGAGGGCTGCGGCATCGGGGCCGTGGTCCACACCGGGACGACCTGCGCCCGCGCCGGGAGGGCTCCGGAGGAAAGGGCGATGGCGGCGCAGGCCGTCGCCGCGATGGACTTGCGGCCGGAACGCATGGGCTGAACAGATGGCCGGGCGCTGCGCGCCCGGCCCATGCGCTCAGTTGACCGCGACGCGCCGGCCGACGATGCGGCCGCCGACGTGCTGCAGCAGGGCGTTGCTGTTGGGGTCGAAGACGTCGATCGTGAACGTTCCGTCGAACTGGGCGCCCTTCTGATCGAGGGTGACGTCCTCCTTGATGTTGACCTTGCCGTTGAGCGCGCCCGTGCCCGGATCGTAGCTCAGCGCGAAATGGTTCAGCTTGTAGCTGAACGGGCCGGTCTGGGCCCAGACGCCCAGGCAGAAGTTCTCGCTCGCGGGCGAGCGGCCGCCGCTGTTCATGATCTCGGTGCCATCGGCGTGCCACTGGGCGTAGCCGAAGTCGATCATGTTGCCGCCGGCGAAGAACTGAACGCTCCACATGCCGATGATCGACGGCGTGCCCAGGTTGGCGCGCCAGAGCTGCGCCTCGGAGCCGCCGGTCCAGGCGGCCGGCGAAACCGTCGCCGTGTCGCCGCATCCGGCCCAGGCCGGCGCCGCCAGCGCCAGCGACCCGAGCGCCGCGAGGCCGAGCAGCGGCCCCCGACTGAATATTCCCATCTCAACCTCCACCAACGGACGCCCGGGCCAGCCCCGGGCGCTTGCGCAAGCATCCGCCGGAACAGCGGCCGGCGGCTCCGATTTCTGGCTGACGGACTCCCGATATCTCCCCGATCTTCCCACGACTTACGCGCGTGACGCCGTCCCAGAAGCCAAGCTCTTGCGCTTCGGGCCCGAACAGCGGTCAATCGGCTCCGGCAGGCGGGGAGGCGGCAAAGCGATGATCGGAGTTGGAGAAGGCGGGCGGCTGACGCGGCGGGGCGTGCTGGGCGCGGCGGCGGCGGCGGGGGCGCTGGGGGTGCTGGCCCGACCGCGCCTCGCGGGGGCCCGGACGCTGGCGCCCAGCGACAAGGTCAACCTGGCGGTGATCGGCGCCGGCGGCAAGGGCGCGGACGACATGTCCCGTCTCACCGACCAGAACATCGTCGCCACCGTCGATGTCGACTACGACCGCGTGGCGCGCGGGATGCTGGACCAGCACTACCAGCTGCTGCCCACACGCACTGCGCTGAAGGCCGCCTACGACAAGGCCAAGCGCTACACCGACTATCGCCGGATGCTGGACCAGCAGAAGGACATTGACGCTGTCCTGATCGCCACGCCCGACCACCACCACGCGGTGGCCGCGCGCTGGGCCATGGAGCGGGGCCTGCACGTCTATGTGCAGAAGCCGCTAACCTACACGGTGGAGGAGGGCCGCAGGCTCGCGGCTCTGGCGAAGGCCAATCCGAAGCTGGTCACGCAGATGGGCTGCCAGGGGCATTCCGGTGACGATGGGCGGCGCGTGGTGGAGCTGATTCGCGGCCACGCGATCGGCAAGGTGAAGGAGGTCCACGTGTGGACCAACCGGCCCGTCTGGCCGCAGGGCGTCTCGCGCCCGCCGCCGGAGCCGAAGCCCGCGGGGCTCGATTGGGCGACCTGGCTCGGCCCGGCCAACGTCGACTGGGGCTACAATCCGCAATATGCGGCCTTCAACTGGCGCGGCTGGGTCCCGTTCGGCTGCGGGGCGCTGGGCGACATGGGCGCCCACCTGATCGACTTTCCGTTCTGGGCGCTCGATCCCGGCCTCCCGACGAAGATCGAGACCCGGCACTCCCGCTGGCCCGGCAATCCGGACCTGTGGAGCACCAAGCGGCCCGCGGTGCTTGAGGGCTTTCCGCTGGCCGAGGTCGTCCATTACGAGTTCGCCCACGCGCCGAGGAACCTGGTCGAGGGCGGGCGGCTGCACATGACCTGGTACGACGGCGGCATCCTGCCGCCCACGCCGCCGGGCTTCCCCGCCGAGCTGCGCATGAACCCCGAAGGCGGCGTGCTGTTCGTCGGGACGAAGGGCATGCTGATGCATGAGACCTATGGCGAGAAGCCGGTGCTGATCGGCGAAGGGCTGGAGGCCAAGGCGGCCAGGATCCCGCACAGCCTGCCGCGAATCGCCGGCGGCATGGCCGCGCACGAGCAGAACTGGATCCGCGCCATCCGCCGGGAGGAGAAGGTCTCCTGCCCGTTCGAGTACGGCGCCCGGCTGAACGAGACGATGATCCTGGGCATCGTCGCTCTGAAGGCCGACCAGCCGATCGCCTGGGACGCCGCCGCGGGCCGGGTCACCAACGTCGCTGAGGCCA
>NZ_JAICYI010000102.1 GCF_025934275.1 Phenylobacterium sp.
CTCGCCGGTCTCGCAGAGGGCGGCGATCGCCCGGCGCGAGAAGCAGGTGCCGACGCCGGCCGAGGGCACCGCCCGGGCCAGCGACTCGCGGACCACCAGGTCCTTGGCGTGCCACTCGGCGAACTCGTCCATGTAGGTGCCGGCGACCCACTCGGTGAAGCCGCGCTCCAGCGAGACCACCGGCAGCTGGATCAGGTCCTTGCGCGGCAAGAGGTAGTTGAAGAACCGCAGCTCGACCGGGTGCAGCACGTCCTCGCAGTCGTGCAGGATGAAGCCGGCGAACTCCTGGCCCGCAGCGGCCTCGTGCTTCAGGGCGGTCTCGACGATGGCGTTCAGGCAATCGGCCTTGCAGGTAGGGCCGCCGTGCGGGACCTCCACGCGCACCACCCGCTTGTGCCGCCGGCGCACCCGCTCGACCTCGCGGATGGTGTCCGGGTCGTTGGGATAGGTGCCGACGAAGATCACGTAGTTGTCGTAGTCGAGTGTCGCGATGGTGTTGGCCAGCATCGGGGCGATCACGTCGTCCTCGCGCCAGGCCGGCACCATGATGGCGATCGGCTGCTCGGGGACCTGGTACAGCGCCGCCTCGCTGAGCGGCTTGTGGCGCGGCTTGACGAACAGGCGCCGGTAGGCGGTGCGCAGCCAGAACCAGGCGTCGACGAACATGTCGTCGAGCGAGGAGAAGCCGATCATCACCGCGACGATCAGGGCTGCCCAGCGGCAGATCGCGGCGTAGGTCTCGAGGGGCGCGGACGAGGCCGCGGCGAACGACTGGAGCACGTGGGGGCCTCCTCAGGCGCGCAGGCGGACGGGCGTGGACGGGATGACGAATTCCTCGACGGGCTCGCCGCACACCGACTGGACGATGCGCCGGGCGGCATGGCCGTCGCCGTAGGGGTTGCGGCGCGCGGCGAAGGCCGCCCGCTCATCCGCGTCGTCGAGCAGGTCGCCGACCGCGGCGACGATCCGCGCCGAGCTCGTGCCGACCAGCACCGCGGTGCCGGCCTCCACCGCTTCCGGCCGCTCGGTGACGTCGCGCATGACCAGCACCGGCTTGCCGAGCGCCGGCGCCTCCTCCTGGATGCCGCCGGAATCGGTGAGGATGACGTCGGCCCGCTGCATCAGGCGCACGAAGGGCAGGTATTCCTGCGGACCGATCAGGCGGACGTTGGCGAGGCCGCCGAGCCTGGCGTGCACCGGGCCCTTGACCCTGGGATTGAGATGCACGGGGAAGACGATCTCGACGTCGTCGCGTGACGCGAGCGTCGCCAGCGCCTGGCAGATGTTGTCCAGGCCGTCGCCGTGGTTCTCGCGGCGATGGCCGGTGACCAGCACGAGCTTGCGGCCCTCCATGGCGCGCGGCAGGGTCGCGTCGAGCGAACGGGCGAGGTCCGGATGCTGCTCGAGCATGTCCTCGATATGCTTCAGCGCATCGATCACGGTGTTGCCGGTGACCAGGATGCGGCCCTCCAGCCGCTCGGCGGCGAGGTTCTCCTTCGACCGCTCGGTCGGGGCGAACAGCTCGGCGCTCACCAGGTCGATGGCGCGGCGGTTCATCTCCTCCGGCCACGGCTGGGCGAGGTTGTACGTCCGAAGGCCCGCTTCCACGTGGCCTACCGGGACGCCGCGATGGAAGGCGGCGAGCGCGCCGGCCAGTCCCGTCGTGGTGTCGCCGTGAACCAGCACGCGGTCGGGCTTCACCTGCTCGATCACCGGATCCAGGGCGGCCACCATACGGGCCAGCAGCGGATTGAGCCCCTGCCCGGGCGACATGATGTTGAGGTCGTCGTCGGGCAGGATGCCGAACAGGTCGAGGACCTGGTCGAGCATCTCGCGATGCTGCGCGGTGACGCAGACGAAGGAGGCGATGTCCCTGCGCCGCCGCAGCGCGCGCACCACGGGCGCCATCTTGATAGCCTCCGGCCTCGTGCCGAAGACGGTCAGAACCTTCACCACCACCACACCCAAGTTTTTTATGGCGAGCCTGATGGCCCGCGGTTAGGCAAGTCTTGGCATGGTGGTCGTGATTAATCGGTTAATGGTCACACCGGTCGAACACGTGAGAATACTGTCCGATCGCATCGCGATATACTTGGCGTATTTACCATTTGTCTTTGAATGCGGCGGATCGCGGACCGGGCGAGGGGAGAGGATGTTCGCCCGGCCCGCTTACGCCGGAATGGCCCGAGAGGGGGCCACGTGCTGCGTCCCAGAATGGCGCACTGGGACCGCTGCAGACTCCGCGTTTCAAGATCGGCGCCCGACGCGACACCAAGGCTCCTACCGCGCGCCGGCAAGAGTTGGTTCATTCGCCGGCCGTATGGTAACCGCCAAAGGAGAGACCATGCCGCCGATCGTGCAAGCCCTCGCCGTCGCCGTCTTCCCCGCGCTGGTCATCGTCGCGGCGTTGCGCGACGCAGTGAGCTACACGATCCCGAACTGGATCTCGCTCGCCCTGATCGCCGGGTTCGCCGTCGCCGCGCCGGTGCTCGGACTGAGCCTGGGCGATATCGGCCTGCACGTCGCGGTAGGCGCGGCCGCGCTGGTCATCGGCTTCACCCTGTACGCCTTGAACTGGATCGGTGGCGGCGACGCCAAGCTCTTCGCGGCCACGGCGCTTTGGCTTGGCTGGCCGGCGGCGGCTTCCTATGCGCTGTTGACCGCCATCGCGGGCGGCGGCCTGGTGCTGGTCATCGTGGGCCTGCGCTCCGCCTACATGCGGCCGTTCCTGGTCACCACCCCGGCCTGGCTGACCCGGCTGGCGGAGCCCGGCGAGGACATCCCCTATGGGGTGGCGATCGCGGCGGGCGCGCTGCTGGCGTTTCCCACCTCCAGCCTGATCAAGCCGTTCCTGGCGCTCTGAGGCGCAAAGACCGGCGCTCGGACATGATCGCGGCGCGCGGCCAGGGCATGCTGACGGCATGGACGCTGTGATTCGCGACACCGAGCAGACCGACGCCTTCCCGTTCCTGCGGCTCGCGGGCGCGCGCGACCCCGGGCGGCTGGTGCTCTTCCTGGTCCTTGGCGTGCTGGCGGCCGGCGTCGCGGGCCTTCTCGCCGGCCTCGCGATCACCCTGGGCTTCGCCGTGGCGCGCGCCGGCGGCAACCCGCGGGCGGTGGCCGATGCGCTCGACAGCCTGACCCGAAACGCCGCGTCCGGCCGACCGCTGCTGAGCTACAGCTACGAGCTGACGGTGGCCGGCGTCGCCTCGATCGCCGCAGCCTGGGCGGCGCTGGCCGTGGCGTCCGGGATCTTCGGCCGCCCGATCCGCTCGTTCCTGACCGCGGCGCCCCGGTTCCGGTGGCGCGTCGTGGGCGCGGGCTTTGCGGTGGGCTTCCCGCTGGTGGCGGTCGCCTTCCTGGCGGAGCGGGCCTTCGCGCCCTCCCCGCTCGCGGCGCCGATCCTGACGCCCGGCGCGGGCGTCGGCGCGCGGGCGGCCTACGCGCTGATCGCGGCGGCCTGCTTGTACCTCGCCGCCTTCGCCGAGGAGGCGCTGTTCCGCGGCTGGCTGCTGCAGCAGACCGCCGCCTGGACACGCAACCTCATCGTCATCCTGGCGGTCAACGGCGCCCTCTTCTCGCTGGCCCACTTCGATCCGAACCCGGCCAACCTCCTGCTGCGCGCGGTGATGGGCGCGGGCTGGGCCTGGATCGCGCTGCGCACCGCAGGCGTCGAGTTCACCACCGGCGCGCACCTGGCCAACAACCTGTTCATCGCGCTGTTCGTCATGCCGGTGAGCTTCACGCCCGCCAAGCCCGGGCCGTTCGATATCCGCCCGGCGCTGGTGGAGCTCGCCACGGTGCTGATCCTGGCGGGCGTGGTGGAGCTGCGCCTGCGCCGGGGCGCGACGAAGGCCGATCCCGCCCGAGCCTGACGCCGCCGCCGGCCGCGGCGGATTCGCGCGAGACGTGCATGGCGAGACATCTGGCGCAGGTTTTGCTAGGTTTGATTGGGATCAGTCCGTCTTTGGGGGACCTGCCGTGGACCTGGAACAGACGCCGAGGCGCAAGGGGCGCTTCCTGCAACGCGCCTGGAAATGGCTTGCTGACGAGCGCGGCAACATCGGGCCGATCCTGGCCCTGATGGTGGTGCCGATCGTGGGCTCGTTCGCGATCGGCGGCGAGACGGCGTCCTGGTACCTCTACCACCGCGCCCAGCAGAATGCAGCGGACTCCGCAGTCGTCGCCGCAGCGATCCAGGGCGGAACCACCTACGCCGACGTGGCCAAGGCCGTCGCCACCAAGTACGGTTTCACGACCGGCGGCAACGTGACGGTCACACCGACCACCGTCGCCTGCCCGGCCGGCGCGACGGTGATCTCCGGCGCGACGTGCTATCAGGTCACGGTCGCCAACAACGTGCCGGTATATCTCACTCGCGTGGTCGGCTACTCGGGCGACGTGACGCTCGCGAACGGCGCCCGCGGCAAGGCGATCAGCGCCAAGGCAATCGCCGGCCTGACCACAGGGACCACCACCTTTTGCATGATCGGTCTGTCCCAAGGCATCACGCTGAACGGCGGACCGGGCACAAACCTGACCGGGTGCGATCTTCTCTCCGACAAGGACCTGGCGTGTAACGGACTGAATTCCGATTTCGGGGTGGGCGGGGGCTACGCGGTCGGAACCAACAAGAACAACGATTGCGGCACAACTCCGGTGAGCGGCTATCCGGCGTTCACCGATCCGCTCGCCTCGACCATGAGCTCCAATCTCTCCAAGCTCTCGTGCACGTATGCCGCATCCTCGACTTTCAGCCAGGCGGGTCTGGCTACCGGCGACAACTGCTACACGGGACAGGTGAAGCTCGCCTCCGACGTCACGATCAGCACGCCGAACACAGTGCTGGTGATCCAGACCGACGCAAGCGGCAAC
>NZ_JAICYI010000101.1 GCF_025934275.1 Phenylobacterium sp.
GCGATCTGCGAGTACCTCCGCAACGAGGTCGCGCTGCCCGCCCTGGGCGCATACACCGACCGCTTCATCAAGTTCGTCTGGACCGTCTTCTTCTTCGTGACGACGGTGAACCTGCTGGGTATCCTGCCGATCAACTGGATCAAGGTGCACGGCGCGCCCATCGGCGGATCGGCGACGGCGAACCCCTGGATCACCGGCACGATGGCCCTGATCACGCTGGGGATGGTGATCGTCAACGGCGTCCGGCTGGGCGGCAGGCAGTTCTTCGCCCACTTCAGCCCCGGCCCCCTGTGGCTGGCGCCGCTGCTGATCCCGATCGAGATCGTGGGCCTCGTCGCCCGTATCTTCGCGCTGATCGTCCGTCTCTGCGCCAACATGGTGGCCGGCCACGTGCTGCTGGCGGTGCTGCTGAGCTTCATCCTGTCGGCCGCGGAGAAGGGCATCGCGGGCGGGCTCCTCGTCGCCCTCCCGGTGGTGCCGGGCAGCATCGCGATCAATCTGTTGGAGATCTTCGTCGCTTTTCTACAGGCGTTCATTTTCACCTTCCTGACGACCCTGTTCATCGGCCAGTCGATCGTCTTCCATCACCACGACGACCACGGCCATACCACGGGGGCGCAGGCGCACTGATTGACACGTTTGATCCCGAAACACTCGCCCTGCCCGGAGGGAGCGGGGGCGTACCGACCCTAGGAAAGGATCTTTTTCGATGAGCAAGAGAACGGCCAAAATCGCGTTGATGATGATCGCCCTCGGCTTCGTGCTGATGTTCGCCTCGGTGGCCCCGGTCCACGCGCAGGCGGATGCCGCGGCCGGCCCGGCCACCAGCCATGACGGCGGCCTGATGACCACGGACGGCGCCCGCAAGCTGGGCGGCTCGCTCGGCGCCGGCCTCGCCCTGCTCGGCGGCGGCCTCGGCATCGGCCGCATCGGCGGCAGCGCGGTCGAGGCGATCGCCCGCCAGCCCGAGGCGGCCGGCCAGATCAGCACCGCCATGATCATCACCGCCGCGCTGATCGAGGGCGCCATGCTGTTCGCGGTCGTCGTCGGCCTGCTGGCCTCGCTCTAGAGGCGAGCCCGGCGCCACTTAGGATTCCGCCCCTTCCCGCTCGCGGGGAGGGGCATTGAATGCGAGCAAACGGCATGATCAAAAGAGCGTTGTTTCTACTGGCCGCGTTGGCCCTGACCGCCCTTCCCGCGCTGGCCGCGGAGGGCGCCGAGGCGCAGCCCAGCCTGCTGGCGGGCGACATCGGCAACGTCTTCTGGACGGTCCTCATCTTCGTCCTCGTGCTGGTCGTCCTCGGCAAGTTCGCCTGGGGCCCGATCCTCAGCACGCTGCAGACGCGCGAGAGCTTCATCCACGAGGCGCTCGCCAAGGCCAAGCACGACCGCGACGAGGCCGAGGCGCGGCTGAAGCAGTATGAAGAGCGGCTGGCCGGCGCGCGGGGCGAGGCCACCGCGATCGTCGAGGAAGGCCGGCGCGACGCCGAGGTGGTGAAGCGCAAGATCGAGGCCGCCGCCAAGGTGGAGGCCGACAAGATGATCGACCGCGCCCGCCGCGAGATCCAGATCGCCACCGTCACCGCCACCCGCGAGCTCTACGACCTCTCCGCCCGCCTCGCCACCGACATGGCGGCGCGCGTGATCGGCCGGGAGCTCTCGGCCAAGGATCACGAGCGCCTGATCGCCGAGGCGATCGACGGCATCAGCGGCTCGGGCCCGCAGGCGCACTAGCCATGGCGAACGTCGACGAACGCGGACGGGAGATCGGCCGGCTCTACGCCGAGGCGATCCTGCACGTCGCCGAGGAGCAGGGGCAGGCCGAGGCGCTGCAGGAGGAGCTCAACGAGCTGGTGACGTATCTCGACAGCAATCCGGCGATCGAGCAGTTCTTCGGCAGCCCGCTGGTCGAGGAGGGGCCGCACGCGGAGGCGATCGAGAGAGCCTTCCGTGGCAAGGCGAGCGACCTGCTGGTCGATTCGCTCCTGGTGATCAACCGCAAGGGGCGCCTCGGCTCCCTGCGCGCCATCGCCGAGGAGTACCGGGCGGCGCTGCGCGACCTGCGCGGCTGGATGGACGTCCACGTCCGCACCGCCGTGCCGCTCACCGACGCCCTGCGCGCCCGGCTGACGGAGGCCCTCGCCGCCACCACCAGCCGCAAGCCGTCGCTGATCGAGCACGTCGATCCGGCGGTGATCGGCGGCCTCATCATCCAGATCGAAGGGCGGAAGATCGACGCCAGCCTGGCGTCGCGGCTGCACCATTTGAGCGAGGCGCTGCACGCGCGCGCCTCGCGTGAGATCCATAGCGGCAGAGCCTACGTTGCCGAGTCGTAATCGGGGCAAGGAGCTTTCATGAGATTCAAAGTCGACGAGATCGCGTCGGTCATTGAAGAAGAGATCCGCAAGTACCGCACCGAGGTCGACCTCTCGGAGGTCGGCAAGGTGCTGGAGGTGGGCGACGGCATCGCCCGCATCTACGGCCTTACCGGCGCCATGGCCGGCGAGCGCCTGGAGTTCCAGAACGGCGCCCAGGGACAGGTGTTCAACCTGGAAGAGGGCTCGGTCGGCGCCGTCGTGCTCGGCGACTATCTGGGCATCAAGGAGGGGGACGAGGTGCGCCGCTCCGGCGAGCTGCTCTCGGTCCCGGTCGGCCCGGCGCTGGTCGGCCGCGTGGTCGATCCGCTCGGCCGCCCGCTCGACGGCAAGGGGGACATCAACACCCCGTACCGCCGGCCGCTGGAGTTCAAGGCCCCCGGCATCGCCGAGCGCCAGCCCGTCACCGAGCCGCTGCAGACCGGCATCAAGGCCATCGACGGCATGATCCCGATCGGCCGCGGCCAGCGCGAGCTGATCATCGGCGACCGCAAGACCGGCAAGACCGCGGTGGCGATCGACACCATCGTCAACCAGCGCGGCGGCGACGTGATCTGCGTCTACGTGGCCATCGGCCTCAAGGAGTCGACCGTGGTCGGCCTGGTCGACAAGCTGCGCGAGCTGGGCGCGATGGATTACACGATCGTGATCTCGGCCTCGGCGTCCGACCCGGCGCCGCTGCAGTACATCGCCCCCTACGCGGGCGCGGCGATGGCCGAGTACTTCATGTATCAGGAGGGGAAGGCCACCCTCTGCGTCTACGACGACCTGTCGAAGCAGGCGCAGGCCTACCGCCAGCTCTCGCTGCTGCTGCGCCGTCCGCCGGGCCGCGAGGCCTACCCGGGCGACGTCTTCTACCTCCACTCCCGCCTGCTGGAGCGGAGCGTGAAGCTGCGCGACGAGTACGCCGTGGTCCCCAAGGACACTCCGGCGGACAGCACCGACCGCTCGCGTGCCGTCAAGCACCCGCAGGGGCTCCAGGCGCCCGCCGAGGTCCGCCCGGACGGCGCCGACGGCACCTACCACCGGCCGCACGGCAAGCACAAGGCCGAGGCCTTCCTGGCCTCGCTGCCCGACAAGGACAAGTACAAGGTCCACCGCTTCCCGGACAGCGGCGGCTCGATGACGGCGCTGCCGATCATCGAGACGCTGGAGGGCGAGGTCTCGGCCTACATCCCGACCAACGTGATCTCGATCACCGACGGCCAGATCTACCTCGAGCCCGACCTCTTCTTCGCCGGCGTGCGCCCCGCGATCAACGTCGGCATCAGCGTCTCCCGGGTGGGCGGCAACGCCCAGCGGAAGGCGATGAAGAAGGTGGCCGGCTCGCTGCGGCTCGACCTCGCGGCGTTCCGCGAGCTGGAGGCGTTCGCCCAGCTCGGCACCGAGCTCGACACCGCCACCCAGCGCCAGCTCGACCGCGGCCAGAGGATGGTCGAGCTGCTCAAGCAGCCGCAGTACCAGCCCTACAACGTCAACGAGGAGGTGCTGTCGATCTTCGCCGGCACCCGCGGCTTCCTGGACGACGTGCCGGTGCGCGAGGTGGCCCGCTTCGAGGGCGCCATGCTGAAGTTCTTCCGCGACCAGCACCCGGAGATCGTCGACGAGCTCGACCGCACCAAGGACCTCGGCGGCGACCTGCCGGAGAAGATCGGCCAGGCCATCCGCGAATTCAAGTCGCAATACAAGGTCAACGCCCCGGCCCGCGAGGCGGCTCCGGCGGCGGCGTAGGAAAGGTCCGAGATGGCGAACCGGCGAGTCCTCGTCAAGCGCCGCAAGGCGGTGCGCAACATCCGCAAGATCACGCGCACCATGCAGCTCATCGCGACCGCCCGCTTCCAGGCGGCGTTCAACCGGGCCGTGGCGACCCGGCCGTACACCGAGAAGCTGGCCGAGTTGGTGGCCGACCTCTCGCGGGCGGCCGGCAACGTCGAGCATCCGCTGCTCAAGACCAACGAGGGGGTCGACCGCTCGGCCCTCGTCGTGCTGACCAGCGACCGGGGTCTCGCCGGCGGCTACAACGCCAACGTCCTGCGCACGGCCCTCGGCCATCTCGACCAGCAGCCGGCCGGGATGACCACCGACGTGCACATGGTCGGCAAGAAGGGGATCTCCTACTTCCGCTTCCTGCGCCGGCCGGTGGCCGAGCAGACCTCGGGGATCGGCGACCGCCCCCGCTTCGACCAGGTGGAGCCGATCGCCAACGACCTGATCGACCGCTTCACGCGGGGCGAGATCGCCTCGGCCCACGTGGCCTATATGAAGTTCCTCTCCGCCGGCCAGCAGCGCCCGGTGGTCGTGCAGCTCCTGCCCCTCCAGCCGGAGGTGAAGAAGGGGGAGGAGAAGGCGAAATCGGTGGAGTACGAGTTTTCGCCCGACCCCAAGCAGCTCCTCGACGAGCTGCTGCCGGCGACCGTGCGGATCCGGCTCTTCCAGGCCTTCAACGACGCCGCGGTCTCCGAGCAGGTCGCCCGCATGGTGGCCATGAAGGCGGCGACCGACGCCGCGCAGGACATGATCAAGGCGCTGACGC
>NZ_JAICYI010000027.1 GCF_025934275.1 Phenylobacterium sp.
CGCGGCCAAGCCGGCGGCGGCGAAGAAGGCGCCTGCGGCCAAGAAGGCTGCGGCCAGGAAGGCCCCGGCGAAGCGGAAGCCCGCGGCCAGGAAGGCGCCGGCGAAGCGCACGCCGAAGGCCTGAGGCGCGGCTGGCCTAGGCCGCGGCTCTGCGCAGCGCGACCAACGCCTCCTCCAGGCAGGCGCGATCGCCGGCGATCGCCACCTGGCCGCGCCATTTGGCGTCGCGTGCGGCCGGTCGCCCGCCGAGGTCTTCCCCGCGCCAGTCGGTGACCAGGCCGCCGGCGCCTTCCAGGACCGGGATCGCCGCCTCGATGTCCCAGGCCGCGAGTCCCGCCTCCAGCACCAGATCCAGGGTCCCGGCCGCCACCATCGCGTAGGCGTAGGCGTCGCAGCCGAGCCGCGCGAGCTTCGCCGCCGCCCGCACCTGGCTCCAGGCGCCGAGCTCGGCGCCCGAGAAGCACATTTCCGGATCGGTGGTGGCGATGATCGCGTCGGTGAGATTCGGGCAGGGCCTCACCTTCAGCGGTCGGCTCCGGCCGCGGCTCATCAGCCGGGCGCCGCCGGCATGGCCGATGAAGAGCTCGCCGAGGTAGGGCTGGCCGATCGAGCCCAGCACGGGCCGGCCCTCATGCCTCAGCCCGATCAGGGTGCACCACAGCGGCAGGCCGGCGATGAAGGCGCGCGTGCCGTCGACCGGATCCAGCACCCAGACGAATTCCGCATCGGGCCGGTCCTCGCCGTATTCCTCGCCGATGAAGCCGTGCGTCGGATAGCGCTCGGCCACCCGCTCACGGATCGCCCGCTCGGCGCCCTTGTCGGCCTCGGTCACCGGATCGAACGCCCAACGGCCGCCCTTGTGGACCACGCCGTGGTCGCCTCGGAACAGCGGCAGGATGGCGTCCGCCGCCGCGCGGTTCAGCTCCACCAGGAAGGCATCAAGCTCCTCGGTGCGATCTTGCGAGAGCGCCATGGGCGGCGGTTTAGAGCTTCGGCGACGCCGGCTCAATCAACGGTCTCATCCGGGAGCCATGGACGCCCAGGCGGCCGCTCAGCCTTCGGCCTCGCCGCCGTGCAGGGACTTGGCCAGGTCGAGCAGCCGGCGGCGCGGGCGCTCGCCGAGCTGGTAGTAGGCGCGCACGAGGTCGCGCGTCTCCTTGCGGGCGAACACCTCGCCGCCTTCCTCGCGCAGCCGCGACTTGGCGCGGAGTTCGCTCAGCCCCTCGAAGAAGTAGGCGACCGGCACTTCCAGCGCCTCGGCGAGTTGCCACAGACGCGCGGCCGACATGCGGTTGGCGGCGCACTCGTACTTCTGGATCTGCTGGAAGCGCACGCCGCAGGCGCGGGCCAGCTCCTGCTGGGTCAGCCCCAGCAGGCGGCGCCGGCGCCTGAGACGCCGTCCCAGATGCATATCGATGTCGTCAGCCATACTCGGCTTCCCGAAAACGCCCCCGGATCGTCCCGTTGCGGGACGCCTGGCCCGGTCCGCTTCAAGTCGCGCGCCAACGTGGCGTTGCCGAGCGTCGCCGAGCCTGCCTACTAAATTGCATGGCGCACACCCGCCCCTCGTTCCTGCAAGACCTCGCCTGGCGGCTGCAGGCGGCGGCCTACGACGGCCTGACCGCCGTCCTGCGCCTGTTCCCGGTCGATCGGGTGTCGGACTTCGGCGCCTGGCTGGGTCCGATGATCGGGCCGCTGACCAGCCTGAACCAGGTCGCGGAAACCAACCTGAGGATCGCCTTCCCCGAGAGCTCGGACGCCGAGATCGCCCGCCTGCTCAGGGCCCAGTGGCAGGAGATCGGCCGGACCATCGTGGAGTATCCCCTCCTCGACCGGATCACCGCCGAGCCCGGCCGCGTGGAGGTCGTGGGCGAGCAGCGTCTCGCGGGCATAGCGGCCAGCGGCAAACCCGTCGTGTTCATCTCGGGCCACTTCTCCAATTTCGAGGCGATGGCCTGGGCCATCGTGCATGCCGGCGTCCCTTGCCAGGTGACCTACCGCGCGACCAACAACCCCTATTTCGACGAAAGCATCCGCAAGGCTCGCTACCGCTATGGCGTGCGGCGGTTCGCACCGAAGGGCCTGGCGAGCGCGCGCGAGCTGATGCGGGCCATGGCTCGGGGCGAAAGCGTCGCGCTGATGAACGACCAGAAGTACAACGGCGGAATCGCCGCGCCCCTCTTCGGCCGCACCGCGCACACCGCCCAGGGCCCCACGACCTATGCGCTGCGCTTCGGCGTCCCGCTGCAGCCGATGTCGGTGCAGCGCACGCACAGGGCCCGCTTCCGGGTTGTCGTCCACGATCCCATCGAGCTCGCGGATACCGGCGATCGCGAGGCCGATATCGAGGCGGGCGTGCGGCGCGTCAACGCCTTCATGGAGGCGCGCATCCGCGAACGGCCCGCGGAATGGTTCTGGGTCCACAAGCGCTGGCCGAACGAGGTGTACAAGACCCCGCGTTAGGCCTGCGTCTCGCGCCAGCGCTTCAGCGCCTCGGCGGGGCCTGCATAGGCTTCCTGCAGGGGCACGCTCCAGTAGCGGAGCTGTTCAATCGGGACCTTCGCCCCGCTCACCGCACAGAGCACGTAGCGGCCCGGCTTCAGGATGGCGAATTCGCCGTCCCCGTAGTGCAGCACCGCCAGGTCCTGGGCGGCGAAGTCGCGGTCGTGGGCGTTCATGGCGGACTATCTAATCCCCAATTCGCCCTCAGAACAGGTCGCCTTGCGCCGAGGTCGCGGCCTTCGGCTTGGATTTCGCAGGCTTGGCCGGCGGAGCGTCGGCCGCGCCGTCGATCACCGCCTGGCGGGTGACCTGGTCGCCGAACTTGATCGCCACCGGCTCGCCGCCGGCCAGCGAGGCTCCGGCGCGGACGATCGAGCCGTCGCGGCGCGTCACCCGCGCGAACCCGCGCTGCAGCGGCCGCTCCGGATCGACGCTCGCATAGAGCTTGCCGAGCGCGGCCAGCCGCTCGGCGGCCCGCTCCAGCCCCCGCTCCGCCGCAGGCGCCAGGCGCGCCGACAGGCTCTCCAGGCGCTGGCGCTGCACGGCCTGCGGGCGCTGCAGCAGCATCGGCGACAGCCGGGCGGCGATCCGCACCAGGTCACGCTCGTGCGCCGCGGCGTTGCGGGCGAGGGCGGCGCCCAGGCGGCCCGAGACGATGTCGAACCGCTGCTCGGCCAGCCGCACCAGGTCGGGCACGCGGGCCAGCGCCCGCTCCGCATGCGCCACCCGCGCGCGGCGGTCGGCCACCACGCGTCCGCCGCAGCGGTGCATGCGCCCGCCGAGATCGCCGACCGCGGCGCGGAGCTCCGCCAGCACCGGCGTCGCCATCTCGGCCGCCGCGGTCGGCGTCGGCGCCCGCCGGTCGGAGACGAAGTCGATCAGGGTGGTGTCGGTCTCGTGGCCGACGGCGCTGATCAGCGGGATCGTGCAGGCGGCGACGGCGCGGGCGAGCGCTTCGTCATTGAACGGCCACAGGTCTTCCACCGAGCCGCCGCCGCGCGCGACGATCAGCACCTCGGGCCGCGGAACGTCGCCGCCGGCGCCCAGCGCGCAGAAGCCGTGGATCGCGGCGCAGACCTGGGCCGCCGCCTGATCCCCCTGCACCACCACCGGCCAGACCACCACCCGGCACGGCCAGCGGTCGCGGATGCGATGCAGGATGTCGCGGATCACCGCGCCGGTGGGGGAGGTGATCACGCCGACGACCGCCGGCATCGAGGGCAGGGGACGCCTCTTCGCGACCTCGAACAGGCCTTCGGCCGCCAGCCTGGCCTTCAGCCGCTCGAGCTGGGCCAGCAGCGCGCCGACGCCCGCCGCCTCCATGGTCTCGATGACGATCTGGTAGCGCGAGCCGGCCGGATAGGCGGTGATCTTGCCGGTGACCACAACCTCCAGCCCCCGCTCGGGCCGGATGGAGAGCGCCCGCACCTGCGTCTTCCAGACCACCCCGTCGATCGCCGCCCGCTCATCCTTCAGCGTCAGGTAGATGTGGCCGTTGGCGTGGTGGGTGACCTTGGAGATCTCGCCGCGCAGGCGGACGAAGCCGTAGGCGTCCTCCAGCGTCCGCCTCAGGGCGAACGCCAGCTCCGAGACGGAGTAGGGGCGGGCGTTGCCGTCCTCGGCGATCGACTCGGGCGCGACCTCGGTCATGGCCGAAAGGTAAGCCCTCCCGGGGCCGATTCCCAACGCGATGGGCGGCGGCGCCGGCGGGGGTTCCGTCCGGCGCTGAGGGTCCCGGCCTTTCGCTGACGCGAAAACCGGGATGGCGCAGGCGGCGCACGGGGGCTCCAGACGGAAAGGGCGCGCCCGGAGCCGAAGCTCACGGACGCGCCCCCATCCCCAACGGATCGTATGGGCCGATCGCGCCGCCTAGAGGTAGCGGCGGAGCGAGCGGGCGAGCTCGGCGGCGGAGGTCTTCTTCTTGGCCTGCGCCGGCTGGTAGGCGACCTGGGCGTGCTCGTGGCAGTAGGGGCCTTCGTCGGTCCGCCGCCCGCAGAAGGTGAAGCTCTCCAGGGCGGGATCGCCGATCGGCCACTTGCACATGTGGGCGCCCAGCGTCAGGACGGTGGCGGTGCCGGGCGGCTCGTCGACGTAACGAACCGGCGCCGGCTGCATCGCGTGCGCCGCAGGCTCGGCGAGGCGGCGGGGCAGGGACGGCGCCGAAACCGGGCGGGCGGGCCTCGGGGCCTTGAACACCGTGCGGGCGGGCTTCGAGGGCGTCGCCCGGCCCGACAGCCCCAGCCGGTGCACCTTGCCGATCACCGCGTTGCGGGTGACGCCGCCCAGCTGCTTGGCGATCTGGCTGGCCGAGAGGCCCTCCTGCCAAAGCCTCTTCAAAAGCTCGACCCGCTCGTCCGTCCAGCCCATGCTCGCCTCCCCGACGGGCCCCGGCTCACCCCCACGGTCTCCGGGACTCTACATCTTGTGGCGCCCAGCTCTCTCAGCGCCCACCAACCACTATCAGTGGTAAACAACTCCTTAAGGGACACAATAGGCGCCACGGCATTCGTCCACAGGAACTACATCTTGCGTCCTCCCGCCGCAGCTAGGGCCGGGGTTGCGAGCCGGGGCGAGCAGGCGCACATGGGCGCCATGAAGGACATGGCCGTCGCTGACGAAGTCGTTCTGCCGCCGCAGCCGCGCAGCTACGAGGGCGTCAACTGGGTGGGCCTGCAGACCCTCTATCTCCGCGAGGTGCGGCGGTTCTGGAAGGTCGGCATGCAGACGCTGGCCGCCCCGGTGGTGACGGCGCTGCTCTACATGCTGGTGTTCGTGGTGGCGGTGGGCGGCGGCCGCGCCGTGAACGGCGTCGCCTACGGCTCGTTCGTGGCGCCGGGCCTGATCATGATGCAGGTGCTCTCCAACGCTTTCGCCAACTCCTCGTCATCGCTGCTGCAGGCCAAGTTCAACGGCCTGATGGGTGACTTCATGACCCCGCCGCTGACGCCCCTGGAGCACCTGATCGGCTTCGGCCTGGGCGCGGCGACGCGCGGCGTCTTCGTGGGCGGGGTCGCCGCCGTCGCCGTCATTCCGTTCGCGCGGCTGCCGATGGCGGCGCCCTGGGCGATCGCCTTCTTCGGCCTCGGCGCGGCGCTGATCATGGGCTTCGTCGGCATCATGGCCGGGCTGTGGGCCGAGAAGTTCGACCACATGGCCGCGGTCACCAACTTCGTCATCATGCCGATGACCTTCCTGTCCGGGACCTTCTACCTGATCGAGCGGCTGCCCGAGCCGTTCCGCAGCTTCTCCAAGTACAACCCGGTGTTCTATCTGATCGACGGCTTCCGCTACGGCTTCATCGGCCGCCACGAGGGCTCGCTCACCGCGGGCGTGGCGATGACCCTGGGCCTGATCGCCTTCACCGGCTTCGTCTGCTTCCGGATGTTCCAGACCGGCTACAAGATCAAGACCTGACCTCCCTTGAGGGACAGGTCGCAAAGCGGCCAGGGTGGGGATGGGTGGGCCAAATCTCCCACCTCACAGCCTGATCCTGACTCGCCCACCCGGCCCGAGCTCGCTCGGTCCACCCTCCCCTGAAGGGAGGGAAGATTGACAATCCCCCTCTCCGAGCCGAAAAGCCCATGCCTTCCAGTCCCCGGCGCCTGCGCGGCGGGGACGCTGCCGTTCTGGAGGGCTCCTTCGGTGACCGAGAAGACTGCGCAAGCGACGCCTGCGCCCGTTCCCAGCGACCACATCATGGGCGTCTATCAGCGCGCCCCGCTGGCGTTCGAGCGAGGCGAGGGCGTGCGCCTCTATACGGCCGAAGGCGAGGCCTATCTCGACTGCCTGGCCGGCATCGCGGTCAATGCGCTCGGCCACGCCAATCCCAAGCTGGTCAGGGCGCTCGAGGCGCAGGCCGAGAAGCTCTGGCACGTCTCCAACATCTTCACGATCCCCGGCCAGGAGCGGCTGGCGAAGATGCTGACCGAGGCGACCTTCGCCGACGTGGTGTTCTTCGGCAATTCCGGCGCCGAGGCGATCGAGTGCGCCATCAAGACCGCGCGCAAGCACCACTGGGCGAACGGGAATCCCGAGCGCATCGACATCATCGGCTTCGACGGGTCTTTCCATGGCCGCACGCTGGCGGCGGTGAACGCCTCCGGCAACCCCAGCTACCTGGAGGGCTTCGGCCCGCGCATGCCGGGATTCCTGCAGCTGCCGTTCGGCGACCTGGACGCCATCCGCGCGGCGGTGGTCGAGACCACGGCCGCCATCATCCTGGAGCCCGTGCAGGGCGAGGGCGGCGCCCGCGCCTGGCCCGATGCGACGCTGAAAGCCATCCGCCAGCTCTGCGACGAGACCGGCACGCTCCTGATCTACGACGAGATCCAGTGTGGCCTCGGACGCACCGGGACGCTCTTCGCCTACGAGTGGCTGGAGGGCGCGGCCGATCCCGACATCATGGCGATCGCCAAGGCGCTCGGCGGCGGCTTCCCCGTCGGGGCGTGCCTGGCGACGGCGCACGCCGCCAACGGCATGACGCCCGGCTCGCACGGCTCGACCTACGGCGGCAATCCGCTGGCCATGGCGGTGGGGATCGCCTCGGTGGAGGAGCTGGTGAAGCCCGAGCTCCTGGCGCATGTGCGCGAGGTGGCGGGCTATTTCACCCAGCAGCTCTCCGGGCTGAGGGACCGCTACCCCGATGTCGTGGTCGACGTGCGCGGCAAGGGCCTCCTGATCGGCATCAAGCTCGCCACGCCGAACCGCGAGTTCATGCAGCACGCGCGCGACCAGCACCTGTTGATCGCCGGCGGCGGCGACAACTGCGTGCGCCTGCTGCCGCCGCTGGTGCTCACCCTCGAGGAGGCCCGCGAAGCCGTCGAGCGGTTCGAGCGCGCCTGCGAAACCGCCCGAAGCAAGGCCAGGGCCGCGGCCTAGATTCTTCGCCGGTGGGGAATCCGATTTGACGCAATCGCCAAGACACTTCGTCGACCTCTGGAAGCTGGAGGCGGCGGACCTGCGCGCGATCCTGGATGACGCCAGGGCCCGCAAGGCCGCCCGCGACGGCTGGCCGATGGGCCGTCCCGACGCCGACAAGCCGGCCGAGCACCGGACGCTGGCGATGATCTTCGAGAAGCACTCCACCCGCACGCGGTTCTCGTTCGATGCGGCCATGCGCCAGCTGGGCGGCAGCGTGATCATCTCCAACGCCTCGGACATGCAGCTCGGCCGCGGCGAGCCGATCGAGGACACCGCCCGCGTGCTCTCGCGCATGGTCGACGCCATCATGGTCCGCGCCAACATCCACGAGGACCTGGAGCGGCTGGCGATGAACGCCGCCGTGCCGGTGATCAACGGCCTTTCGGACAAGGGCCACCCCTGCCAGCTGATGGCCGACCTGCTGACCATCGAGGAGCACTGCGGTCCGGTGGCCGGCAAGACGCTGGCCTGGGTCGGCGACGGCAACAACATGTGCGCGAGCTTCATCCACGCCGCGCCGAAGCTCGGCTATCGCCTGAACATCGCCAGCCCTGCGGTCTACCATCCGGACCTGGTCGATCTCGCCCGGGCGGCCGAGCAGCAGGGGATGGTCGCGACCACCCACGATCCGCGCGAGGCGGTGGCGGGCGCCCACGCGGTGATTACCGACACCTGGGTCTCGATGGGCGACACCGACCACGACGAGCGGCTGGAGGCGCTGGAGCCCTATCAGGTCGACGAGGAGTTGATGGAGCTCGCCGACCCGCGCGCCATCTTCCTGCATTGCCTGCCGGCCCACCGCGGCGAGGAGGTGACCGACGAGGTGATCGACGGCCCGCAGAGCGTCGTCTGGGACGAGGCGGAGAACCGCATCCACGCCCAGAAGTCCATCCTCGCCTGGTGCTTCGGGATAGATCTGACCCATCCCCCCGTGGGGAGGGAAATCTAGGCCGCGACCGCCGCCGCCCGGACTTCGCGGCGCCTCATGACCTCCAGGACTCCCAGGCCGAGCGCTCCGAACAGCCAGTCGCCGATCAGGGTGCCGCGGAAGAAGGGCAAGGCGGCGGCGTAGCATTCCGACAGCCCCTCGAGCGTCTTCGGGTAAGGCGGCGCGTTCAGGAGCGCGCCCCCCGACAGCCAGACGCCGAAGTTGCTGATCAGGAAGAAGATCACCGGCGCCGCGGCCACCGCCCCCAGCTTCCAGCCGAGCGGGCGCTCCGCCAGGACGCGGGCGATCGCCGCCACGACGGCGAAGGCGAGATAGTCGAACACCCGGCCGGCGTGGATCGGGTGGCCATCGTAGGCCAGGTTCAGGATCACGTCGGAGACGAACAGGCCTGCGAAGGGCGCCGCGATCCAGGCCCAGCCGGTTCCCAGATAGAGCCCGCCCAGCACGAACATGGCGCCCACCGGCGTGAGGTTCGGCAGGTGCGGCGCCAGCCGGTAGATCGCCAGCCCGGCGATCGCGGCCAAGGCGGCGATGCGGCTCAATCCGAAGGCTTGCAGCTTGGCCATGTGCGGTCCCCTGGGTTCGCCGTCCTATAGCGCGCGCCGGCCAGGCGGCCAAATGCCGGCGGTTGAGGCCTGCGGCTTTGCGGCGCCTTCCGCCAGGCGTGCGACACAGGCGAGCCTCGAATCCCGCCAACCCCACCCTATATGCGGCCGGATGCCTTCCTCCCTTCCCGATGACCTGGTCGGCGCCTTCCAGATCGAGGGCGAGCCGGTCCGCGGCCGGCTGGCGCGCCTGGGGCCGGCGATCGATGAGATCCTGACCGGCCACGACTATCCCGAGAGCGTCGCCAATCTGCTGGGCGAGGCCTGCGCGCTCGCCGCCCTGGTGGGGTCGAACCTGAAGTTCGACGGCCGGCTCATCCTGCAGGCCCAGGGCTCCGGACCGGTTCGCTTCGTGGTCGCCGACTACGACACCTCCGGCGGCCTGCGCGGCTACTGCCGCTATGACGGGGCGGCCGTGGAGCAGGCCGCACAAGGTTTCCAGCGGCCCGGCGCCCGCTCGCTGCTCGGCGAAGGCGTGTTCGCCATGACCGTCGACCAGGGCCCGGACATGGACCGCTACCAGGGCGTCACCCCGATCGAGGGGGAGACGCTGGCGCTCTGCGCCGAGCAGTACTTCGCCCAGTCCGAGCAGACGCCCACCCGTATCCGCCTGGCGGTCGGCCAGGCCGACGAGGGCGAGGGCGTCCGCTGGCGGGCTGGCGGGGTCCTGATCCAGCACATCGCCGCCGACGATGCGCGCGGCTCGACGCAGGAGGCCTGGATCCGCACCCAGGCGCTGTTCGAGACGCTCGGCGAGGACGAACTGATCGATCCGCGGCTGGCCTCCGACACCCTGCTCTGGCGGCTCTTCCACGAGGACGGCGTCCGCGTCTTCGGGTCCAAGCCGCTGCGCGCCTTCTGCCGCTGCAGCCAGCATCGCATCGAGAACGTGCTGAAGTCCTTCCCGCCGGAGGACCGTGTCGACATGGTCGAGGCCGACGGCAAGATCCGCGTCACCTGCGAGTACTGCAGCCGGGTCTACGCGGTCGAGCCCACCAGTCTCGACGAGGCGGCCTGATTCCTCCTCCGAAGGGGGAGGTGGCCCAGGGGGCCGGAGGGGTTTCCTCCGCAAACAAGCGGCACACCCTCGGTCGCTCCACGACAGCTCCCCCTGAGGGGAGCAACTACTTCCCGACCGCCTTGCAGACCGCCTGGATCGCCTCGGCCTCGGCGCCGACCGGATCCTGCCAGGTCCGCTCGTCGGTCACCCGGGTGGCGATCTCGCCCTCGAGGTTGTTGCCGGTGAAGATGGTCATGCGGGTGACCGCGAGGCGACGCGCCATGCAGTCCACCGCCCAGCGCGCCAGACCTGAGCGCGCCAGCCCGGCGCTGACCCGGATCGGCCGGAAAAGCTCGGTGCGGACATCGGCTTCCGCGAGGCCGTCCGGGGTCCTGCGCACGCCGCCGGGGGCGGTGAGCTTGACGCCCTCGCGGTCGTAGGCGAGCAGCGTCCACATCTCGCCCTGCACATAGGCCTGCGTCCAGGCGAGCACGGCCTCGCGGTCGAGGCTGGCCGGAGCCGGGATCTCGACCGGGGCGGGCGGCTGCGGCTGCAGGCTCGGCCCCGGCGTCGGGGCGGCGAGCGCGAGGGCGGCGAACAGGCTCAGCATCGCGGCAAGCTTCTCACGATCCTCTAAACCCCGTCACCCCGGGCTTGTGCCGGAGAGGGCGAGATCAGGCCGCATCCAGCGCGCGGCTCACGTCGCGCGAAAGATCGTTCGCCCCTTCCAGGCCGACGCTCATCCGCACCCAGCCCTCGGTCAGCCCGATCTCCAGCCGCTCGGCTTCCGGCATGGAGCGGTGGGTGGTGGTGGACGGATGCGTCGCGATCGACTTGGCGTCGCCCAGGTTGTTGGAGATGTCGACGATCTGCAGCGTGTCCAAGAACCGCCAAGCGGCGGCGCGGTCGCCGAGGTCGAAGGCGATCAGGTTGCCGCCGCCGGTCATCTGGTTGGCGATGATCGCCGCCTGCGGATGGTCCTTGCGGCCGGGATAGATGACCCGCTTGGACTTGGGATGCTCGGCGATCAGGTCGGCGATCCTGGCGGCCGTCTGCGTCTGGCGCAGCACCCGCAGCTCCAGCGTCTCCAGTCCTTTCAGCAGCAGCCAGGCATTGAATGGCGACATTGCCGGGCCGGTATGGCGCAGGATGTCGCGATAGGCCTCGCGGATCACCTTCTCGGATCCCAGGATGGCGCCGCCCAGCACGCGGCCCTGGCCGTCGATGTGCTTGGTGGCCGAATAGACGACCACGTCGGCGCCCAGCGCCAGCGGCTTCTGGAAGATCGGCGTCGCAAACACGTTGTCGACGATCAGCTTGGCGCCCGCCGCACGCGCGATCTCCGCCACCGCCCCGATCGGCGCGACCTCGAGCAGCGGATTGGCCGGGCTTTCCACCAGCAGCACCTTGGTGTTCGGCCGGACCGCGACGCGCCAGGCGTCGACGTCGGGGCCGTCCACATAGGTGGTCTCGACGCCGAACCGCGGCAGCAGGTTGGTCAGGATCCAGCGCGAGGAGCCGAACAGCGCGCGCCCGGCGATCACGTGGTCGCCGGCCCGAAGCAGCCCGATCAGCGAGGCGTGCACCGCCGCCATGCCGGAGGCCGTGGCGCGGCACATCTCGGCGCCCTCGATCAGCGCCAGCCGCTCCTCGAACATCGCCGTCGTCGGGTTGCCGAAGCGCTGGTAGATGAAGCCCGGCTCGCCGCCGAACCGCCGGTCGGCCGCCTCGGCGGAGGGATAGGCGAAGCCCTGCGTCAGGAACAGGGCCTCGGAGATCTCCCCATATGGCGAACGGGCGATGCCGCCGCGCACGGCCCGGGTCTCGATCTCCCAATCGCGCGGATCCTCGGCCATGGCGGGCCTCCCTTCGAACGTGCGGGCAGGAACCGCAGGCGAAAGGCGGCGTCAAGGCCAGGGTTTTCCGCGACGCTTGATGACCCTTCACCCGCAAGCGGCATCCGGCCCTCGCGGCCGCATCGAGGGGCGGAGTCCGCCGGCGCTGCTGGACCGCGGTCCGATCGTCGCGTTCCCGCGGGCGCGCGAGCAAGCCTTGCAAGACTCGGCGTCTCGGCTAAGGCTGCGTCGCCCATGAGCGAGCCTGAGCGCCCGGGCATCCTGCCCTGCCAGTCCATCGATGCGCTGATCGCCGCCGGCGCGATCGCGGCCGACAACCCCTTCGAGCCCGACCAGGTGCAGCCGGCGAGCCTCGACCTGCGGCTCGGCGCGCGAGTGTGGCGGGTGCGCGCGTCGTTTCTGCCGGGCGAGGGGCGCAAGGTCGCCGAGCGCATCGGCGAGGTGGCCATGCACGAGCTCGACCTCGTCGCCGGCGCGGTGCTGGAGCGGGGCTGCGTCTACATCGCCGAGCTGCAGGAGCGGCTGGCGCTCCCGCCGGGCATCTCGGCGCGGGCCAACCCGAAGAGCTCCACCGGCCGGGTCGACGTGTTCGTGCGCCTGCTCTCCGACGGCGGGGCCTTCGACGACGTCGTCGAGGGCTACCGCGGCCCGACCTTCATTGAGATCGCGCCGCAGACCTTCTCCGTGCTCGTGCGCCGCGGCACCCGGCTCAACCAGCTGCGCCTGAAGCGCGGCCAGCCGCCGCGGCTGCGCGTCGAGAGCGTCGGCGTCGACCTGTCGGACGGCATCGCCGGCTTCCGCGCCCGCCGCCACGCGCCGGTGGTCGACCTCGACAAGGAGGACGGCCACGATCCGCGTCACTACTGGGAGCCCTTGATCCCGCGCGACGGCCAGCTGCTGCTCGATCCCGGCGAGTTCTACATCCTGGCCTCCAAGCAGGCGGTGGAGATCCCGGTCGACGAGGCGGCCGAGATGACGCCGATCGATCCTTCGGTGGGCGAGTTTCGCGTGCACTACGCCGGCTTCTTCGATCCGGGTTTCGGCACCGACGAGGCGCACGGCAAGGGCTCGCGCGGCGTCCTGGAGGTGCGCAGCCACGAGACGCCGTTCATCCTGGAGGACGGCCAGACGGTGGCCCGGCTGGTCTATGAACCGCTGACCGAGCGGCCCACGCGGCTCTATGGCGACCTAGGGTCGCATTACCAGCGACAGGGCCTGAAGCTATCCAAGCACTTTCGAGCGTGGGGCGAGTGACGGCCCCAGTGGTGGCCGAATGCCGAGCTTGTTCAAAGCGTTGCTGTCTGCGGCCGCGGTCCTGATCGCCAGCTTCGGCGCCGTGCAGGCCGCCGCCGCCGCCCCGGCCATGTGGCTGGTGAAGTCGCCCCATTCCGCGATCTATCTGTTCGGCACCCTGCACGCGCTGACGCCCGGCGACCGCTGGCGCACCCCGCTCTACGACGCCGTCTACGCCAAGGCACAGACCCTGTGGTTCGAGACCGACGTGGCCGGCGCCGATCCGCTCGCGGTCCAGAACCTGGTCGCCCGCTACGGCGTCGACCCGCAGCGCACGCTGAGCCAGAAGCTGCCCGCCTCCGACGTCGCCACGCTGAGCCGCACCGCCAACCTTTCGCGCCTCGACCACCTGCGGCCCTGGGCGGCGGCGCTGGTGCTCTCCATGCAGCCGGTGATCGCGCAGGGCGGCAAGGTTGAGGCCGGCGCCGACATCGCGGTGACGCGCGAGGCCCGGGCCGGCGACAAGCACGTGAAGTTCTTCGAGAGCCTGGAAGACCAGGCGCGCCTGTTCGCCGACCTTCCGGAGCCGGCGGAGGTCCGCTACCTCTCCGACGTGTTGAAGGACCGCGCCCGCCCGCACCGCAGCCTGGCGCGCCAGGAGCCCTTGGAGCAGGCCTGGCTGGACGGCGACCTGGCGCGGCTGGGCCCGGCGCTGGTCGGCCAGATGAGAACCCAGAATCCGGCGCTCTACGAGGCGCTGCTCAAGCACCGCAACGAGCTCTGGGCCGCGCGGCTGACTGCGGAGCTGGCGACCGGCGACAGGGTCGAGCTGGTCAATGTCGGCGCTCTGCACATGGTCGGCGACGACGGCCTGCCGGCCCTGCTCGCCGCCCGCGGCTACACGGTCGAGCGCGTCCAATAGCAAGCGAAGCCGACAAAATGTAAGGCGTGCTTGACTAGCGGATTGTGTCGTGTTTCCTTGTCAATAAGGCAAGGAGACTGTTCTATGCTCGATCGACACAACCTTCGACTCTGGGCCTACAGCGGGGTCGCCTTCATCGGCGCGATCCCGATCATGGTGGCGCCGCACTATCTGATCGGCCCCGGCCATCCCGCCGGCGATCCTCTGCGCATCGTGGTGATGACGGCCAGCGCGGTTGCGGCGGTCGCCTGGGGCTTCACCTTCGCGACGCTGGGGTTCCGCCACGCCGACGAATACATCCGCGAACGCTCGAAGTTCGCCTGGTACTGGGGCGGCCTGATCGGGATCGCCGCCAGCGCGCCGGTCTACGCCTTCGTGGGCCTGGGCGGGCAGCACTGGCTGAACCCCGCCAACCCCATGGGAACGCAGGTCTTTCACGCCTTCGCTCTGGGATACAGCCTGCCGATCCTGGCCCAACTTCTCGGGTTCATCGGCGTGTATCTCTGGTGGAAGGCGACCAAGCGATGAGCGCCAAGCCGTGGAGGTTTCGGTGAAGAACCGCCTGAAAGTGCTCCGCGCCGAGCGCGATTGGAGTCAGGCCGACCTCGCCCAGCGCCTGGACGTCTCGCGCCAGAGCGTCAACGCCATCGAGACCGGCAAGTACGACCCGTCCCTGCCGCTCGCCTTTCGCATCGCGCGCCTCTTCGACATGCCTATCGAGGCGATCTTCCAGGACGCATAGTCGAGCAGGGGGCTCGCAGATCATGTTCGACCGCTTGCTACCGACGGCGCTCGCCTTCGCCGCCGCTGCAGCTGCGCCCGGCCTCGCCCAGGCGCAGGAGGCCCCCGGCGCCTGGCACGGCGTGCTGATCGCCGGGACCGCCATCTTGCGCGTGGTTGTCAAGGTGACCGCCGGCGCGGACGGCAAGCTCGCCGGCGAGTTCTTCTCCATCGACCAGAGCCCCAGGGGTTTCGCCCTCTCCGATGTGAAGGCCGCGGGCGGGAGCCTCTCCTTCAGCCTGCCGCAGATCTCCGGCAGCTTTGAGGGCAAGTGGGATGCGGCGCGCGGCGCCTGGGTCGGAACCTGGAAGCAGGGGCCCGTCAGCCTCCCGCTGACCCTGGCCAAGGGCGGGTTCCCTGCCGAGGCGCCGAAAGTGGCCGCCCCGCCGCCACCTGCGGCCCGGGCCAAGCCGCCCCCCGGCAAGACCGTCGAGGGGCTCACGGTGCAAGGTCAGGCCCAGACCGGCACGCGGATCGATATCGACCGGCGCAGCTACGACATCACCAAGGACCTGCAGGCTCAGACCGGCTCGATCGCCGACGCGTTGCGCAACATCCCCTCGGTGCAGGTGGACGTGCAGGGCAACGTCTCGCTGCGGGGCGATCCCAGCGTCACCATCATGATCGACGGCAAGCCCTCGAGCCTGTTCAAGGGACCCTCGCGCGGCACGGTTCTGCAGAACCTCCCGGCCAACGCCTTCGAGCGCGTGGAGGTGATGACCAATCCCTCGGCGGCGTTCCGGCCCGACGGCACGGGCGGCATCATCAACCTGATTCCCAAGAAGGCGCGCCAGCTCGGGCGCGCCGGCTCGCTGCGCGCCGCCGTGGGCGGAACCGACAAGTACCAGATGAACCTCAACCTCTCGCAGGTGGGCAAGAAGCTGACCCTGTCGGGCGACGCGTCCTGGGCGCATGAGAAGCAAGAGGTCGACATCACCGACCACCGCTCGAGCCTCGATCCGAAGAGCGGCGACTTCCTGGCCAGCACCCAGGCCACGGCGCTCACCCAGACGGTTGACGTGCTCATCGGCCGCGCCGCCTTCGACTACGACCCGGACGCCAAGACCCGCATCTCCGGCGAACTGCGCGGCACGGTGATCCACCTCGACGGGAGCGACGCCACCGACTTCACCAGCCAGGCGCCGGTGACGCTTGCGCCGATCGGCTTCACGCGCGACGGCAAGATCAGGCTGCAGCGCAACAACCTGGCCGCCAACGGCAGCTGGCGGCGCAAGTTCGGCTCCGACCCGGACCACGAGCTCGTCGTCGACCTCACCCAGGAGCACAACACCGACCGGCTCGACCGCGACGACTTCCTGGCGGGCCACGGCCTGCCGGACCGCGCGGAAAGCCTGCGCAGCAACACCGACGCCGACCAGAGCCACGTCAAGGTCGACTACACCCGGCCGTTCGCCGACGCCGCCAAGCTGAAGACCGGCTACGAGCTGGAATACGACGCTTCGAGGTTCGACAACTTCGGCGAGACCGGCCTCACCGAAGCTGCCGAGGCGCCGGACCCGACGCTCATCGACGCCTTCAGGTTCGACCAGGCGATCAACGGGATCTACGCCACCTACCAGCGCCCGTTCGGCAAGCTGACGGTGCTCGGCGGCCTGCGCCTCGAGGACACCCGGATCGACCTGCGCGACGACACCACCGGCTTCCGCGGCTCCAACGACTTCACCCGCTGGTACCCATCCCTGCACCTCGCCTGGAAGCTGGACGACGCTCGCCAGCTCACCGCCAGCTATTCGGAGCGGATCGCCCGGCCGCAACCGTCCGACTACAACCCGTTCCACGTCTTCCAGAGCCCGTTCACCTTCTCGGCCGGCAACCCCGACCTGAAGCCGCAGATCACCCACTCATTCGAGCTCGGCTACCAGTTGAAGAAGGGCTTCAGCTACTATCTCGCCACCCTTTACTGGCGGCAGAACGAGAAGGGCGTGACCGATGTCGTGCAGGACATCGGCGGCGGCGTCTTCCTGACCACCAAGCAGAACCTGTCCTCCAGCCGCAACGGCGGCCTGGAGCTGGTCGCCGCGAGCCGGCTGGGCTCGAAGTGGAGCTATCAGGTCAGCGGCGACGCCTTCTGGAACGAGATCGACGCCTCGGCCCTCGGCTTCCCGGACAAGCGCTCCGACTGGACGCTGTCGGCGCGGGGGTCGCTCACCTACCGGCCGACGCCCAAGGACACCTTCCAGCTGGTCGGCAACCTTTCCGCCAAGCGGCTCACCCCGCAGGGCTTTCACGAGCCGTTCAGCGGCTTGTTCGCGGGCTATCGCCACCAGTTCAACAAGGACTGGTCGGTCGCGATCTCGGCCCGCGGCTCCCTCAAGGACACCCTGGTGATCGACACGCCCACGCTGCACGACCGCATGGAGACCCGCGCGAACCTCCGCGCGGTCTTCGTCAGCCTCACCTACAGCTTCGGACGGGGCCCGCGGAAGGACACAGGCATCGACTACGGGACCACTGGCGTCGGCGCCGGCGGCGCGCCGCGCTGACTTCAGCCGTCATCGGGGTCAAAGCGTCGCCAGGCGGCGCGAAGAGTCGCGACCCGGGGGCGGTGCGCACGGCCGCCGCGTCCCGGATCGGCCCTTCAGACCGCCTGGGATGACGGCTTTGTGCCCGAAGTCATGCGCCTAGGCGGTCTCCCGCAGATAGATCGACCGCTTCGGCGCAGCCATCACGCGCCTCAGCATCGGCTCGAAGGCCTCCAGCGGCATCGACTCGTAGGCCGGGTCGAAGGCGCTCTGGTCGTAGCGGTGGCAGAACTGCGCGCAGTGCTCGAAATGCGGATGGCCGCGGTATTGCTCGCGCATGTCGCGGTCGAGGCCGATGTGGTGGAAGAAGTAGTAGCCCTGGAAGACGCCGTGCTTCTCCAGCATCCAGTGGTTCGCCTCGGAGACGTAGGGCTTCAGGATGCAGGCGCCGAGCTCGGCGTGGTCGGCCGGCATCAGGATGTCGCCGATGTCGTGGATGAGCGCGCAGACCACGTACTCCTCGTCGCGACCGTCGCGGTGGGCGCGCGTGGCGGTCTGCAGCGAGTGCTCGAGCCGGTCGACGGCGAATCCGCCGTGATCGCCCGCCAGCAGCTTCAGGTGGGCGAGGATGCGGTCGACGTGCTCGCCGCGGTGGGCGGCGCTGGCCCGGCCGATCGCCTGCCAGTCCTCCAGCGTGCCCTCGGTCATGGCGTGGAACTTGGCGCGGGTCTGGACGGCGGCGTCGTCGGCCATGGCGGCCTCCTTGTGAGCGTGATCGGCGATCAGGGTGCGGCGCGACGGAGAGCGCGTCAACGCGCCTATTCCGCCGCCTGCTTCTCCGGCTCTTCCACGAAGCCCTTCCACGAGCGCATGTAGCCCACGAATTTCTCCGACAGGCCCTCGGCCCGCAGGTGCGCCTCCGGGACCGGCCGGGCGATCGGCTCGAAGTCCGGATCGGCGGCGTAGAGCTTCGGATAGTCGTGGTGCAGGATCGCGGCGCGGCCCAGGAACACGAAATCCATGCCGCGCTCCAGGCAGGCGCGCACGTCGGACCCGCTCATGATCTTGCCGGCGCAGCCCAGCCGCACCTTCCCCCGGTCGAGCTCGGTGAAGTAGCTCATCAGCGTGCGGCCCTGGAATTCCTCGTCGGCCGGCTCCTTGGCGTAGTCCCAGAGGCTCATGTCGAGGTAGTCGATCCGCCCCTCGGCCATCACCTCGGCGGCGAGCGCGACGATCTCCGGCAGCTTCAGCTCGAAGCGCTCCGGCGACAGGCGCAGGCCCAGCGAGAAGTCCGCCCGGCAGCGCTCGCGGATGCCCGCGATGATCTCCTTGATCACCCGGCTGCGGTTCTCGGGCGAACCGCCATAGCGGTCGGTGCGCCGGTTGAGCCCCTCGGAAAGGAACTGGCACAGGATGTAGCTGTGCGCCCCGTGGATCTCGACGCCGTCGAAGCCCGCCCGCTCGGCGCGTTGGGCGGCGGCCGTGAAGTCCTCGACCAGCTGCTCGACCTCGGCCGTCGAGAGCCCGCGCGCGCCGGTCGCCTCGTCGTCGGAGGGCCCGACCGGCGCCTGGCCGATCAGCGCCTTCGGGCTGCGAATGCCGGCGTGGTGCAGCTGCACGACCGCGACCGAGCCCTCGGCCTTGATGGCCTGGGCGAGGCGGGTCATGCCGGGCAGGTGCTCCTCGCCGAACACCCCGAGCTGGCCCGGAAAGCCCTGGCCCTGGCGCTGCACGTGGGCGGCGCAGGTCATGGTCATGCCGAAGCCGCCCTTGGCCCGCAGCGTCAGCCAGCGGAACTCCTCGTCGGACAGCACGCCGTCGGGATGGCTCTGCAGGTTGGTGAGCGGCGCCAGCGCGAAGCGGTTCTTCATCGCCGGGCCGTGGGCGAAGGTCAGCGGCGCAAGCACGTCGGTCAAGCTGGGGTTCCCCTCGAACGCTTGTTTGAGAGATGGGTCATAGCCTCACTTCCGCAACGGCGCCAAACCCCGCGTCCGCGACCGATCGGCGCCGCGCTTGAGGGCCACGGCCCGAGCCGCTATGCATCGCGCCTGCGACGCGGGCGTAGTTCAGAGGTAGAACGTCAGCTTCCCAAGCTGAATGTCGTGGGTTCGATTCCCATCGCCCGCTCCAGCATCGCCCGCGCGCGCGGGTCCATGACGCGGCGCCAGAGCGGCGGGACGAAGGCCATCAGCAACGCGGCGGCGTAGCCGCTGGGCAGCTCCGCCGCGCCGGGCAGCGGCTCCAGCGCCTGGTAGGGCCGCTGGGTCAGCCGGTGATGGTCGCTGTGGCGGCCCATGTTGAACAGCGCGGCGTTGTTCATCCGCCGGGCCGAGTTCCAGGAATGCTGCGGCCCGAGCGGCTCCGGCCGCCCCGAGGCCGCATCACGGCGCGTCAGGCCGTAGTGGGCCACGTAGTTGAAGGCCTCCAGGAGCCCGATGGCGACGATGGCGCTCACGGCGACGAAGGCCAGCGCCCGCAGGCTGACCATGCCGAGGCCGATTGCCAGCAGGGCCTCCAGCGCGAGGTAGCCGAGCACACGGTTGCCGGGACCGATCGGGCGGCGGCCCGCGCGCCGCAGCCGCTCCGTCTCGAAGCGCCAGGCCTCACCGAACTGGCCTGCGATCGAGCGCGGCAGGAAGGCGTAGAGTCCCTCGCCCAGCCGCGCGCTGGCGGGATCCTGCCAGGTGGCCGCCCGGCGATGATGGCCGTGCACGTGGGAGATCCGGAAGTGCATGTAGAAGACGCTGCCCAGCAGCGCGAGGCCGAGCGCGCGCTCCGCCGGCGCGCGGCTGTGGATCATGTCGTGGGCGGCGACGAAGCCGAACACGCCGAGGGTGACGCCGGCGGAGACCGCCAGGCCCGCGGCCTCGGGAAGGCTCGTCCCAGGCCGCGCGGCCAGCGCCGCGGCCCAGGCGAAGGCGGCGATCTGCAGCGGGATGTAGAGCCAGAGGATCAGCCGATGCCCGGCTCCCGCGCCTGCGCCCGCGGACGCCCGCTCGTCGCCGAACACGGCGTCGAGGCCGGTCAGGACCAGCGGCGTGGCGATCACCGGGGCGAGGGTCCAGGCGCCGCCCAGCCAGCCCCCGAGAGGCAGCAGGGCCAGGAAGCCGAACGGCGTGCAGTACCTCAGCGCCGCCATGCGGCCCTCGCGCAGCATCGTTCCCCTTGACTGCCGAAACGTACATCGTTCCGTTCCGTTGAGGTACGTAGATGAAAATCGGCGCGATCCCCGAGACCCCGCTCGAGTGGCTGGCCCTGAAGCTCGGCCTGGCGCCGGAGCCGCTCGCCGACACCCACGGGGCGATGCTGCTGGCGCGCACCGTCATGGCGGGCGCGGAGCTCGGGGTGTTCGACGCCCTCGCCGCGAAGCCCCTGACCCGCGACGAGACCGCCGCGGCCTGCGGCACGGCGGCCGGGCCCACCGAGCTCCTGCTGGATGCGCTGCTCGCCTGCGGCTACCTGCGGGCCGAGGGCGGCCGCTTCGGCCTGACCGCCCGGTCGCGCAAGTGGCTGCTCAGCGACGCCCCGGCCTCGGTCCGCGACAAGCTCCTGCTGCAGACCATCGAGTGGCGCTGGCTGGGCGAGCTGGAAGCCTTCGTGCGCAGCGGCCGGCCGCTGGAGTTCCACGACGCGATCTCGCCGGCGGAGCTCGATCTCTACCACCGCGGCATGCGCGCGCTGGCGCAGGTGGCCGGCGGCGAGGTCGCCGTCCGCACGCCGCTACGCTCCGGCGCGACCCTGATGCTCGACATCGGCGGCTCGCACGGCCACTACGCCGCGGAGATCTGCCGCCGCCATCCCGGCCTGAGCGCCGAGGTCATGGACCTGCCGGAGGCGGTGGAGGCTGCGGCGCCGATCCTGGCGCGCGAGGGGCTCGGCCAGCGGGTCGTCCATCGCGCCGGCGACGCGACGAGCGCGGACCTCGGAACCGAGCGCTATGATCTGGTGCTGATGTCGAACCTCGCCCATCACCTGGACGCCGGCCAGAATCTCGACCTCGCCCGCCGGGTGGCGCGCGCGCTGAAGCCCGGCGGCGCCTTCGTGATCCAGGAGCCGGCGCGCGCCGAGGCGCCGGGCCGCGCGGGGCAGGTGCCGGCGCTGCTCGGCCTCTACTTCGCCATGCAGAGCCGCCCCGACGTCAGGACCTGGACGGTGCGCGAGATGGCGGGCTGGCAGGCGGCCGCGGGGCTGCGTCCGCGGCGTGCGGCGGCCCTGCGGACGGCGCCGGGCTGGGTGCAGCAGGCGGCGATTCGCAGACCTGGGGAGACCGCGTCATGACCACCGTCCTCGTCACCGGCGCGAACCGCGGCCTCGGCCTGGAGTTCGTGCGCCAGTACGCCGCCGACGGCGCGCAGGTGATCGCCTGCTGCCGCGATCCGCAATCGGCCGATGCCCTCGGCCGCATCGCCAAGGCCTCCGACGGCCGCGTGCGCATCCTGCCGCTGGACGTGGGCGACGCGGAGTCCGTCGCCACCCTGAAGGCGGTGCTGGGCGAGGAGCCGATCGACATCCTGATCAACAACGCCGGCGTCGGCGGCCCGCGCGAGCAGTCGGCCGGCAAGATCGACGCGGGCGGCTGGCTGGCGGCGTTCCTGGTCAACGCCATGGCGCCGGTGCTGATCGCCCAGGCGCTGCACGACAACCTCGTGCGCGGGCGGGAGAAGAAGCTGGTGGCGATCACCAGCCAGCTCGGCTCGACGGCGAACAACGGCGGCGGCCGCTATGTCTATCGCTCCACCAAGGCCGCGCTGAACAACGCCATGCGCGGGCTGTCGCGCGACTGGGCGGGCGAGGGGATCGCCGTCGGCATCTTCCATCCCGGCTGGGTGCGGACCGACATGGGCGGCAAAGGCGCGCCGCTGACGCCGGACGCGAGCGTCAGCGGCCTTCGCCGGCGCATCGCCGAGCTCTCGCCCGCGACCAGCGGCGCCTACCGCGACTACGCCGGCGCGGAGCTGCCCTGGTAGCGCCGCAAGCAAGCGGCGGGGCCCTGCGGCCCCGCCCGTCCCAGGCTCACCAGATCCGCACGCGGTCGGCCGGGGCGACGTAGAGCTTGTCGCCCGGCTTGACGTCGAAAGCCGGGTACCAGCCGTCGATGTTGCGGATCGTGCCGTTCACCCGATAGCGCGCCGGCGAGTGCGGATCGATGACCAGGAACTGCTTGGCCCGGTCCTCGCGGATCTTCTCGCGCCACACCTGCGCCCAGCCGAGGAAGACGCGCTGGTCGCCCGTGGTGCCGTCGATGATCGGCGCCGGGCGCCCCTTCAGCGAGGCGTGGTAGGCGTCCAGCGCGAGCGAGACGCCGCCCATGTCGCCGATGTTCTCGCCGAGCGTCAGATGCCCGTTCACATGCGCGCCCGGATAGGGCTCGAAGGCGGAGTACTGGGCCGCCAGCTTCTCGGCCTGGGCGGTGAACTTCGCGGCGTCCTCGGCCGTCCACCAGTCGCGCAGCACGCCGTCGCCGTCGGACTTGCGGCCCTGGTCGTCGAAGCCGTGGCTGGTCTCGTGGCCGATCACCCCGCCGATGCCGCCGTAGTTGATCGCCGGATCCGCGTCGGGGTCGAAGAACGGCGGCTGCAGGATCGCGGCCGGGAACACGATCTCGTTGTTCACCGGGTTGTAGTAGGCGTTGACCGTCTGCGGCGTCATCCCCCACTCGGTCTTGTCCACCGGCCCGTTCAGCCGCACGACGTCGCGCCGCCATTCGAAGGCGCCCGAGCGCTCCACGTTGCCGTAGAGGTCGGTGGGGCTGAGCGTCAGCTTGGAGTAGTCGCGCCACTTCACCGGGTAGCCGATCTTGACGGTGAACTTGGAGAGCTTCTCCAGTGCGCGCCCCTTGGTCTGCGGGCTCATCCAGTCGAGCTTCTGGATACGGGCCCTGAGCGCGCCCTGGATCTCGCCGACCAGCGAGTCCATCTTGGCCTTCGAGGCCGGCGGGAAGTAGCGCGCCACGTAGACCCGCCCGATGCTCTCGCCGATGGCGCTGTTGGCGAAGGCCACGGCGCGCTTCCAGCGCGGCTGCTGCTCCGGCTGTCCGGAGAGCGTCTTGTTGTGGAACTCGAAGTGGGCGTCCACGAAGCGCTTGGAGAGATAGGGCGCGGCGCCGTCGGTCACGTGGAAGGCCTCCCAGGCCTTCAGGGTCTTGAGCGGGGTCTCCGCGTAGACCTTCGCGACCTTCGGGTAGGCGGTGTTGGTGGTCACCACGATCCGGTCGAGGTCGGCCGGCAGCTCCGTCCCGGCCAGGTAGCGCTTCCAGTCGAAGCCAGGCGTCATCGCCTGCAGCTGCGCAAGCGTCGCGGGATTGTAGGTCTTGTCGAGGTCGCGGCGCTCGGCGCGGCTCCACATCGCCTCGGCGAGCTTGTCCTCGAAGCCGACGATCGCCTTGGCGTTGCCGGCCGGGTCCGGCCAGCCGGCCATGGTCAGCATCTGCTGCACGTAGGCGAGGTACTTGGCCTTCTTGTCGGCGAACGAGGCCTGCAGGTAGTAGTCCCGGTCCGGCAGGCCCAGGCCGCCGGTGGTCGTGTAGACCGCGTAGCGTTTCGGGCTCTTCTCGTCGGCTTCGATGAACACCGGCAGGATGCTCGCGAAGCCTGTGGTGTTGGCCTTGCCCATCAGCGCCGTGAACTGCGCCTTCGTCTTCACCGCCTTGACCTGGGCGAGCTCGCGCGCGAGCGGCTTGGCGTCCAGCTTGTCGGCCAGGGCTTCGTCCATGAACGAGGCGTAGGCGGCGCCGATCTTGGCCGCGTCCGGGTCCTTCAGCAGGCCGGCCTGCGCTTCCTCGAGGATGGCGTGCACGCGGGCCTCCGACAGCTCCGCGAGCTTGTCGAAGTTGCCGTAGCGGGTGCGGTCGGGCGGGATCTGCGTACGCGCATCCCACTTGCCGTTGGCGTACTCGTAGAAGTCATCGCCCGGCTTCACCGCTGGGTCCATGCCGGTCAGGTCGAAGCCCCAGGTCCCGTACTTGGGCGCGGGCGGCGGCTGGTCGATGTGGACCTCGGCCCGGGCGGCGGCCGCCGGCTTCGCTGCGGCGTGCCTGGCCGGCGCATGGCGCGCCTTCGCGGCCAGACCCGGGTCGGCGCTCAAGGCCAGCGCCGCGACGCCCGCCGCGCCAAGCAAAAGGTTTCTCAAGACTGGCCGCATTTCGCCCCCGCTGCTTCGGTGATGGCGCGGGCCACGATGTTTTCGCCCCGCCGGCCGCATCAAAGGTGGAAAATCGCCCCCGATGCAAGTGAACGGGGTGTCATTCGCCGCATCGCGGCGGCGCAGGCTCACTGCGCCGCGGGGAGCAGCCGTTCGTAGGTCCGGCGGATGACGCCGTAGCACTCGCAGGCGAGCGTCTCGAGCGTGCCGCGGTCGACGATGTCGACGACGCCGCGGCGATAGCGGATCGCCCCCTTCCCCTGCGTCGCGCGCGCGACCGCCGTCACCGTGGTTCCGCTGCACCCCCAGCATGTCGGCCAGGAACTCCTGGGTGAGCGCGATGGTGTCGGTGGAGATCCGGTCGTGGCAGGTGAGCAGCCAGCGGCAGAACCGCGCCTCCACCGAATGCAGGGCGTTGCAGGCCACCGACTGGATGGCGTGGGCGAACAGCGCTTCGCTGTGCAGATCGACGAGCTCGCGGATGCGGGGGCTCTTCTCCCAGGCCTCGTGCAGCTGCGCCGCGCCGATGCGCGCCGCCCGGGTCGGCGTCTGCACGATCGCCCGCACCAGCGACTGCCGCGGCGAGGCCGCCGCCGCCAGGCCGAGGGCGCCCTCGCGTCCGATCGTGGCGCTCTCGATGGCGGCGCCGCTGTCCATCAGGGTCATCAGCGAAATGACGCCGTCGTGCGGGAAGTAGACATGCTCGATCCGGTCGCCGGGGTCGTAGAGCAGCCGCCCGCGCTCGAGGTCGACCTGCGCCAGACCCGGCGTGAGCAGCGCGCGATCCTCGGCGGAAAGGGCGGCGAGAAGCAGGTTTCGCAACGCGGAATGGGGCCTCTGCATCGGGGCTGGAAAACGTCGCCGTCCGGCTTCGGTTTCCAAGTTATCGACGCAGGGTGGCGAAGACTGTCGAGAACTCGACATTCGCGCGCGGCAATCGACCAAATCCCAGAAGAGATCGGTCAGGAAATGCCGAATTGTGGAAATTCGACCTCTGCTCGAAATGTCGGAGAGTCGACGCAACTATATAGCGCTGGCCCTGATCCCGCCGAATCAGGACCACCATGCCTTTTGGCGCGCCGAATCATTGGCCGGGCGCGATGGCGCACGATGATTCGCCGACGCGGGCTTGAGACACGATCTCGCAGCGCGCCGGCGGCGGCGCGGGACGCCGCCCTGGACGCCGCGGGTCCCGACCCGCCGGCCGGGATCCGGCGACGACCGGGCGGTCCAGGCTAGCGCGGGCTGATGGTGGTCGAGCTCATCCAGCCGCGGTTGCCGTTCTCGTCGTCCACCTCCCACCAGACGCCGTTCTTCTGGCCGGTGGGGAACACGAGGTCGCCGACGCTGACGGTGCGCAGCGGCTTGGCCTTCGGCGAGGGCGTGATGCGGATGATGGTCGCCTGGGTCACGTGGTAGCCCTGCGATCCCGCGGCCGCGCTGGCCTGCTCGCCGCTGGGAACCGCGCCGCCCTGCAGGTGGTGCACGAGGTCGATGAAGGCGTTGAAGTAGGCCGCCGAGATCACCTTGCCGATCTCGGTGTTGGAATAGCCGCCGCCGGCCGCGGCCGCGAAGCCGCCCCAGCCGTAGCTGCCGCCGCCGAGCTCGAAACCGACGTCGGTCTTCTGGGCGGTGCCTTCGGCCACGTAGAGCTGCTCGGTGGTGCGCGCATCGACCAGGGTGATCAGCGCCTGCGCCTCCGAACGCTTGGTGCGGAACCCGCCGGCCAGCGCGCCCACCGGCCCGAAGCGGCTGCCCAGCAGCCCGCCGACGGCGGCGCCGACATTGTTGCCGCCGGCGTTGGAATTGGAGTTGGCGATATCCGGGATGATGAAGAAGTCGGCGGCGGCGACCTGGCCCTTGCCGATGTTGGAGCCGCGCCGCAGGTCGCCCGACGCGCCGAGCTCGGCCTCTTCGCGGCGCATCGCCAGTCCCATGTTGCGGTCGACGATCCGCAGGCAGTTGGACTTGGACGCGAACAGCTTCAGGAGGGTCTCGGGATGCGACAGGCCCAGCGGGGTCCACCAGTTGTGGTCCGGCTCCCGGATCGCCGCGCGGCCGAGCGGGGCGGCGCACTGCGGCATCTCGGGCGTGCCGGCCGGCTTCTTCCTGTCCATGTTGTATTGCGCGGCGGCCGGCTGCGCGAGGGCGAGGGCGGCGAGGCTGACCGTGGCCGCGATGACGGATCGGATGTGCATGGAGGTCCCCCATTGACCCGCGGGCGGGGGGCTGGCCACCGGCCCGACGGAAACTGAGAACCACGCTATCCCTGCCGCGTCGCCGCCTCAACCGGTCGATCGGCGGGTGCGCGCATTTTGCGGCAGGCCTGCGGCGAAGCGCCCGGACCGGGAATTGGCGACACCCGGTCCGGGGCTCGCCAGCCGGGGCGGCGCGAGCGAGGGGGAATAGGTGCTCTAGCCCGCCACCACCAGCTTGCCGGTCATGCCCGGATGGTACCTGCAGTAGAAGGCCACCACGCCGGGCGCTTTCAGCACGGTGCGCGCATGCGCCTGGGGCGGCAGGTCGACGTCGAAGCTGCCGTCCTTGGCGGTCGCGGTGTGCTGGAAGATGTCGTTGTTGACCCACTCGATGACGTCGCCGGTCCGCAGGCCCGACGGCGTCGGTCCGTAGGCCATGTTGGCGATCGTCACCTGATAGGTCTTGGGCGCCGGCGGCGGGGCGCGGTTGCAGGCGGCGAGGCTCAGGAGAGCCAGGCCGGCCGCCGCCGCCATCCTGCGCGATACGGCGCCCACGGCCCTACTTCAGGCCCGCCGCGAGCATCTCGGCGTGATGCTGGTGCTCGGTGAAGAGCTTCAGGCCGGTCTGCAGCAGGCTCTTCAGCTCGGCGTTCTTGGCGTCGGGGATCAGCGTCGTCTGCAGCGCCCCGTTCACCGCCTTGTGGTAGGCGACCTCGTTGTTGGCGTAGGCCTTGTCGAACGCCTTGCCGGAGAGCTTGGCGAAGTCCTTCAGCTTGGCGTCGCCCGCCGCCTTCAGCGATTGGCTGGTCGGATTGTCCTGCGGAGTGACGCCGAGCTTCTTCACCAGCGCCAGCGCCTTGTCGTTGACCGCCGTGTGGTCGCGGACCATCTCGTTGGCGAAGTCCAGCACCTGCTTGTTGTGCGACTTCTTGAGCGCCTGCTTGGCCGCGGCGATGTCGATGACGCCGGCGGTATAGGCGATATGGGCGATCTGCGCGTCGTTCGGCTTGGCCGCCTGCGCCAGGGCGGCGCCCGACAGCGTCAAAGCGAACGCCGCGGCGGCCAACAATGTCCTTCGGATCATCTCGTCGTCTCCTTCGCGGGAGGGGTGTCTGCCGTCCCTATGGCCCCACTCCCGACCCGCATTGGATTGCGCAGCGCCCCGAAGGTTCCCGCGGCGGTCGGGAACCTTGCACCTCGTGGGGCATCGAAGGAGGGTAGGTGAGCGAAAGGGGCGTCCATGACCGCCACGGCCGAACTCGTCGACTATGCCGCTCTGCCGGAGGCCGAGCTCGTGGCGCTCGCCAAGGCCGGCCGCCGGGAGGCGTTCGCGGCGATCATGCGGCACGGCAACCAGCGGCTGTTCCGCGTCGCCCGCGCCGTCGTGCGCGACGAGTCCGAGGCCGAGGACGTGCTGCAGGAGGCCTATGTTCGGGCCTTCACGCGGCTCGCGGACTTCCGCGGCGAGGCTTCGATCTACACCTGGCTCACCCGCATCGTTCTCAACGAAGCCCACGGCCGCCTGCGCAAGCGGCGCGTCACCGTGGACCTGTCGGCGGTCGAGGCCGCCCAGGCCGACACCGGACGGATCTTGATGTTCCCTACAGCTTTTGGATCCGGCGACCCCGAGCGGGACGCCTCGCGCGCCGAGGCGCGGCGCATCCTGGAGCGGGCGATCGACGCCCTGCCCGAAAGCTTCCGGCTGGTGTTCATCATGCGCGAGATCGAGGAATGCTCGATCGACGAGACCGCCCGCAATCTCGACGTCCGGCCGGAGACGGTGAAGACCCGCCTGCACCGCGCCCGCCGCCTGCTGCGCAAGAGCCTGGACGATCAGCTCTCCAACGCGCTGGCCGGCGCCTTCCCGTTCCTCGGCGCCCGCTGCGACCGGATCACCGGCGCGGTGCTGGAGCGGCTCGCGCTTTAGACGCCCCGATGCACCCGCCAGCGGTGCAGCGCCCAGAACGCCGCCGCCAGGAGGCAGCCGGCGAGGATGCCCGTCGTCAGGTCCTTCAGCACCGTGAGGCCGAAGGTCGCCGCGAGCACGGCGCCTGAACGCCAGCCGCCGATCAGCCGGGCGAACTCGGCCTTCTCGGCCATGTTCCAGGCCACCAGCACCAGCACGCCCGCGAGCGCGGCGACCGGCACATAGCTCGCCAGGGGTGCGGCGATGGCCATGAAGCCGAGGAGGAAGGCCGCATGCAGCATGCCCGAGACCGGGCTGCGACCGCCGGCACGGATGTTGGTCGCGGTCCGCGCGATCGTGCCGGTCACCGCGATGCCGCCGAACACCGCGGAGACGCAATTGGCGACGCCCTGGGCGATCAGCTCCATGTTCGAGCGGTGCTGGCGCCCGGTCATGCCGTCGGCGACCACCGCCGAGAGCAGGGATTCGATCCCGCCCAGCAGGGTGAAGGAGAGCGCCGCCGGCAGCACCGCGAGGATCCGGCCCCGGCTCAGGTCGGGCAGCCTCGGCGCCGGCAGCCCGTGCGGGATGCCGCCGAACCGCGAGCCGATCGTCTCGACCGGCAGGTGCAGCGCGGCCGCCGCGGCGGCCGCGGCTGCGACCGCGATCAGCATCGCGGGCCACATCGGCCGCCAGCGGCGGATCGCGACGGTGATCGCCACCACCAGCGCGCCGAGCGCGAAGGCGGCGAGGTTGGCGCTTGGGGCCGCGTGCGCCAGGGCGGCGATCTTGGGGATAAACGGGCCGGGCTCGGCGCCTTGCAGCCTGAGCCCGAAGAGGTCCTTGAGCTGGCTCGCCGAGATGGTCACGGCTATGCCCGCCGTGAAGCCCACGGTCACGGTGTGCGGGATGTGGCGGATCAGGCTGCCGAGCCGCAGCGCGCCCACCAGGGTGAGCATCAGGCCCGAGAGGAAGACGGTGACGGCGAGCCCCCCGACGCCGAACTTGGCGACGGTTGCGGCCACCAGCACGATGAAGGCCCCGGCGGGCCCGCCGATCTGGAACCGGCTGCCGGACAGCGCCGAGACCAGGAAGCCGCCGACGATCGCGGTGTAGAGCCCCCGGTCGGGCGAGACGCCGGAGGCGATCGCGATCGCCATCGACAGCGGCAGGGCCACGATGGCGACGGTCAGGCCGGCGACCGCGTCGCGCTTGAGATCGCCGAGCCCATAGCCTTCGGCCAGGGCGGTGGCGAGCTTGGGACGGTAGATGTCGGAGGCCGCGCGCGCCGCGTCGGTCATGCTCGAGGGGTCCGAACAGGTAAGGAACGCCGGACCTGGTAAGCAGACGCGGCTTTAGGCTTCGCTAATGCAAGCCGCGCTTGAGCCGAACTACGTATTTCTACGTAAGCCGCGACGACCGGCCACGGTCGCCCAGGCGGCAGGCGCAGGCTCGGCAACAGACTTTGTAGTCAGTTCCGACCGGACTTGACCGTGCCTCGGCGCGTGCCTGACGCCCGAAGAGCGGGCCGAGAAGTATCGCCACATGCGCCGCGACGGCATCGTCCAGATCAGCGGCCCCAAGTGGCGCTCGATCTCCGAGCGCAACCGCGACGCCCGCGAGCTGAAGCGCACCGCCCAGACCCTCGGCGACGACTGGGCGTGACCCCATGCCCCGCTGCGCCATCCACCCAAAGCTCCGCAAGGCGCTCGATGAGACCGGCTTGCCGTGGACCATCGAGCTGGGCTCGCGGCATCACCACCTCCGCCTGGCCGGCCGCCTGGTCTGCGTCCTGCCGCTCGGCGGGACGACAGACCGCGACCCCCACGCCACCCGCAACACCATCGCCCAGGTGCGCCGAGCAGCCCGCGCGATGAAGGCAGAAAACCCCGATAGGAAAGGCGCTTAGAACCATGAGCTACCGCAACAACGACGGCGATCCTCGCGCCCATACGACCTTCGAGGAGAAGGAAGAGATCGCCCGCGATCTACTCGACCGCCTGACCACGCTGATGGTCGCCGACCAGCCCGAGGGCACGCCGGCCTGCAACGAGTGCGCCGCCACGACGCTCTTGGTGGCGCTGGGCGTGCTCTGCGAGAAGCTGGTGGCCATGGGCGAGGTCGACGAGATGCTGGGCATCGCCCGGCGCCTGCTCACGATGAACGCGGCCTTCGACCCCATGGCGGCCGACATGCTGCGCAAGGTCGCCGAGCGCGATATGCCCTACCTGGTGAAGCACTCCAGCGACCTGGACAAGGCGTTGAAGGACCGCGTCCGCACGAGCCGAATTGTCCGAGGCCGCTTGAAACGGCGGTAAAAGTACCTATATCTTCATCCATCACGGGGCCTCGCCCCACCTCACGAAGGAGACCACCCGATATGTCCCACGAAGTTGAAATCCGCGACGGCATCGCCAGCATGGCGTTCGCCCACGACGTTCCCTGGCACGGCCTGGGCGTGAAGGTCGACCCCAACACCCCGCCCGAAGATATGGGCAAGGCCGCCCAGATCGACTGGGGCGTTGAGAAGCGCCAGCTCTACACCTGGTCCAACCCGACCAAGGAGCAGCTTGAGAGCGGCGCCATCCTGCCGCCCATGCAGCCGATCCCCGACCGCTACGCGCTGACCCGCGACACCGACGGCAAGGTGATGAGCATCGTCACCGGCCGCTGGAACCCGGTGCAGAACTCCGAAATCCTCGCCACCTTCAAAAAGTTCGTGGACGAGGGCGGCGCCACCATGGAGACGGCCGGCGCGCTGAAGGGCGGCAAGCTGGTCTGGGCGCTCGCCAACCTGAACCATGGCTTCACGATCAACGGCGATCCGGTGAAGGGCTATCTGCTGCTCGCGACCATGCACGAGCCTGGCTACGCCACCATCGGCCGGGTGACGCCGGTCCAGGTGGTCTGCGCCAACACCTTCGCCCAGGCTGGCGGGTTCGACGGCAAGGCCCAGCTCCGGGTCCCGCACACCCGCGAGTTCAAGGCCGAGGAGGCTGCCGAGCAGATCGGCCTGGCGCACCAAAGGCTCTCCGAGTTCGAGCGCAACGCCAAGCTGCTGACCAGCCTGAACATCAGCCGCGACGACGCGATCAACATCCTGGCGCCGATCTACCAGCCCGACATCGAGCCCAAGGAGCTGATCTCCGACTTCGAGAAGGCCAACCGCACGGTGAGGGGCATCATGGAGGCCGCGCTCGCCGGCCCCCACAAGGGGATCGCCGACACCGGCTACGGCCTGCTCTCCGGCGTGACCTACTACGCCAACCACAAGGCGCGCGGCACGAAGGATAGCCGCTTCGCTTCGGCCCTGGTGGGCGACAGCAACGCGAAGGCCAACAAGGTCTTCCGCCAGCTTGTCGATATGGCCGAGGCGTGAGCGGCGGGGGTGGTGGAGGGGCTGGGCTTGCCCCTCCGCCGATCTTAGGTATGAGCACGACCATGAACGGCATTGAGATGAAGCGCGCCCGGCGCCAGTTGGGCCTGATGTGGGGACTGGGTCGAGGTCTCAGCCTCGCCGAGCTGGCCCGAGCTTGCCGGCTGTCCGGCGAGCGGCCGTCGACCGTCGTTCGCGACTACGAGCGTGGCAAGACCAAGATCAGCGGCCCGTTGAGCGCGCTGATCGACTGCTACCTTCGGGGTGTTCTGCCGTCTGACCCGCTCGACGAGATCATCACGCCGAATGATGAGTACGAGGATGACCCGGACGACTAGGGTCCGGTGCTCGCAGGGCGTGCTCGGCGATTGACGGCTCCAGACGCGCGACGAGCTGAGCGGCCCACACGGGCCGCACCGTCCTGATCGGCCCAGAGAGCACATCGAGGTCGATCAGGCCAGGCTCAGGGCCTCGGGTGATCCGCGCCATGACCAGGCTCTCGTCTTCGAGCTTCACGAGCGCGACGCGGCCGATCAACTCCTCGGCAGCTCTGGGCTCGCCGAAGTAGAGGATCGCGCCTTGCTCGGCGAAGCTGCCGAGACCAGGTCCGCCGACGTCGAGCGCCATGCCGCCGCTGCCGACGCCAGGCGGGCGCGCGATCAGCTCGCCGGCCTGACCATCAAGGAGCTGGCGAACGGCTCCGCCCGGCGTCTCGCCCACTATGCCAACCAACGGAACCGTCGGCTCCCCCTGCGGCCCGGTGCCGTCCAGCAGCCAGGCCGCCGTCGTTTGGAGAGCCGGCGCGAGCTGCAGGAGCGTATAGGTCGACAGCCCTAGCGCGTTATCTTCATCCGCGCGGCGCCTAAAGTTGCGGATCGTGTCCGCGCTGAGGCCGGCCGCCCTGGAAACGGCGGTCGGCGTGGTGTTGAGTGCAGCAATACGCTGCTCGATACGGTCGAGAATGTCTTTAAGCACAACCAGGCTCTCCCACGTCCCTCAGGGTAAATTACCGACCCTGAGGTAAGGTTCCATCGGTTTTTCGTCGCGGTTGACAGCGGCGGTAATATATCCGATATGGGGACATGAGCCTGATTTCGCAATTCCTCCTCGTGGCCGACCGCTACGGCCAAGCCGAGGGCATCACCGACGCGACGATCTCCACGCGCGTCTTCAACGACGGCAAAAAGCTGGGCCTGCTGCGGGCCGGCAAGGTGGACATCGGCACGCCGCGGGTGTGGACTTCCCCGGAAGCCCGCCCGGAGGATCGGCCCATGAAGTTCGGCATCTTCTACGAGCTGCAGCTGCCGAGGCCCTGGGGGCCGGACGACGAGTACCGCCTCTACCAGAACGCCCTCGACGAGCTCGAGCTCGCCGACCGGCTGGGCTACGACTACGCCTGGGAGGTGGAGCACCACTTCCTCGAGGAGTACTCGCACTCCTCCTCGCCGGGCGTGTTCCTGGGCGCGGCCAGCCAGCGGACCAAGCAGATCCGCCTCGCCCACGGCATCCTGCATCTGACCACCAACCATCCGGCCAAGCTGGCGGCCCAGGTCGCCGCGCTGGACCTGGTCTCCAACGGCCGGGTGGAGTTCGGCATGGGCGAAAGCGCCTCGCTCACCGAGCTGGAGCCGTTCGGCGTCGAGTTCTCGGAGAAGCGGGCGATCTTCGAGGACGCGGTCCGCTGCCTGGTCCCGATGTTCACCAAGCAGAACCATTCGTACAAAGGGCCCTATTTCGACTTCCCGCCGCGCAACGTCCTGCCGAAGCCCCGCCAGAAGCCGCACCCGCCGCTCTGGACGGCCTGCTCGCAGCTGCCGACCATCGCCTACGCCGGCGAGAAGGGGCTCGGCGCGCTCGGCTTCCAGTTCGTCTCGGCGGACGCGGCCCACGCCTGGGTGCACGCCTACTACAACGGCATCACCAAGCGGCTTTCCAAGCTCGCCGACTACCCGATCAACCCGAACATCGCGCTTGTCTCGATGTTCATGTGCGCCAGGACCGATGAGGAGGCGCGCGAGAAGGCCGACGGCGCGACCTTCTTCCAGTTCTGCCTGCGCTACTACAACACCCCCGACCGCAAGCGCCCGCCGCCCGGCACGGTCGACATGTGGGAGGAGTACGGCAAGTGGAAGCGGGCCAATCCCGAGGCCGCCGCCGCGGCGCTCGCGGGCGGGCTGATCGGCAGTCCGGAGACGATCCGGCGCAAGCTGCGCAAGTTCGAGCAGAGCCACATCGACCAGGTGATCCTGCTCAACCAGGCCGGCCGCAACAGCCATGCCGACATCTGCGCCTCGCTCGAGCTGTTCGCCCGCGAGGTCATGCCGGAGTTCCACGCCAACATCCCGGCGCACGAGGAATGGAAGGCCAAGGTGATGGCCCGCGAGATCGAGCTGGAGGAGATCGACACCGCCGCCTTCACCGCCCGCTATGGCGCACGCTCGGTGGACCTGTCCAAGGCGCCGGTGCCGGCGGGCTGAGCGCGGCATGCGCAAGCTCACCGACCGGGAGCGGTTCATCCTGCTCGTCGTGGCGTTCGCCGTCGCCACGGGCGTCGGGCGCATGGCCAGCCGCAGGGGGTCGGGCCCCGACGTCCTGCCCCTCGAGCTGACCCTCTTGTTCGGCGGCCTCCTGATGGTCGCGCTGGCGGCCTGGGCCTGGAAGCACAATTGGTTCGGAGGCTACGATGACTGACCTGAAGTTCGATCGCGCCGAGCGCGGCGTCGCGCGGCATTCGTTCGAGGTGACCGTCGCCGGCGAACGCGTGCCGGCCGTCATCTGGTCGCCGGAGGGCGCGAAGGGGCCCAGGCCGCTGGTGCTGATGGGCCACGGCGGCTCGCAGCACAAGAAGATCGATTCGCTGCGGATCCGCGCCGAGCAGTATGCGCGCCACCTCGGCTACGCGACGCTCGCCATCGACGCGCCCGGCCACGGCGACCGCATCTCGCGCGAGGAGTCGGCCCGCAACATGGCCGAGACCGCCGCGCGGGTGACCGGCCAGGTCACCTCCGCGTGGACGCCTGAGCGCCTCGCGCGGATGGCCGAGCGCACGCGCCAGGCGGCGCCGGAGTGGAATGCGGCCCTCGATGCGGCGCAGAGCCTCGAATTCGTCGGCGCGGGGGGGCCGGTGGGCTACTGGGGCGTCTCCATGGGCACGGCGATAGGCGTGCCGTTCGTCTCCCAGCAGCCCAGGATCACCTGCGCCGTCTTCGGCCTCGCGGGCCTGCGCCCGGGCGCGACCGACATGGCCGAGGCGGCGGCGAAGATCACCATTCCCGTCGAGTTCGTCTTCCAGTGGGACGACGCCGTGGCCCCGCGCGAGAACGGCGTCGCCCTGTTCGACGCCTTCGCCGCCAAGGAGAAGACCATGCACGTCAATCCCGGCGGCCACATGGAGATCCCCGCCTTCGAGGGCGCGAGCTGGGAGCGCTTCTTCGCCCGCCACCTGGGCGTCGCCGCCGACGCCCCCGCCCCCCGCAAGGTCGCCGAGCCGGCCTAGGGACCGTCATCCTTCTCCCGCAGGCGGAGAAGGGCCGCTTAGCCGGCCTCGGCCTGCAGGCTCCTGAGCGCCCGCTCGCCCGCGGCGGCGAACGCCGGGTCCTGCTCGGCGGCGCTCTCCAGGATCACGGCGCCCATGGCGATCGCCCAGCCGCGGGCTCGCCGCAAGGTCGCCCCTGAAACCGGACCGTAGGCCGCCAGCGCCGCGGCCCGCGCGGCGGCGCCCGGCAGCACCATCCAGAGACTGTAGAGATCCATGGCGGGATCACCGCGGCACATGTCGCCCCAATCGATCACGCCGGCCAGCACGCCCTGCTCGGTGATCACGTTGCGCGCATGCAGGTCGGCATGGATCCAGGCGGGCGCAAGGTCGGCCTCCGCCGCCAGCGCCTCGGCCCACATGCCCAGGATTCTGGCGTCGACCAGGTCGGGCCGCGCCGCCGCCAGCCGCTCCAGCGTCGGGCCGGAGACCTTGGCCCGCTCGGTCAGCGGAATGCTGCGGTACGGGTTGAACGGCGCCTCGGGCGGGGCGGGGCGGTGCAGCGCCTTCAGGAACGCGCCCCAGCGCTCCCCCTGGTCGGCCTTCAGCGGCGCGCGCTCGGCCGAGGCGCCCGGCAGCCAGCGGATCACGCTCCAGGGCCATGGATAGCCGCAGCCCGGCGCGCCGGCGAACACCGGCGCGGGCGTGGCGAGCGGCAGCCGGGGCGCGATCTGCGGCAGCCACCGCTGCTCGACCAGCAGCAGGGCGGCCCCGAGCTGCCGGCGCGGAAGTCGGACCGCAAGCTCCGCGCCCAGCCGGAAGATGGCGTTGTCCCAGCCTTCCGAGGCGAGCGCGATCGGAAGCCGCGCGAGCTCCGGCCTCTGTTCGGCCAGCAGCGCGCGCACCAGCTCCGCGTCGATGGCGTGTTCGGCGGCCGGAATGCGGGGCGCGGGATGAGGGCTGGGCGGCGTCATGCGATCGAGCCCGCAGCAGAGCCCAAAATCCGGCCGCCGGATAGCCGTGCGGATTTGAGCAGGATCGTCGCGCCGCCTTTCGTGCGCAGCTCAAGATATGTCAGAAGGTCCGGGCGCCCGCCGGTCTCGTTGCGGCGCCGCTTGGCGAACGGAGGCGCGGTGCGTCAGGTCAAAGAGGTTGCGGTCCGCTCGGCTCTGGCCGCCGCTGCCGCCGCCCTGCTGCTCGCCGGGTGCGCGACCGCGCCCCTTCCCGCGCCCGGCGGAGCCGCCGCGCTCCCCGCCCGGCACGATCCGTTCGAAAGCGTGAACCGCGGCCTCTTCCGTGTCGGCGACGCCATCGACCATGGCCTCATCCATCCGATCCTCGCCGGCTATCGCCGCATTGCGCCCAGGCCGGTTCGGCAGGGCGTGCACAACTTCGTGCAGAACCTCGACGAGCCGGTGGTGTTCGTGAACGACGTGCTGCAGGCGCGGCCCAAGGCCGCCGCGAAGACCGCCGCGCGCTTCGTCGCCAACTCCACGGTCGGCGTCGCCGGGGTGTTCGATCCGGCGCGAACCGTCGGCTGGGCGCACCACGACAACGGCTTCGGCTCGACGCTGGGGCGGTGGGGCGTCGCCCCCGGGCCCTATGTCTTCGCGCCCGTGTTCGGCCCCACCACCGTGCGCGACGCCATCGGCGACGGCGTCGACTTCGTGCTCGATCCGCTGTCCTGGACGAAGTTCGGGGGCGCGCAGGCGTTCGGGATCGCCCGCACGGGCCTCAACCTGCTCGATGACCGCGAGCAGGCCGACGCGCAGCTTCGCGCGCTGAAGAGCACCGCCGCCGATCCCTACGCCACGCTGCGCTCGGTCTACCTCCAGTCGCGCGAGGCGGAGATCAAGGGTCCCGACGCGACGCTGGAGACCCTTCCCGAACTGCCTGAGCCGCCGCCCGCCGCCGAGCCGGCCGCGCCCACGACCCCGGCTGCGCCGCCGCCGCCGCCGCCGGAGTCGGCCGCGCCGCCCCCGCCCGAGCCGCCCGCGCCGCCCCCGCCCGAGCCGCCTGACGCGCCCGCGCCGGCCCAGTCCAACCCCTAGGCGGGCGCGTGGCCGGGTCGCACATCGCCAGCCTGGTGGCCACGGCCTGCCGCCGCCGGCGGCTGGTGGTGCTGGCGACGCTGCTTGTCGCCATCCTGGCGGGCGCCTACGCCGTCGCCCGGTTCTCGATCCATACCGAGCTCGCCGCGCTGATCCCGGCCGACACCCCCTGGCGGGCGCACGAGGCGGCGCTTGAGCAGGCCTTCCCGATCGAGGGGGACGACATCACCGTGGTGATCGACGGCAAGACGCCGGAGCTCGCCCAGTCCGCCGCCGCGCGCCTGGCCGCCGCCCTGCGGCCCCGGCGCGACCTGTTCGAGGTCGTCGAGCGCCTGGGCGCAGGCCCGTTCTTCGACCGCGAAGGCCTTCTGTTCCTTCCCGAACCGCAGGTGCGGGCGACCACCGCGGCGCTGATCAACGCCCAGCCGCTGCTCGCCCCCGTCGCCTCCGATCCCAGCCTGCGCGGCGTGATGACCAGCCTGACCACCGGGGCCGAAGCCGTCGCCTCGGGGGAGGCCGATCCCGCCGCGATGAAGGCGCCGCTGGCGGCCATCGCCGACGCCGTTGCGAAGACGCGGGCGGGCAAGCCGGTCTTCTTCGCCTGGCGGCCGCTGATCACCGGCCATCCGTCCGATCTCGACGAGAGCCGCCAGTTCATCGAGCTGATCCCGAAGGTCGACTACGGCCGCGCCGATCCGGGCGAGGCCGCGATCGCCCTGGTCCGCGACCAGGCCCGGACGCTCCGGCTCGATCCGGCGCACGGGATCAGCCTGCGCCTGACCGGCGAGATCCCGATGGCCGAGGACGAGTTGGCGACCCTGTCGGAAGCCACCGGCCCGATCGCCCTGGCGACCCTGGGCGTGGTGCTCGTCATCCTCTATTTCGCGGTCCGCTCGCCGAAGATCGTGGGCGCGATCGTGGCGACCGTGCTGGCGGGGCTGGCGATCACCGCGGCCTTCGGTCTGGCGGTGTTCGGACGCTTCAACCTGATCTCGGTGGCCTTCATGCCGCTGTTCGTGGGCCTGGGCGTCGATTTCGCGATCCAGTACTGCGTGCGCTACCGGGCCGAAGCGCTGGCCGAGGCGGACGTCGCGGCCGCGCTCGCCAGGGCGGGCGCGGGGGCCGGCCGGGGCATCACCCTGGCGGCCGCCGCCACCGGCCTGGGCTTCCTCGCCTTCCTGCCGACCCGCTACAAGGGTGTTTCCGAGCTGGGCGTGATCGCCGGCGTCGGCATGGGGATCGCCTTCCTCCTGGCGCTCACCTTCCTGCCGGCGCTGCTCGCCTGGCTTTCCGCCCGCAGCCCGGCCGAGGAGGTGGGGCTGCCCGCCCTGCGCGGCGCCGACGCGCCGCTGCAGGCCCGCCGCCGCGAGATCCTGGCCGCCGCCGCCGTGCTCGGAATCCTGGCGCTCGCGCTGACCCCCAGCCTCGTGTTCAACTTCGATCCCCTGCGGCTCCGCGACCCGAAGACCGAGTCGGTGGCGACCTTCCTCGAGCTCTCGGCCGACCCGGACACCAATCCCAACAGCCTCGACGTGCTGGCGCCCGACCTCGCCGCCGCCCGCGCCCAGGCCGCCCGCCTCGCCAGGCTGCCGGGGGCGGGCCAGGTCGTCACCCTCGACAGCCTGGTGCCGCCCGACCAGCCTGCGAAGCTCGCGGTCATCCAGGACGCCGCCCTGCTGCTCGATCCCACGATCAATCCGTTCGACGTCTCGTCGCCGCCCAGCGACGCCGATCTGGCGCAGAGCCTGCGACGCGCCGCCGACGCGCTCGCCGCCGCCGCGGCCAGCCCGAACGGCCGTCCGCTCGCGGCCGACGCCGCCCGCCTGGCCACGGCGCTGCGCGCGGCGGCCGACGGTCCTGCGGCTGGGCGCGCGCGCCTGCAGACGGTGCTGCTGGGCGGGCTGCCGACCGCGCTGGACCAGGTCCGCGCCATGCTGACCGCCGCCCCGGTGACGCCCGACAGCCTGCCGGCCGAGCTGAAGCGCGACTGGCTCGCGCCGGACGGCCGCGCGCGGATCGAGATCCTGCCATCCGATCCTCAGGACCCCAGGCTGCTCGCCCGCTTCGTCCAGCGGGTGCAGGCGGCCGCCCCGCAGGCCAGCGGCACGCCGCTCGACGTCGCGGAGACCCGCCATCTGATCCTGGGCGCGTTCGGCCAGGCGGCGATTCTGTCGGTCGCGGCGATCACCGCCCTGCTCGCTGTGGCGTTGCGCAGCGCCAGGGCCGTCGCGCTAACCCTCGCGCCGGTGCTGCTGGCCGCCGTCCTGACCGTCGGCTCATGCGTGCTCGCCGGCCAGGACATCAACCTGGAGAACCTGATCGCCCTGCCGCTGCTGCTGGGGATCGGCGTCTCCTTCAACATCTACTTCGTGGTCGCCTGGCTGAAGGGGGAGCGACGGCTGCTGGCCTCCAGCCTCACGCGCGCCATCCTCTACAGCGCGCTCACCACCGGCGCCGCGTTCGGCGCGCTCAGCCTCTCGCAGCACCCGGGGACGGCCAACATGGGCGTCCTGCTGCTGATCTCGCTGTTCTGGATCCTGGTTGTGACGCTCGTCGTTCAGCCCGCGATCCTGGGCGTCGCGGCCGCCGCCGGCCCGCCGCCGCTCAGCGCATCTTCGCCGTGAGCTCGTTGAGCTTGGCGACCAGCGCCGGCGGCCCGCCCGCGGCCAGCACGCCCGCGAAGTCGGCCCGTTCGGTGGCCAGTTGGCTGACCCCCTGGTAGTAGACGTCGATCACCTTCCAGGCGCCGCTGTATTGCCGAAGCCGGTAATTCACCGACGAGGAGTCGTGCGGCTCGACGATCTGCGACTTCACCAGCTTGTCCGGCCCGCGGGTCTGGACCGCGGGATCCACCACGCACTTCTGCCCGGTGTAGCTGTCGAACTCCTGCGCGTAGCGCGCGGCGGTGTGCCTCGTCAGTGCGGCCACCAGCGCGGCCCGCTCGGCCGGGCTCACCTTGGCCCAGGCCGTGGGCCCGATGGCGAACTGCGCCATGACGCCGATATCGAAGCTCTCCTCGATGACCGGTTGGATCTTGCGCGCCCGCGCCTGCACGCCCGCGCCCTTGGCCTGCTTCACCGCGTCCAGCACGCCCACGCACAGGCTCTCCACCCGCTGGGCGGCGGGATCGGCGGGCGCCGCCCTGGCCGTCGGCGCCCAGGCGATCAGGGCGAGCGCGGTCCAGGCCGCCAGCAGGTTACGCATCACCATCTACCGTCTTGTTCACGCCCAATATCCGCTGACCGGCTGACTACAGCCTGAACGCCGCCGCCGCAAAGCGTCAGCGTCCGATAGCTACCGTGGGGCGCGAAACACAACCTGCACCTCGCCCAAGAAATTGGCCCTCCCCCCGGATTCTCCAGGAAGAGGGCCGGTGACGCGCCGACGGCTGAGGGACGGGAAAGTGCGCCGGCGCTCCACGAAAGCCCAGCCGGGACGGGCGGCGGGGCCTTGTCTCTTGGATCAGCCGCCGGAGCCGCTGAGCCCCGCGTGGGTGTTCGCGTGGCCCGTGCCGTGGATGGAGGCGTGCGACGGACCCATGCGATGCGACCGCCGATGGCTGTTCGACGCGAGGGCCGAGCCGCCGGTGCGGAGGCCCGCGCGGATGTTCGAGTGCGCGACGCCCTGCGCCGAGGCGCGGGTCGGACCCATGCGATGCGCCCGGCGGTGGTTGTTGGCGGTGTCATTGTCGGCGTCGCCGGCCGCCTCAGCCGCCTCGTCGTCGGCGGGCTTCGCGGCGGAGCCGGCGGAGTTCAGCACTGAATTCGGGCTGGCGTGCTCGAGGCCTTCATCAGAGGCGTGCGCCGCGCCCTGGCTGTTGACGCGACCCGAGGCCGAGACGCCCGGCCCGAGGTCCGCGCCCGAGTTCACCGAGGCGCCGCCGCCGATACGTCCCTGGGCCGCGCCGCTGATGCCGGAGCCGATGCTCCCGCCGAGGCCGCCGCTGGCGCCGAAGCCGCTGTGCATTGCGCCGATCCCGCCTCCCAGGCCGCCGCCAAATCCCCCCGATCCCCCGTGTCCGCCCGGGCCGGCGTGGGCCGCCGTCGCCAGGGCGAGGCAACTCGCCAAGCTCGCGAACCCAAGGGTCGTGTCACGCATGGGGATGTCTCCGAGGTGTCCCGCCGCGTCCAACGAACCGCCGAGCTGATTTCATCCCTCGGGCGGCGAGGAATCTCCGGACCTCATCGCGGCGCCTCGCGCCACCCCGCCGCGATCATGGAGATCTCACCCCGCCCGCCGGTGGGACCGGCCGCGGGTCGATGGCACGGCGGTGGCCGGCTGCCCCGCAGGCGCGGCGGGCGCGGCCGGGCCGCCGCCCAGTCCGGCCAGCGCCATGATCCCGCCGGGATTCAGCGAATCCACCATCGCGCTCGGCAGGAGGATGGTCGCGCCGCGCTCCTTGGTGGTCTCGTAGATGATGTTCATGGCCCGCAGCTGCAGGGCGGCGGGCGAGCGGGCGTAGATTTCGGCGGCCTCGACGAACTTCTGCGCCACCTGCTGCTCGGCCTGGCCCAGGTGCACCCGCGCGGCGGCCTCGCGCTGCGCCTGGGCCTCGCGGCTCATGGCGTCCTGCAGCGCAGCCGGGACCGAGATGTCGCGGATCTCCACCGAGTGGGCCGTGACGCCCCATTCGGCGGTCTTGCGGCCGATCTGGTCGCGCAGCACCTCATCGCCCTTCTGCCGGTCGGAGAGCAGGGTCGAGAGCAGCGAGGAGCCCACCATCTCCCGAAGCGAAGTCTGCGCGACCCGTTCGATGGCCGACCGATAGTCGGTGATCTCCAGCGCCGCCCGCTCCGGATCGTGGATCTGCCAGAACACGACTGCGTCGACGTCCACCGGCACGGTGTCCTTCGAGAGCGCCTGCTCGGCGTTGAACTCCGTCGTCTGGATGCGCTGGTCGAGCCAGGTCGCGATCTGGTCGATGACGGGCACGATCACGAACAGCCCGGGCCCGGCGACCTTCTGCAGCCGCCCCAGCCTAAGCACGACGGCGCGCTCCCACTGGTTGGCCATCTTCAGCGACATCGGGATCAGCACGCCCACGACGAACAGGGCCACCCCGACCCACGGCAGCACGTAGGACTCGGTCCGCGCCGCCTCGTAGATCATCAGCCCGCCGAGCAGAAAGGCGAGCGCGGAGAGCAGGGCGGCGGGGCCGCTGACGCCTCTGGGCCGGTAGTCCGTCCCGGGGAAGCCGTTCATCGAAGATTCTCCTTCTTCGCGGCCAGCGCCGCGATCTGTTCCAACAGATGTTCGGTCCGCACGCCCGCCTGCGCCGCCTTTGCGAGCGTCTGGCGGGCGAGCCTTTCGGCGGCCTCGGCGTGCTTCGAAGGGGCGGCGGGTTCGGCCACGAAGCTGCCGCGTCCGCGTTCCAGCCGAAGCGTCCCCAGCCGCTCGAGCTCGTCGTAGGCATGGCGGACGGTGTTCAGGTCGACCCTGAGCGCGATCGCCACCTGCCGCATCGTGGGCATCTGGTCGCCGGGCTTCAGGAAGCCCGCGCCGATCGCTCCCAGCACCTGCTCGCGCAGCTGCACGTAGATCGGAACCCCGTTGGGTTCGATGTGCAGGGCGTCGAGGATAAGTTGCTGTTGTGTATTCATACATTCATACAATATGCGCGCGGAAGCGCCCGGTCAAGGTCCGCCGGCCTGGCCTACTCGGGCGTGTGGTGGGCGATCGGCGCGTTCGGGTCGGACGGCGGCGGCCGCGCGGCGGGCGGCGGCGCTGCGGGAGCGGTCTGGACGGGCGCGGGGGCAGGCGCCGCGGCCGGCGGGACGATGATCAGCGGCGGCGGCGTGCCGGCGGCGGGAACTGCTGAAGCGGTCGGAGCCGGGGCGGGCGAGGCCGGCGCGGGCTTCGCCGCCACGGCCCGCCGCAGCGGCCGCTTCGCGGCGGCTCGCGGCGCGGGTTCGGGCGCAGCGGCGCGCGGCGCGGCTTGGGGCTGTGCGGGGGGAGGCGCCG